>DAOTZN010000291.1:0-3728 GCA_034434095.1 Anaerolineales bacterium
GGCAATGATGTGCCGGCGCGCTCCGATTTCGATGATTTTCAGATTGGCACGATGCAACCGTAAAGGAGATTGATGGTGACAACTATCCATCTACAATCTTCTGTTGGGCATCAAACTGCTTCGCTGCTCAAACAAAATGCTCTCTCCATGTTTGAGGAGGCGCAGTCATTGCGACGCGCCTTGCAATGGCTCAAGACGAGTTGGCAGGGGGGTGGGCAGGAAGAATTTATGATGCAGGCCAACGCATGTCTACATGATTTGGAAAGGCAGGCAGATAACTTGCAGTTTTTGTCAGAGTGCCTGGTGCACGAGATTGCCGAATGGGAGCAGACTGACCAGCGCGGTGCATCTTCCTTTGGAAGAATGGGTTGGCACACCCTCTGGCAGGGGCATTTTCTTTATACTGGCGGGGGCGGGCGCCTTCCTTTTTGGGAACAGCCCATCCTCCCCTTGTTTACGGCCATCTCTGCCATACCTTTGCTGAGTAATCTTCCGGTCTGGTTAGATGCCTGGCTCACAAGATTCTTATCAACACCGGAGATCAGTTCACCCATTGCAGAGTATCCCAAATCTTCCTCTCCTTTGGGCGCGTTGCTGCAAGAAGACGTCAGTTCTTCCGCACAGCCGTCTCAGGCATCTTCACCTGTCAAAACCGAGACAGCACCAACTTCCCAATCGCCAAAAACAGCGCCGCAAGGCGTTTACGACATTTCACCCAAAGCACAGGGCCAACTTTACGGCAACCGCGCTTGTCTTCCTACCTCGATCAGCATGGTTTTGGACTATTACCATGCCAAAGACCCGAAAAACGTAACCGCCTCCCCTGCTGATCTGATAAAGATGCTCGATTCCGGTGACGGCACACCTCAAACGGGTATTGGTCTGGATAGGCTAAATGATGACTTAAGCGAACTTAACTACCGGTCCACCGTCAAGGTAAGCAACATGGAGGGGCTAAAATCCATCCTTAACAACGGGCCGGTGGTCGTCAATACCCAAGTGGGTTTACTTAGTCGACCAAATCGTGACATTATACCAAATGGCTCCTACAATCACGCGATACTTGTCAAGGGCATTGATGATAAATCCGTAATTGTCAACGATCCATGGAGCGGGAAGGAAAAGACAATCCCGCTGGCAACCTTTGAAAAGATATGGAAGAAAGGCGGTAACTATGTGATTGTGATTCGACCAAAGGACAAGCAATGAAGCAGGATAAAGACGTTTTTCAGATTGATCTTTCTCGTGCTGAACTATATTGGCTGGCCGGCGCGTTGGGAATTGCCGGCCTTCCCCTGCCCAAAGGCAATCCGGCGGAATTTTCTGTCTCCCAACTGACCGCTTTTCAAAAGGAAGGGCAAACTTCTCTGTTGGCGCGCAATCTGATCCGCCCCGCCCCAGGTTTTGGGTGGCAGGCTGATCGGTTGTTGGTTGCCTTACTGCAGTGGATTGAATCCGCCCCCTCTTTACTCCGTCTGGAGCACATCACTAAGGATGGAACTTGCCGCTGCGTTCATCTCTTTACTGCAGAAGAGCAGGGGCTTTTTCTAGAAATGGATGATGATATTGTCCATTTTGAAATCTATGCTTCGCTATCTTCCTTGCAAAAGGCAGCGATGCGCTGGTTGACCATCTCTACCACGACAAAAGCACCGATTTCTTATGCGCTTCTCCAGCCTTTGAGCCTCGTTCCCCTCGTATGGAAAAACCGCACTTTTGCGGTGCACATCCTGAAGGAACACAACACGGATGTAGAAACCATCCCTGCTATACTGGAATGGGTTGCTACGCTGGGGTGGATTGCATCTCTGAGTCAACGCCCTGTGAATGAACCCCACGATGCACCTGGAAGGCAATATGTGCTATGTGGTGATGGTACCTGGACATGGGGAGGTAAGGATGACGGCACAAAAGTATCTCTGAACCCCATAACTCCATCGGACATTCGCGCAGAATTATCTGAGATGTTGAAGGCCTTAGGATGAATCGGTAGTATGTCAAGAGTTGTGTAAAAGTTGGGTCTCGGTTTTCATGGCGGGGAAAGTAATTTTCCTGAATTTCAGGCTGCGGGTGATCGCATAGAACAACAACAAACAGCTATTCTCGTTACGAAAAGCAGCGGCCATCTTGTTGCGGCGTTTGACTTCGCCGAACAAGCGTTCGATGATATTGGTGGTGCGGATATACTTCCAGTGCTGCCTTGGGAAGCGGTAGAAAGTCAGATAGGCCTCCAGATCGCGCCGCAGGCATTGAATAGCGCTGGGCAAGTCTTCCCAGCGCGTTCTGATTCTCGCGTTCACCCACACAGAAGGCCAGAACTTCCCGTTGGCCGGTTTCATCAATGCCTACTACGGCCAGGATGGGCATTTTGCAGCCTTCTTGATTGTAAATGACCGTAAAGTAGGTGCCATCGGCATAAACGTACAAGTAATGCGCTTTCAGAGATCGGCGCTTCCAGCCTTCACACTCACTTTCCAGCGAGTGAAAGAGCCGCGACACCGTGGATGGGCTGGGCTGAATGCCGGTCAGCGCCTCCATCACGCTGCCTACCCCGGCGGTACTTACACCCCGGATAAACATATCGCAGATGGCTTCGTCCAGTTCCGCCATGCGGCGTTGATACCGCTCGAATAACCGGCTCCGAAAACCCCGACGGGTACGCGGTATCTTTGCCTTAGTCTTAGCTGCCGCTCAGTTTGTCTTCTTTCTAGCAAAGCGCTGGCCTCCTAAAGCGGTACTCTGGCTGCGAAAACTCGGCGGTAAGTTCGGCCTCAAGACCGATCGGGATGGCCCTTACATCCTGCTCCGTGGTTTGAGCGCGTTTGGCAATGTATGGCGACCCTTTCATAGTTGGCCGTCTAACTCTTTCCATATCACCCTTTTGGAGATACTTGAGATGTGGGCAATCACCAACAGGGTCTGGCCGATGTAACCAACTGACCGTTTTACATCAAACAGCAATTCCAGACTCAACTGGATGCCGCGTACCGACCCGGTCAGTAGGGGCAGCACCGCAATCGCTTTGCGTACATAATCCCGGTCGATTTGCACGCTTTTCTCTTTTGTCGGTCGCCCGGCCTTCCTTGGCTGCAATGTTGCTTCCAGTGCTTCTTGTACTCGATCCTTGATCTTGTATAGCAGGCTACGTGAGATGCCATACTTTTGGGCTAATTCACTCACCCGCCCCCAACCGCGCATTTCCGCCGGAAGTATCATCTCCAATCCAATCGCTATACGGGTTGACAAATCCAGGTCTTTTCTGCGATACTCTAACATAGGGAGCCTCCTATCAGGTTGATATGGTTTGTTCTCAATAATATCTTGCCTGATTTGGGGGCTCTTTGCAACCCTATTGAGTTGTTAAAGTGTCTACATATTTTTGAACCATCCCTTCCGATGTGCTCAAAAATGAGAATTAGATGATAAAATTATACGCGTTACCTTTTCTCGCAATTCATTGTTTTAGGGAGAAAGCATCCATGACCACCATCCACATGGAAACCGAACAAGTTCGTGATTTGGCGCAGCGTTGCAACTATATAGCCAGTGAATCACAAAACAGCATTCGCACGCTGCGCAGTGCTTATTCGCGCCTCAGCTGGGCTTGGCACAGCGGCACCGCCGATCAATTTCGCGCCGACCTGTTGCGTACTATTCACACCTTAGAACAGCAAGCCGAAGAACTGCGCGACTTAAGTTTTCGCGTCAACCGCGAAGTGGATGAGTGG
>DAOTZN010000292.1:0-3850 GCA_034434095.1 Anaerolineales bacterium
AGAAGGTAGAAGAGTAA
The DNA here is from genome assembly GCA_034434095.1 of Anaerolineales bacterium. Lineage (GTDB taxonomy): Bacteria > Chloroflexota > Anaerolineae > Anaerolineales > DRKV01 > DRKV01. Next base: position 18 of record DAOTZN010000292.1, read on the forward strand.
CTTTGACTTAGTTCGCTCTTGATGAGACAGGGGCTTTTAGTTTCAATGCCCGAGGATGCGGCTCCCACGCCGGCTATCCGCCGGCGTGGGAGCCCGACCTGCCCCTCATCTTATAGTTAGGCGCGAAGTCATCCAAGGTGTTGGGAAGGTTGCGTCGCTACTGGTGACACTTTGGAACGCCGCCTGGTGTATGAAAACCTCGGTGCCAATTTCCGGAAGGCTGTACTCAGGTATGACTGGCCATCGCTTCCCTCGGTTTTCGATTTTTTCATTAGAATGAAAGGTGCTCCCATGGTTGATTTAAAAACAACTTATCTTGGACTTTCCCTAAAAAATCCGTTGGTGGCTTCGGCCTCGCCGCTTTCCGAGAAAGTCGAGATCGTTCGCCAATTGGAAGATGCTGGCGTCGCTGCGGTGGTGATGTATTCCCTTTTTGAGGAACAAATCACCCGCGAAAGTCTGGAATTAGATCATTTTCTGTTTAGCGGCTCGGATAGTTTTTCGGAAGCCATGTCTTTCCTTCCTGATACTGGCCGCTACAGTCTCGGTGCTGAGCGTTACCTGGAAAACATCGTAGCCCTCAAAAAGGCGGTGGATATTCCCATCATCGGCAGTCTGAATGGCGTCTCTACCGGTGGTTGGATTTCCTATGCCCACCAAATTGAATCTGCGGGTGCGGATGCACTGGAACTCAATCTGTATTATTTACCAACCGATCCACAACGAACTTCTGATGAAATCGAGAAAAACTACGCGCGGCTGGTAAGTGATATTTGTGCTCAGGTGAGCATACCGGTGGCGGTTAAACTCAGCCCCTTTTTCACTGCTCTGCCTAATATGGTGCAGAAATTGCACCAGGCTGGCGCCCAAGGCGTGGTGCTTTTCAATCGTTTTTACCAGCCCGATTTCGACTTGGAAGCCCTGGATGTGGTACCGCATTTGAGGTTAAGCACTTCAAGCGAATTGTTGCTTGCCCTGCGCTGGATTGCCCTGTTGTATGGCCGCATTGATGTGGATTTCGCCCTGACAGGTGGCACCCACACAGTAGAAGATGTGCTAAAAGCCATGATGGCAGGTGCAAAGGCCACGTTAATGGCTTCCGCCTTGCTCAAACATGGTCCAGGCTATGTTGCTACCTTGTTGGATGGTCTGCAAGAATGGATGACTGCTCATGAATATGAATCCATCCAGCAAATGCAAGGCAGTATGAGCCAGCAAGCATTGGGCGGTGATGCGGCCTTAGAACGTGCAAATTATATGCGTGTTCTCAGTTCTTACGATTACCGTCCCTGAGTACAACGAAGCATACCTGTAAACCTGACCGGCCTCATCCAAAACTTTGGATGAGGCCGGTGTTCTCTGTACGGGAAATGAGTTGACGCGCTATTGCCGTATGATATCAGTCATCTTGAGGCATAACACAATTCCGTCCGGCCGCTTTGGCTTTGTATAGCATCGTGTCAGCCTGGCCAACCAGCATGTCTAAAGTTGTGATTTCTTTGGTAAGTGTTGCTACACCAATACTGACGGTAATGGGAATGTTGTATTTCCCCACATTTGTAGGGGCATTACCGATTTTGTCTCGTATCCGGTGGGCAACATGTAAGGCGCCCTGTTGTTCTGTATTTGGTAGTAGGATGATAAACTCTTCACCACCGTATCGCGCCAGAATATCAAAGTCGCGAATGCTCTCCCGGCACCTATTGGCAACTTCTTGCAACGCAATATCTCCTATTTGGTGCCCGTAAGTATCGTTGACTGTTTTGAAATGGTCAATATCTAGCATCAAAATGGATAATGGATAGCCATACCGTGTTGTACGATCAAATTCTCGTTGCGCGATCTCGAAGAAATAGCGACGATTATATATTTTTGTTAGCGGATCGGTGATTGCCAAATATTGGGCTTCTTGATATAAGTGTGCATTGGCGATAGCAATAGATACATGCGAAGCAAATGCTGAAAGTAACCGTAACTTGGTCTGAGTAAAGTAGTGGGGATTGCTGCTGTGGACGGCTAACACCCCTAAAACCTTGTTGTGTGCATCCAAGGGCACAGCCATGCAAGCCTTTATCATGGCAGGGTGATGGCTTTTTCCCCAGGTAGGGAAGTGCTTGCTTATGTCTGGCAGCAATAGGGGGGAGTTACTACGGGCAACCTCACTGTAGGGGGAATCGCTTTCGATGGGGAAGGTTGTTTCCAGGAAGGACGGTGTTTCTGTCCATTGCCGTTCTCCCACAACTTTGAGAGTGTCTGCTTCTTTCAACAGTACGATTGCACTATCACAAATGACAACCCGGCCAAGTAATTCCAGAATGCGCTGAACGGCCTGATCTTTGTCCAGAATCCCCGCTACGATTAGACTGACTTCACGCAATGTCTCAGCCTCCTCTGCTCTCCGGTTGGCAGCCTCGAACAGGTGAGCGTTATCTACTGCTATGGCGGCCTGTTGCGTGAAGGTTTTGAGAATATGTATCTCGCTTTCAGTAAAAACGCGGCCGGTGTTTTTGTCTACGATGCTGATGACTCCCACCAATTTTCCGCGCGCCCGCAGTGGTGCCGCAATAACCGAACGGCCAGCACATTGGCTATATTTTGGCAATCGATTTTCCCAGGTGCCGTAATCGGGAATGATTAATATTTCGCCAGTTTGCACAACTGTCCCCATAACGCCTTGCCCAATGGGAATAAAAGTTCCCTCGTAGGACTGCCCCATGTTATAACAGGCGACCACGCGTAGCCCACCGTATTCTGGTTCATACAACCCCACTTCACCACCACTGGCTAATAGTAACGCGACTGCTCGTCGTAGAATGGCTTGCATGAGATCTGGCAGGCCTAACTGCGCGGAAAAATCCGCCAATGTATCGCGCAACGCACCCAGTTCATCGGTACGTTGGCGCTCGTCAGCGAGTAACTTTGCGTTTTGTAGTGCAGTGCTAATCTGACCCCCTAGCAGGTCCAGGCTTTCTAAATCGGTGGCATCGAATACTTCACGATCTCGAGTACGAAACAGATAGAATGCCCCCAGGACTTGTCCATGCGTATACAAAGGAACGCTGATTGCGCTTTTGATTCCGGCTTTAATCCAGGCTGCCTTTGCCAGAGGGTGGTTGGGGTAATCGTCTAGTAGCCACGGTGTACCGTCCTTGACGGTTTGCCACAATAAATCATCGGGCGGTAGTGGCTCATTAGGATCTATATCGGGGGGAATGTTGCGTTGGTAGGTTATATGCAACATCTTATGATCATCGTATAATACAAAGCAAGCCGCATCGGCCTGAAACAAGGTCATAGCATATTGGACACTGATTTGCAAAATTAGCGGTTGATCCAGCGCGCTGTTAATCTGGCGAGCAGCATCGGTAAGAAATAGTTTTCCTTGCATTGCGATGCGTATTTCTCGGTGCATCTGACAATTTTTCAAAATTGTTCCGCTAAATTGCCCCAATTTTTCTAACAAATCGCATTGTTCTTGGGAAAACGTTCCTGCAGTATACGATTCTAGCCACAAGGCTCCCAGAATTTCACCTTGAATGATAATCGGTACTCCCATCCAGGAGCGTACAGGCTGTTCGTTGAAGCGCAGTGGACGCCAGTGATTGTTAACGCTGGTATCATTGATGTAGAGGGCTTTTTTCTTTGTCAACAAGGATTGCAGCAAAGGGACATCATCTAAGGAAAAACCATTCTGCTCAGCACTCAAATACACGTGCCAGGCCTGCCCGGTTTGCAGCAAGATATACACCTGGTCTGCGTTGAAAGTACGGCGCAGGTAATATTCTAAAATTTCCAGTAGTGCCTTCTTTGCTGGATTCAATGTCATGTTTTAT
>DAOTZN010000293.1:0-3331 GCA_034434095.1 Anaerolineales bacterium
CGCCGCGACCGAGCCGGCCCGCTACCGGCGACTGCCCGCCCCCCTGGTCCCGCGCGCCGAGCACGACCAGACCGCTTTTCTGCAAACACCCGTCGGCATCCAGAGCGGCCCTTACCGGCTGGTGTACACTGGCGAGTCTGTTTCGATCTTCCCCCAGGGCAGCGCCATCGCCCTGGTCCTCACCCTGCCCGGCGGAGACGCGCTCAACGCCCTGTCTGCCGCCCCGACCGTGGAGACCCGCGAGACCGCCAGCGGCGAGCAGATCATCCTGACGGCACAGCGCGACTGGGCAACCTTTCAAACCACCCTCTACGCCTACGACTTGCACCCCGGCCTGTTCCGCTGGCGTCTGGAAATGGTGCGCCACGGCCCCCCTCCCGCCAGCCCCGCGCCCGAGCTTCAGTTCGCCGACCGCGCCACGGGCGCGGAGCGCAGCGGACAACTCGAAATCTACGCCGACCGTGCACCCATGGCCGCCCCGCACCTGTACGGCTATAGCGCAGCGCTGGACAGCACCCTGTTCTACTGGGCCGACCTGACCGCGCTCAACCCCATGATGCAGGCGGCCCATTACACGCCCGCCGCCACACCCCGCCGGACGGGCCAGCGTCTGGGTCACAACCTCTCCCAGACCGACCTGGCGAACCAGCCCGCCGGCACAGCCGTGCCCCTCTATGACAGCTACCTCTACCTGCAGCCCGGTCGCCCGGCCGACGAAGACGAGATGTTTGCCCGCTATCTGCATAACCTCAGCGACATCTATGACCTGATGGCGGTGCCCGACGACCCGCTGCCCGACTGGTTCGGCCTCTATGCATGGGACGGGCAGAGCACGCCGGCCGGCATCCAGGGCGCAACGCTCCGCGACCTGGCGGACGAACGGAACTGGGTCACGCTGAACGGCAGGCGTTACCTGCGGGCATACGTGGCCGACACCCGCCAATCGGCCGAAGCCATCACCCAACTGGACGTGTACACGGCCCTGGCCCGTTACCGCCTCCGCTTTGGCGAGACACCCGACTATTATAACGAACTGCGGGCAACCCTCCCCGACTTTTTCAACCCCGATTTCGGTCCGGCGGGCATGTTCCAGAACAGCGGTCCCCTCTCACTGACCGGTCCCCAGGAGTGCGGCGACACCTGGTACGAGCTGGGCCACACCATCAAAATCGCCGAGCTGGCCCTGCTGGACCCCGAAGACGATGCGTTACGCGGGCTGGCCCTCCGCACCGGCGAGACGTGGATTATCTTTGCTGAAGCCGTGGATTACCGCTTTCCCCGCTTTTACAGCTTTGACAGCTGGAAGGGCACCGGGCGCGAGCCGGACGCCAGCGGCGGTTATGCGTACCTGATGCTGCTCTTGAACGGGCTGTCGCCCGATGCGCGGTACGTCGAACAAGCCCGCAACGCCCTACACGCTCTGGATGGGCACGGTTTCCGCCTGGCCTACGAGTCGCATATGACGGCGCTGACCGCCGCCGCGGCCGCCCGCATGGTCCGGATTGAGCCAGACCCTTTCTACCTGGAGATCATCAACCGGGCCACGGCCAACCTGATGCGCCTGTCGTGGCTGTGGGAATGCGACTATGGCTGGATGCAGGCAGGGCCGACGACGCCAGGATGGCAGCAGGAGATCCGCTACCGCACCTTCTTTGGCCTGAACCCAACCCAGCAGAGCGCCGTCATCACGGCCAAAGAGCAATATGAAGGCTGGGTCTATCTGGTCGAGACGCTGCAACGCACCCACGGTGTGCTCGACCCCGCCACCGAAAAACTGCTGTCCGAATTTGTCAAACACACCCTGCTCACCTTGCCGCTCAGCCTGCCGCCCCTTTTGCCCGGCGGCGCCGCCACCGTCCACCCCGCCGCTTATGAAACGGTCAGCGAGAACGCCCCGTCTCTCTGGATCCCGCTGGAAGACCTGCGGGACGGCTGGGATGTCAGCGGCGCCATCGGACAAGAAGTGTACGGCGCGGGAATGGCGCCCACGCTGGCGGCGCTGGCCCTGGTAGAGGTCGCCCCAGGTGTGGTCGTCTACAGCGGCTACCCGCCGGTCGCCATTGACGGGACAACGGTGACCTTTGCGGGGGTACCCGGCACGCACACGCCCGCAGTCGTGCTGGGCGCCGGCGGTCTGTCGGACGCCGCAGGCAGAGCAGTGAACACGCAACCGTGCGGCCCGGCGCTGTGCTTTCAAGCTGAAGGCGGCGCGACGTACCGGCTGCACCCCTAAGGAGATCACGCCCGATGAAACTTCAACGCCACCCGGCAAACCCTATTCTGCTTCCCGACCCGGCTTCGGACTGGGAGTGCTACAACGTCTTTAACCCCGCCGTGATGCACCACAACGGCCTGTTTCACATGTTCTACCGCGCCCAGGGCCTCGACTGGATCAGCCGCATCGGCTACGCCGTCAGCGCCGACGGCGTGCAGTGGAACCGCCTGCGCCGCCCGGTGCTGGAACCCCACGACGGCAGCGACGCGCGCGGCGTCGAGGACCCCCGCGTCGTCGAAATCGACGGCGTGTTTTATATGACCTACACGGCCTACGGCCGCGAATTCCACGGCGCGGGCGAGCCGACCCACGCTGGCGGCGGCATCTTGCCCATGATCGCCCGCAGCGCCAACCTCATCACGTGGGAGCGCGTCGGCCCCATCGTGCGCGGCGAGGACAACAAGGACCACGTGCTGTTCCCGCGCAAGATCGGCGGGCGCTACGCCGCGCTGCACCGGCGCTGGCCGCACGTGTGGCTGGCCTACTCGCACGACCTGCTGGCATGGCCCGCGGCCGATATGGCGCCCATCTATGGCCCGCGCCCCGACAACGGCTGGGACAGCAAGAGCGTGGGCAACAACGGCGTACCCATCGAGACCGAATACGGCTGGCTGGTGCTGAATCACGGCTACGACGAGAAGCACATCTACCATCTGGGGGCACTGCTTTTAGACCTCAACGACCCCACGCGGGTTATTCGCCGGCCCAAAGCGCCGATCTTCTGGCCTGAGGAACTGTGGGAAATGCGCGGCGACGTGCCCAACGTGGTCTTTTCGTGCGCCAATCCGGTCGTAGATGGCACCGTGTACGTCTATTACGGCGGCGGCGACCACGTGATCGGTCTGGCGACCTGCCGGCTGGAAGAGCTGTTGGATTTCGTCCTGCACGGCTGAGGGTGCGTACACTGGCCGATGAGCTGCAGCTAGGCGACAGGACGCTGGTGGCCGCCAAACAGGCGCGGGATGAGCACCGGCGTGTTGGCTTTGTAGGCCTCGTACTCCGGCTGGCCGCCCCATTTCTCGTCAGCGCGGGCTTCGAGCATGGGAATACCGCTCA
>DAOTZN010000294.1:0-25860 GCA_034434095.1 Anaerolineales bacterium
CCCTCCGAAGCGGCTCGCACCGGCCAACAAGGGCAAACCTACTACACCTCAGGCAACGTGGTACACAACCCCGATAGCACCCCACCCACCGGCGGCCTGCTGGCACCCTTCTCCGATGGCAGCATAGTCCACACCCGCACGCTGACGCTGGAGGGTTGGGCAACCGACGACCTGAGCGGCGTGCAAAGCGCGCAGTTCAAGGCCAATTACGACGGCACGTGGGTCAACATCGGCCCACCGCACAGCGGATTGATTTACACCTACACCTGGAACCTGTGCGCCGATGCCGTCCCCGATGGGCCGCTCTCACTGGCCGTGCAAGTGCAAGATTACGCCCACAACAGCAGCCCGCCCCTGACCGGCCTGGTGCAGGCCTTCAAAAATTACGATTGCACCCCCATCCCGCAACCCGCCTGTCAACCGGCCGCGCAGCAGGTGGCACTGTTTAGCACAGCCAACTATGGCGGCGATTGTATCTTGCTGGACATCGGCAACTATGCCCATGGCATTGACCTGGGCGTCGTGGGCGGCAAAAATACCGCCTCCGTTTTGGTCGGCCAGGGGGTTGGGGTGACGCTCTTCGGGCAGGAGAATTTTCAGGGGCGCAGCACCAGCCTGTGGAACTCGGACCCTAATTTGGCGGATAATCCCATCGGGACGGGCACCACCCAATCGGTGCGCGTCCACCCCAGGGGGGCGTCTGCTTCCATCCCTGCGGGTCAGTGGCCGCCCAACGGGGCAAGTTTTCCTCCCCAGGCTTCCATCAATCTCCTGTGGCAAGATACCGGCGGCGGTCAGGCTTTCCAAACACGCCTTTCCTTCCTTACCAACACGTTAACCAGCACCTGGCAGGCCGAACCATTCCTCAGCCTGGGTTCCCTGCCATCCGGCACCTACACCTGGACGGTGCGCGCCCGCAACGCCTTCACCGGCGGCATTTCCATCACTCAGTGGAGCACGCCATACACCTTCAGCCTGCAGAGTGGCTCGCCGCCGAGTATGCCGCTGCTCAGCCTGCCCTACAGCGACACAATGGACACCCCAAACGCAGCCTGGCAGGCCGAAAATTGGGTGCGGGCCAGCGATCCGGCCCACAGCGGACAGGCCTGGGTGGTCAGTCCAACGTTGACGAGTGCCACGCAGCCTTACGCCGCCGATTTGACTCTGGCGCCGATTACGGTGACTCAAAGCGGATACGCCCTGCGCTTCTGGTATCGCGCCAACACCGAGGAGAACGGGACAAATTGGGACCAAAGGTGGGTGCAGATTGCCGTAGATGGTGCACCCTTTGAGAATTTCCTGCAATTGAAGGATGACCCGATGTTGGGGTGGCTGCACAGCCCAGAAATTGACCTCAGCCCCTACGTGGGCCACACGGTGCAGGTGCGCTTCCACTTTGTCACCCTGGACGGACAAAACAACCCGCCCGCGCCGTGGGCCATCGACGACCTGACGCTGACCCCCGCCGAAGCGTTTGCCTGCCGCGAGAGTACACCAAACGACACGGCAGACAGCGCCACGCCGTTGAACTTCGGTCAAACGGTAACCGGCAGCATTTGTCCGCCCGGCGATTTGGATTACTTCACCTTCCAGGGGCAGGCCGGGCAGAAAATCAGCGCCGATGTGGATGCCGTGGGTGCAGGACACGGCTCTCAATTGGATGGCTACCTGTTCTTACTGGCCGAGGATGGCCGTTCGCAACTGGCCGAGCACGATGACGAAGTGCTCTTTGAAGTACAAGACCCCCACCTGGGCTTCACGCTGCCCTACAACGGCACGTACTACTTGAAATTGCGCGCCTGGGATCATCCCACTGCCGGCGGGGAGGCCTACACCTACACGCTGCGCCTGACCACCGATGACAATCCCCCCACGGTGACGCTGGAGGCCCCAACCGTTCTGCACCTCAACCAACCCCTCACCCTGACGGCCAGCGTCAACGACGATGACGGCGTGCGGCAGGTGAGTTTCTGGTGGCACAGCGGCGATTGGGAGCAAGACGCCTGGCAACTGCTGGGCATGGATGACGACGGGCGCGACGGCTGGCAAATGCCCTTCGACCCGCGCGCACTGCCTCCCCAAACGGAGATTGCCTTTTATGCCGAGGCCCGCGATTGGGCCGGTAACCACGCCTACGATGGTGTATGGCACGCGGTGTACGGCTACGCCGCCTATTTGCCGCTGATTTTACGGTAGCAGGCGCGGGATGGTTCATTTGGCGCCCCAAAGTAGGACAGGCTTTCAGCCTGTCCCCACTGGATGCGGGACATCTGCAACATCCCAAATTCCCCATCTATGGTGCGGCTTTCAGTCACAACCAAATGTCACTGTAATTACCTACCTGGCCGGCATAGATCACAAATTTCAGCAAACTGAAGTATCGCCGACCTGCCTGTGCCACGAAGTGGTGTGGTCGGCCTTGCCAGGCAGAGCCTGGCGATACGTTTGCTAGAAAGGCGCTCGTGTTTAGCAACACCTGCAAATGATTTGGAAAACCAGGTAGGCAGTTACCGATTTTTACCGAAACACGTAACTTTTGCCCTCGCCGAGCAACGAACATAATGGATTTTCGCCGAAAAATAGTTTAAAAATATGCATCATCTGTGCCCATCTGTGGATGAATGGCATGTTATTTCGGCCATTCGCCAGTTTCGCCAGATGCCAGTGTTTTATCAAGAGGGATGCCTTTCCTAAACTCAATCCATGATTTCCCACACCTACCACTGTATTTTCATCCATATTCCCAAGACAGCCGGCAGCAGTATCGAGAAAAAACTAGGGAAAGACATCACCGCAGGCCGCAATCGCCAGGATCATCGCGCTATACGCCATATTGAACCATTAGGGCCGGGGGAATACCGCATTTTGATTCAGCGCGGAGACTGGGATACACTCTATCGGCGGCTAAAATATGCGTTACAGGGGAAACCGCGTCCCAACCGTTCCCAGTATCAGGCCTATTTCAAATTCACCTTTGTCCGCAATCCCTGGGCGCGAGTGTATTCCTGGTATAAAAACGTACTCAAAGATCCCCTTCACCAGCGCGAGTTGGGTGTGCGCCCCGATTGTTCTTTCCCAGATTTTGTAGAAAATTACCTGGGTTGCTGGGCGCTACGCTCTCAGTTGGATTGGCTGCGCGACCACAAAGGCCGTACCCCGTTGGATTTTATCGGGCGTTATGAAAACTTGAGAGACGATTTTGAGCGGGTTGCCCACCACATCGGATTGGACGATGCAACGCTCCCCCATCTGGTGCGCAGTGGTGGCGGACATTACCTGGATGCCTACGATGAACACAGCCGCGACTTGATTGCGCGACGCTATGCTGAGGAAATCGCGTATTTTGGGTACACCTTTGAAAACGGTTAAAATTGGGCTCCCCCGAAAACCAATGGTCTAAGGGTTTGTCTCAAGTTTACTTTGGGGTATCATGTTGTTCTTTCGCTTCGTCCAAATTTTGGGGTAGCCCAAAAACCTTAACGCAAAGTCGCCAGGGCTTTTCTAGAGAAAAATCTACCCAGTTTTGGGGTAGCGGAGGGCAATGCCCTCCGCTGCCCCTTTCACCAACTGAGATAGGACTTCAGTCCGCCTCATCGCTCTCAAATTTTTGGGTAAGGCCAAAACCTTAACGCAAAGTCGCTAAGGTTTTTCTGGAGAAGGCCCGGGGTTGGCGCGGCTAGGGGTGCAGCGATGCCGCACCCCTAGCCACAGGTTTCTCTCGGTAGCGTGGACAGCCAACTCTGCTTTTCAGCAGGGACACGCCACGAAGATTCATACTCCCAAGGGGAAATTCAAATCACGATATTTACCAATCGGCCGGGAACGTAAATCACTTTGCGGGGTTTTCCCTGCGCCAGGTATTTCTGCACACCTTCCGCCGCCAGCGCAGCGGCCTGAATTTCTGCTTTGCTGGCAGATGCCGGCACGACAACCTTATCCCGCAGTTTGCCGTTGACCTGTACCGGAAGTTCGATGCGATCTTCCTCTGCGGCTTCGGCATCAAACACCGGCCAGGGCTGTTGATGGATGGAATACGGTTTGCCCAAGTGCTCTACCCATATCTCTTCGGTAATGTACGGTGCAACGGGGGCCATCATGCGCAGGTAAATGTCAACCGCTTCGTCCCATTCCCGCGTACCGCGTGCCCCCTCCCTGGCGGCATTATTCATCTCGTTGAGTAGCGCCATCAACGATGAAATAATGGTATTGAATTGGAAATTCTCGAAATCGTGCGTTACTGTTTCCAGAGTTTGGTGTACCTTACGGCGCAAGTTACGCGAAACTTCCTTCGCTGGCTGCCCAGAAGCCTCATCTTGCTCTACAAATAGGTCCCATACTCGGCGCACCCAGCGGGCAGCGCCTTCAATGCCCTGGCTATCCCAGGGGGCACCCAATTCCCAGCGGGCAAAGAACATCAGATAAGCGCGCACTGTATCGGCCCCATATTGCGCCACCAAATCATCTGGGGCGACCACATTGCCGCGGCTTTTGGACATTTTTTCTCGATCTTCACCCAACACCATCCCCTGGTTGCGCAACTGAATCATCGGCTCTTTGCCTTTGGTAATGTCTAAATCACGCATGGCCTTGTGGAAGAAGCGCGTATAAATCAGATGCATGGTCGCGTGTTCAATGCCGCCCGTGTAGGTATCTACCGGCATCCAGTAATCGTATTCGCGCGGGTCAAAGGGGCCTTTGTCGTAATGCGGGCTGAGGTACCGTAAGTGGTACCACGAAGAGCACATGAAGGTATCCATCGTATCGGTTTCGCGCTCAGCCGGAGCACCGCAAACCGGGCAAGTGGTTTGCTTCCAGGCAGGGTGGAATTTCAAGGGACTTTCTCCCGTCGGACGCCACTCTACGTCTTCGGGTAGTTCAATCGGCAATTGGTCTTCCGGCACCGGATTCCAACCGCATTTCTCACAGTAAATCATCGGGATAGGTGCGCCCCAATAACGCTGACGGGAAATCAACCAATCTCGCAATTTGTAATTAACGGCTTCCTTACCAATGCCTTTCTCTTCTAGCCAATCTATCACAGCATGAATACCTGGATTCTTGCGGCCTTTTTCTCCGGTTACACGAGTACCGTTGAATGGACCACTATTGACCATCACGCCCGCGCCGACATAGGCTTCGGTCATCGTCGCACCGTTCAGGGCCGGTTCCCCTGCCGGTTGAATCACAGGAATGATCTCTAAACCATACTTGCGGACAAAGGCAAAGTCACGCTCGTCATGCGCCGGTACAGCCATAATGGCGCCTGTACCGTAGGTCATCAGGACGTAATCGGCAATCCAAATGGGAATTTTCGCCCCATTTACGGGATTGATGGCATAGCCACCGGTAAAAACGCCGGTTTTCTCCCGGTCGGTCGCTTGCCGATCAATATCGGATTGGCGGGCAGCCTGGAATTTGTAAGCCTCCACTGCCTCACGCTGCTCTGAGGTGGTGATTTCATCCACCAAAGGATGTTCCGGTGCCAGCACCATAAAGGTTGCCCCCCACAGCGTATCGGGGCGGGTGGTGAAGACTTCAATGGGTGCTCCTGTCTCGGTGTGAAAAATAACCTCAGCACCTTCGCTCTTGCCAATCCAATTGGTTTGCAACACCTGCACGCGTTCTGGCCAATCCATTTCCGAAAAATCTAGCAGTTCTTCGGCATACTTGGTGGTCTTGAAAAACCATTGCTCCAATTCACGCTTGACAACCGGCGTACCACAACGTTCACAGTGGCGATCTTCCCCCCAAACCTGCTCACGTGCCAGCGTAGTGTTGCAACTAGGGCACCAATCTACCGGCGATTTTTTGCGATAAGCCAGGCCACCTTCGTACAATTTGATAAAGAACCACTGCGTCCAGCGGTAATATTCCGGGTCGGCAGAGATGGCTTCACGCTTCCAATCGAACATTGCGCCCATACTTCTCAACTGACCGCGCATGCGTTCGATATTGTTGTAAGTCCATATTTTAGGGTGTATGCCACGTTTGATGGCTGCCCCTTCGGCCGGCAGGCCAAAGGCATCAAAGCCCATTGGAAACATCACGTTGTAGCCACGCATGCGCATAAAGCGGGCGCGGGCGTCGGAGGGCGTCATTGCATACCAGTGCCCAATGTGCAAATCACCGCTCGGATAAGGGAGCATGGTCAGCGCATAATGTTTGGGCTTGTTTTCATCAACGACAGCGCGATACAGTTGGTCTGCTTCCCAGCGCGTCTGCCATTTTTTTTCGATCTCGGAGTGATTGTAGTTTTTGCTCATTGTTACCTCGCAGTTCCTTTGCAGTATGGAAAATAAAAGACCCATCATCCTCTCAGGGACGAAGGGTCTCTCTCCGCGGTACCACCCTGGTTGCCGAAGTTAAGTCTCGGCCACTCTGGGACGCTATAACGGGCGCACCCGGTGACGGCTACTAAGCATTTCACCGCCACGGTCTGCTTTGCAGCGACAGGCGAGTTCAGCATCATGCGCTCTGTGGACGCAATTCCGGGGCTTTCAGCCGCTGGCTCCCGGTCTCTGACAGATTGCCTACTACTCCTGCCTTGACCTGTTAGTTATGAATCTGATTGTACAATAAAACCCGGCGAAAAGCAACCGGGTTTTGAGAGTGGACCTGGAGGGATTCGAACCCTCGACCTCCTCAATGCCATTGAGGCGCGCTCCCAACTGCGCCACAGGCCCTCATATAATTTTTTGCCATGCAGGGTTGCATTTTACCGCCACTCAGGGCATTTGTCAACCAGATTGAGCGATAAATTTTGCCCGAATTTTTTCAGTGGACCTGGCGGGATTCGAACCCGCGACCTCTTCAGTGCGATTGAAGCGCGCTCCCAACTGCGCTACAGGCCCTTTTTCAACAGCGGGCAAATTGTACTTGCCACACCGTAACCTGTCAAGGTTGAATGGCAAAGTTGATGATTCCCAAACGTATCATCTCAATAATTTGAGATCTCTTAGCGTTTTTCTACCACAAAGCCACCAAGACACAAAGTCTTTAACCTTTCCTTCGTGTCTTTGGGGCTTCGTGGTGAGATTTTTTATTGTGCCCTATGGTCGGTCTCCCCCTATTTTTTGAGAAAATACTCCCAAACCTTATTACGGGGAGGACTCTCCCCGGTGCGGCACCCAGCCCTAACGCCGGTGCCGCAACACACGTACTCTGAAATCAAAACCCGGGCTGGGGATGGGGGTAAGCGCCTGCTTGACCTGATAATCGGGAGATTCTAACGCCAGGTCAACGGTGTGCAAGATAACGGCTAAACTGACCAGCAATTGCACCTCACCGGTGCCGGCCCCCAAGCAGGTATGCGGTCCCAGGGAAAAGGGAGTAAACACACTTGCCTGACGGTATTCCCAGCGCGGTGGCAAGTGGCGCTCCAGGTCAAATGTATCTGGATTAGGGAAAAATTCAGGCAGATAATGGGTCAGGCCATTGGCAATTAGAACCTTCGTGCCGGCGTCAACCCGATAGCCTTGGAAAACAAAGGATTGGGCAGCCGTACGTGGCGTAAAAGACGCCACCGAATACATGCGTATACTTTCCATCAAGGCCGCGTGTAACACCTGCGCTTGCTGGAGGCCTTTTCGATCAGGGATGCCATTACTCAGCAGTGCATCGGCATCTTGTCGTACACGTTCCCAAACACCGTGCTTGAGAAAAGCATAAATGGCAAAGGCCATGGTGCTGGCAACGGTATCAATTCCGGCCAGGTAAGGACCGACAACGGCGGCCAGTAAATCATCTTCATCAGAAATCAAATCCCCCTGACTTTCATAGTGTGCTAGAAGGTCACGTAGCAAACCGGGTGGGCGTTTTTCTGGCGGCAAATGGCGGGATTTGTCTAGTGCTTGTTGCGCCAATTTCCACACGCGCGCTTTCGAGCGTCGGTAGGCCGGGCGATGCAACATGAGGCGCGGCCAGGTTCCGGTGACCAGCGTGCGTAAGACGGTGTTCATAAAAAAACGTAGATCGGGAAAATAATCTCCCGGTGGGTGCCCCAACAATATTGTGCCAATTTGCTCGGTGACGATGCGCTGACAAGCATCCAATACCCCCAGCAAACTTCCTTCTTGCCAGGAGGCAACATGATGACGAGTAATCTCTACCGCATCATCTGTGCCCTGAAGGTACAGTTGCTTGGAATACCCGGGACGCAACAGGCGGCGCATACGCCCATGCTCCTCCCCATCCATGTTGATGAGAAAATGACCGGCTTTCATCTCCTTCTCGAAATCATCAAACTCCCCCTCGCTACGGAAGTATGTATCACCCGTTTCAGCCAACATCTGGTTGGCTTCAATGCCGGCCATCACCGTAAATTCCCGCCCCGGCACGCGCACCCGGTAAATAGGGCCGAATTTGTAATACAGGTTGCGCATGTGCAGGATGGGATTGCGATACATTTCTAAGGCATGTCCCAGAAAGGCCTTTCCCGGCGCCAAAGGAGGCAGCGGGTACACTTTCTCTTTAGTTGTGTCTTGTAAGGGCGAAAAAACTGTCATCATGGTGAAATTTTTTAAACAACGGGGAGAGGATACCCCCAGGATTCAAAGAGAAACCCCAGGTGGTCGCGCGCCGCAGCAATATCCTCAGGGGTAGGGTCCAATCGATTAGACCGGTAAGATTTCAGGGAATCCAGGTAGGTTTTCCAGTGCGGTAACACCTGGGTGGTCGAAAGTCCCAGACTTTCGTAGATACGCTGTAATTCCTGAAGCGGCTGTGCAATTAAGTCTTCATAGCGCACGGTCACAATACGGTTAGCAGGAATGCGCTTTCTGTCTTGTTCCCAAATTTTCATGGATTCGGAAAGAAAATACAAATTGTTTTCATCCACTTGCTCCCATGAAATATCCTGCAATTGATGTGGCCGTAGAATCTGGCGGTACATGTGCCGACCGGAAAGCAAAATACGCATGGGGTCCCGCTGTATGTTGATGAAACGTGCTCTAGGGAACAAGCGCAAAAGGTGCATGACCCTCCCATTGTTGATAGGGCTCTTAATCACCAGGGGTTTGCCACCCGAAAGATAAGTGGCAACGCTCAAAACCCGCAAATAATCCTCACGCCACTCTGCCATCATCTGTGGCATGATATCCCGAAAAACGTAGTAAGTCTCAAAATAGTCTCGCGAGCGCTGAGGAAACAATAAGTGGTGCATAAAGGTGTGGGGCGAAGTATTCGCCATCGCCACTTCTTCTTCCTGCGGCGCATCCAGCGAAATGGCTACGTTATCCATTGGACGGGTTTCAGGCAACAGACTTTGGACCATCCGACGCAGCCATGTTCCGCTGCTAATCACAAAGCCAGGAGCAACCCCTTGTAACGTAGAGACATACCCAAAAGCGGGGTCCAATCCCAACAAGTTGTGCAGGTGTGTGGTACCGCTGCGCGCCGGCCCCATGATAAAAATGGGATCATCACAAATTTCTACCTGAGATAAAATTTCCCCGTATTTGCGATGCTCGTACAGCCGAAAAGGTTCGCTTAAGATGCTGGTGATTAAGAAACGTGCCAGTTTAGGTCGGTAGCGAGGGGTAACAGGAGGGTTGGCACGCAATACCCGCTGCCAGTTTTTTAAAGCGTTGAAGGCAAAGACGTTGACTGGAGGCATAGTGAAAACCAATGTTTGGGATAAGCATGGAAGGGCAAAGCAGTACCGTATTACTATAGCGCATAAACGCAAGAATGACAAGAAAAAAATCGGGAATTTATGAGAAATACGCGAGAGCAGTGGACGATGGACGGTGGATAGTGAACCGTGGACGGTGAATAGTGGACGGCGCGCATCTGTTACTTGACGTCTGACCAACGTTCACAAAAAAGGCTATAATATCCCTGTCGTTTATCGGCAAAAAGAACCCCAGAACATTTCATCACCGGAGGAGAACGATGCACACCTACGAAAAGCGTTGGCAGGCGCTGGATGCAGCGCTGTACGAGGCCGAGTTGGACGCGCTGCTCCTTAACCCCAGCCCTACGCTGACTTACCTGACCGGACTCCCTTTCCACCTGATGGAACGCCCCATTGTGGGCATCTTCCGCCCGGAAAGCCCCCCCATCATCGTATTACCAGAACTAGAAAGCGGGAAATTACAAAGCGTGCCCTTCCCCACCCAGGCTTTTACCTATGGTGAAAACCCGGCGACATGGCACAAAGCCTTTGCAGCCGCGGCCAAAGCGGGGGGATTAGACAACAAACGCATTGGGGTAGAACCTACCCGCTTGCGGGTGTTGGAGTTGCGTTATCTGGAAAGCGCCGCACCACAAGCGGCCTTCGTCTCCGGCGAGACCGTTATCGCCGCCTTACGCATGACCAAAGACGAAAGCGAACTGGCCGCCATGCGCAAAGCCGTCCACATTGCCCAGGAAGCATTGCAGGAAGCCTTGCGCACTTTCCGCATCGGTATGACCGAAAAGGAACTGGCCGCCGAGTTGGTGCTGCAATTGCTGCGGCACGGCTCGGAACCGCAATTACCCTTTTTCCCTATCATCGCCAGCGGCCCCAACAGCGCCAATCCCCATGCCGTGCCTACCGAACGGCGTATCAGCACTGGCGACCTGCTGATTATTGACTGGGGCGCGACCGTGGAGGGCTACTACTCCGATTTGACGCGCACCTTCGGCATTGGCCACGTGGAGGCAGAACTGGCGCACATCGTAGATGTTGTCCACCAGGCTAACCAGAGCGCGCTGCGTGCCGCCCGCCCCGACCTGCCGGCCGGTGAAGTGGACGCAGCCGCCCGTCAAGTCATTGCTGATGCTGGCTATGCGCAGTATTTCATCCATCGTACCGGCCATGGCCTGGGACGCGATACCCATGAACCGCCCTACATTTTCGGAGAAAACCAACAACCCTTGGCTCCCGGCATGATTTTCACCATCGAACCCGGCATTTACCTTCCCGGACGCGGCGGGGTGCGCATCGAAGACGATGTAGTCATCACCGCCGACGGCGCGCAGAGTTTGAGTGACCTGCCACGCACATTACAAACCCTGGAATAAGGCACACCACCTGCCCCCCACCCAACGAGGAGACCACCGCTTTATGATTCTTCCCACCGCCGAACCCTTCTACTTTCCCGGTGACCCACAGCACGAAAACCGGCACACCGGCTGTCTACTCATCCACGGCTTCACCGGCACCCCCAAGGAAATGCGTCCCCTGGGAGAACGGCTAGCCAAACAAGGCTACACCGTGCTGGGCATTCGTCTGGCCGGTCACGCCACCACGCCGGATGACATGCGCCGCTCCACCTGGCGCCATTGGGCAGCCAGCGTAGAAGACGGCTACCATCTGCTGCGCGGCCACACCCGCCGCGTGGTGCTCCTTGGGCTGTCTATGGGCGGCGTGCTAGCCTTTTACACCGCGGCACGCTTGCCGGTAGCGGGTGTCGTCGCCATGGCCACACCACACCACCTGCCGAAAGACTGGCGTCTGCGGGTTCTCCCCCTGCTGGCATTACTCCGCCCCTACGACCCCAAAGGCGACCCACAATGGGTAGACCAGGAGGCCATGAACAGCCTGGTCACTTACCCCGTCACCCCGACCATTTCTTACGGGGAACTATGGGCGCTACTGGCCGAAATGCGCGCTCACCTGGATAAAGTCACCGTGCCCACCGCCCTGATTTACTCCCGCCAGGACGCCACCGTCAAGGCCGAAGATGGGCACATGCAAGCCTTCGCAGAGGCATTACGCAATGCCCCAAGCGTAGCGCAGCATTGGCTGGAAGGCAGCGGGCACATCCTGCCCGCCGATGCTCAACGCGAGACGGTTGCCAAACTGGTACAAGATTTTCTACAACAACTCAACAAACACCTATGACGCGTGATCTCATCCTCCTGGCCGCGGCGCTGTTCACCTGGGGCGTCGGCGATGGCATGTTTTTTCTCTTCCAGCCGCTCTACCTGCAAGACCTGGGCGCCAACCCGCAAATGATTGGCAACATCCTGGGGACAGTAGGCATTGCTATGACAATCGCCCACCTGCCCGCCGGCTACCTGGCCGACCGCATCGGGCGCCGTCCACTGCTCTACCTGGCCTGGGGACTAGGCACACTGGCAACCTGGGTGATGGCGCTGGCGCCCTCCCTGCCGTGGTTTACCGTCGGCACAGTGCTCTATGGGCTGACCAATTTCGTGATGGTGCCAATGTACAGTTACATCACCGCGGCGCGTGGCAAACTGTCCATCGGGCGCGCCATCACCTTGACGACCGCAGCCTTCAGCCTGGGATCGGTCATCGGCCCCATCATTGGCGGTCAGATTGGGGAAAAAATCGGGCTCCACCGCACCTTTTTGGTGGCCGCGTTCATTTTTATTTTTTCCACTCTGATAGTGCTCAACATCCGCGCGCAACCCGTAGAGGAAACCGCAACCCCGAAGGACAGCAACGCCCTGAAGGCCGTGCTCACCCCGCGTTACCTGCGCTACCTGGCATTGATTTTCGTGGTGATGTTCGTGCTGTACCTGCCACAGCCGCTCTCTCAAAACTACCTGCAAGATGTGCGCAAACTGGGGCCTGCCCAAATCGGCGGCGTGATTGCCATGCGCAACCTGGGCGTAGTGGTGTTCAACTTGCTGCTGGGGCAAATCAACGCCCGCATAGGGTTTCTCTTGGCACAGGGCGCCATGGCACTTTTCGGGCTGGCACTATGGCAAGGCACCAGTTTACCCTGGTACATGGGTGCTTACTTTCTGATGGGCAGTTACCAGACCGCCCGCAGCCTGGCCAGTGCGCAAGCACGCCCTTTGGTGTCTCCGGAAGTTATGGGTATAGCCTATGGGTTTGTTGAAACAGCGGCCTCGCTGTCAATCATCCTTGCGCCGCCATTGGCCGGGTACCTGTATGCCCGTGATCCCGTCTTGATTTACCCCATCGGGTTGGTCGCTATCCTGGCCGGATTGCTGCTCACGCTGTTTTTCTCTCCGGTGCGCCGCACAGATGTGATTTAAGGCCGATGTTGGGGCATGGTTCATTGTGTGCCCGAAATATGTGGGCACTTGGCCGACCTGGAGGTCGGCGCACCCAGGCAAGCCCAAATGGGCACTTGGCCGACCTAGAGGTCGGCGCACCCAGGCAAGCCCAGACCTGGAGGTCGGCGCACCCAGGCAAGCCCAGATGGGCACTTGGCCGACCTGGAGGTCGGCACACCCAGGCAAGCCCAGATGGGCACTTGGCCGACCCGGGGGTCGGCACACCCAGGCAAGCCCAGATGGGCACTTGGCCGACCTGGGGGGCGGCACACCCAGGCAAGTCCAGATGGGCACTTGGCCGACCCGGGGGTCGGCGCACCCAGGCAAGCCCAGATGGGCATTTGGCCGACCCGGAGGTCGGCGCACCCAGGCAAGCCTAGATGGGCACTTGGCCGACCCGGAGGTCAGCGCACCCAGGCAAGCCCAGATGGGCACTTGGCCGACCTGGGGGTCGGCACACCCAGGCAAGCCCAGATGGGCACTTGGCCGACCCGGAGGTCAGCGCACCCAGGCAAGTCCAGATGGGCACTTGGCCGACCTGGAGGTCAGCGCACCCAGGCAAGCCCAGATGGGCAATTGGCCGACCTGGGGGGCGGCACACCCAGGCAAGCCCAAATGGGCACTTGGCCGACCTGGAGGTCGGCACACCCAGGCAAGCCCAGATGGGCACTTGGCCGACCTGGGGGGCGGCACACCCAGGCAAGCCCAGATGGGCACTTGGCCGACCCGGGGGTCGGCACACCCAGGTGGTTTTCTGCTCTCTTGGAGATTGCTTCGGGCAGAGAACACCCTCAGCCTGGCAAGTGAGTAGAGGAGATTATTTTTTACATACCCTGAACATCTTGAAGATTCATCTGGAGGCTTACACCTATGGAAAATTTCTTGGGAATAAGTGTAATTCTATTTCTGCAACACTTGGGAGAGGGGTTGCGCCCTTTGATGTCCTTTTTCACTTTTCTGGGAACCGAAGAGTTCATCATGCTCTTCGTGCCTGCGCTCTACTGGTGCGTAGACACAGCCCTGGGGCTACGGATGGGTGTGCTGGTGTTTGTAAGCAGCATGTTAGGAGATATCATCAAAATCCTGTTGCACGCTCCACGTCCCTTTTGGGTTTCCACCCAGGTACAGGCCTGGAGCGTGGAATCATCTTTTGGGCTCCCTTCGTTGCACGCGCAAAATGCAGTCGTTCTGTGGGGCATACTGGGCATCTACCTGCGGCGCGCCTGGGGATGGGTGCTGATGGGACTTTTAATCTTTTTTGTCAGCATCTCGCGGCTGTACCTGGGAGTACACTTTCCGCAGGATATCCTGCTGGGCTGGGTGTTGGGTGCGGTACTCCTTTTCTTGGTCTCCGCCTGGCAGCCGGCCTTCGAGCGCTTTATGCGCATCCCCCAATGGAAACGTATGCTCGCTGTCGGTTTGTTTTCGCTGGGGTTGGTCGTACTCGGAGCCGCCAGCAGCATGTACACCGCGGTCACCTGGCCAATCCCCTCGGCCTGGTTGAAAACATTCGCTCAAAACGCTCCTGGGGCCGACTTCAACCCACTGGATGTGCGTACTTTCTTCAGTTTAGGCGGTGCGTTGTTTGGGCTATCGATGGGGGGCCTGTGGCTGCACGAACGCGGCGGCTTCTCTCCCGATGGCAGCCTGAGGCTACGCGTACAACGTTACTTGCTGGGCATTGTCGTCACGGTAGCGTTGTGGGCCGGGCTAAAAGCGATTTTTCCCAATGGTGCGTTGCTCATGGACATGCTCTTCCGCAGCCTGCGCTATGCGTTGGTGGGGGTATGGGTGGCAGCCGGCGCGCCGCTGGTCTTCTTGCGGCTGGGCTGGGCAAACCCACGGGGGGAGGCAAAATCATAGGTAACGCGCGCCCCCCACAGGTCCCCGCGGGAACCCATGGGGGGCTGAAAATCTCGTTCAGATAAGTTTTCAGGGCACAATATCTACCATCAATGGCAGGTGGTCAGAAACATCTACCGAGAGCACTTGCTGCTGAGAAACGGTCAGATTTTGGGGGACAAAAACGAAATCTAACGTCCGCTGCAAGTTTTTCGAATACCAGGTATAAGTGGGGAATTGCGTTCCCCAGACATTTTGAAAACCCGCATCCAGTAAGGCCTGCTGCGGGAGGGGGGATTCGGTGTTAAAATCACCGCCAATGACCATACGAGGTAGCAAATCAGCATGTGCTTCTAGATAGGTTTTCACTGAGGCCGCCCGTCGTATATCTGTTGCCCCAGGTGCTCCCCACTCCAGGTGCATAGTCGTGATGTAGAGAGGGCCGTTGGCCGTTTCCATCGCACCGGTTAGAAAGCCGCCGGAGGAAAAGGGCCAGCGGCTGCTACGCATGGCATCTACCAGGCGCAAAGGGTAGCGGCTCAAAATGGCGTTGCCGCTCAAATCACCTGCATCCGGCCCGTAGACAAATTGCCACCCCAAACGGTGCGCCAGCCATAAGGGCACGTCGTACCCACCATTAGGCCACTCTCGGCTGGCTTCGTTGAGCGCCAGGACATCAACTTCTTGGGTTTGCACCAATTCTGCCACATGCTCCAAAGCCACTTCTCCGGTAGAATCCATCCCCTGATGAATGTTCAGGTACATTATCCGCACCTGCGTTGGTAAATCTACGCGCACAGAGGCTTGGGTAGGCAGCCAACCCGACCAAAACGTCAGAAGGAAGACTGACAGAAGCAACCCCAAAAGCGGTGTAATCGGTAAGGGCACATAAGGGGTTGTTTTTTCTATTGGATCTGCGACATGCCATAAGCCATCCTTCCAGGTGACCCACAAGAGCAACCCGACCGGGAGAAGCATCAACCAAGTGGCACTCCCGAAAAACACATATAGGCTGAATGACATCATGTATGCCAAAGCGCCTTGCAAGTTGCTCAAATGCACAGGGGTTTTAATTTCATCCATCTGCTTCAGTACCAGGTTGATATGCAAAGCCAGGCCAATTTGAGCAGCAAGGATGGCGCAGGCAAACCACACACCATGCCCCAAGGGCAAAATCAGGAAACTACTTGCCAAAAGGGCATCGCTTATCCGCAGCCACCATGGGTACCGGCGCGGATAACGGTACTGTAACCATAAAATGGCGATTACGCCCAGGATATTTGCCCCCGCTAACCACTGTAAACTGGCGGGCATCGTCCAACCAACGCGCACTTGAAACAGGCCCAGGTGATGGGTCAGATTTTGCATCAAAAAAACGGCCAACCACAGTTGCCCTAACGACAACGTGTGAAGCGGACGGTGGCGATAGATGACTGCTGTGCGGTACCATAGCCAAGCCACGACACCCTGAAAAAAAGCCATCCCCACGACAACCCGCATAGCCATCGTCCCAGGTTGCCAGTTAAGGTCTAGCGTCCAGAACGCGGCCCGCCAAAGGATGTCCATCAAAAAACCAATCAACAGTCCCAGGGTTAGGGGGAGTCCCGCTGCCCGCCCCTGGCCGCGATGTAGGGAAATCATCAATGGAACGAAAAGGAAGACCAAAGAAACTGTGATCGCGCTCCACAGAAAATCCCCGAGTGGCGTGCTCGCAACTTGCTGAGCAATGCGTATCCCAGAGAGGGCAAGAGCGATTGAGAAAGCCACAATTTGCAATTTTGAGGCAGGTAGTGCCAGCAAATGGGAAAAAGTCGCCTGGGGTAGGCCTATCCACACAATCAGCACCCCGATAAACACAAACCCAAAGCCAGCGGCCAATACCCAAACCTGGTTTTGCAACATTAATTGTGCAGGCGATGCCCAGACAAGATGTATTAAGCCAACAGTAACCAGGCGTTGTACAAAAACTCGAAAAGCCTGTAAGCCTTGTGCAACAACTGACGCCCACAAGAGTACGCTTGACAACCAGGCCAGGCGGCGAGAGAAGTGTATTTTCATAAAAACAGGAAGTCTCGTAGTCATTTAAGGAGTCTGGCGTTTGTTATTTGGCTGCAGATTTACATGGGCTTTTGCCAGAGAATGATTAAAAATTTGTGTAATCTGTAGATGAATAGCATGTTATTTGGGCTATCCGCCGGTTTCACCAAAGCCCAGTAAATCAGTTCGCAACAACGATATACAAAAGGAGCGAACCAACATCTTGTGGCTCGCTCCTCATAATCCATCAAAAACAGATATTTACTCTTCTACCTGTTCCTTCTTGCGGGCCTCAATCACCTCTTGAGCAATGTGTGCTGGCACACGTTCATAGTGCGAGAATTCCATGGTAAAGACACCGCGCCCACCGGTGATGGAACGCAGATCGGTGGTGTAGCGCTGCATTTCCGCTAACGGCACCTGAGCAGTCACAATTGAGCGCCCTTTTTCGGTATCCATACCCTGGACACGAGCCCGGCGAGTATTCAAGTCACCCAGTACATCACCCATATTCTCTTCCGGTACGGTAATACGCACGTTATAAATCGGCTCCATCAACACCGGAGCGCCTTCTCGGAAAGCCGCTTTGAAGGCTTCCCGGCCGGCAACTTCAAAGGCTACCGGTTTAGAATCCACCGGATGCTCTTTGCCATCATACACGGCTACCTTGACATTCACCACCGGATAACCGGCAATAACGCCTGTCTTACGGACACTTTGGATACCCTTTTCTATCGATGGCTGAAAACTAGACGAAATGGAACCGCCAAACACTTCCCAGACAAATTCATAATCGCTATCCGGGTTTGGCTCCAAGCGCATGTGGACTTCGGCAAATTGTCCCGCGCCACCGGTCTGTTTCTTATGACGATATTGCGCCGAGGCGACCTTGGTAATGGTCTCCTGATACGGCACCTTGGGCAATTCCGTGTGCAACGCCGTTTGGAACTTTTTTTCTGCCTTGCGGATAGCAACGTCAATGTGCTGGTCACCCATACCTTGGAGAATGGTCTGGTTGGTGCTGTGTTCCTGGTACCAGGAGAGGGTCATATCTTCTTCGCACAGGCGCGCCAGCGTAGGTGAAATCTTCGCAGCGTCAGATTGTGACTTGGGGAATACGGCCACCCGATAGAGTGCCGTAGGATATTCCGGCACCGGCAAGGTCAAAGGATGCCCTTTATCACATAAGGTATCGCCAGTAGCCGTTTCGCTCAATTTGGGAACCGAGGCAATATCGCCAGCGTGAACGGTTTTTACATTCATTTGCTCTTTACCACGCAACACGCTTACCGTACCAAAACGTTCTTCAATACCCTTACTTTGATTCCACAAACGAGTATCAGAATGCACAGTGCCAGAATAGACACGGAAGTAGGTAATCTTGCCGACAAAGGGGTCTGCTGTTGTTTTCCAAACGTAAGCAGCCAGAGGCCCATTGTCGTCGGCCGGCAACGTTTCTTCTCCTCGCGCTCCCGAAGCAACAACCTTATGAGCATCTACAGGGGAAGGTGCCAATGCTAATAATCTATCTAACAAGGGGATAATGCCAATCTCAGAACCACCAGCCGCCACAAGCACAGGATGGTAATTTCCTTGCCAGACTACACCCGTCAACCCCTGAAAAATTTCTTCAGGTGAGAGTTCTTCACCGTCTAGATATTTCATGAGCAGTTCGTCATCCCCTTCAGCGGCCGCCTCAATCAATTGCATGCGGGCTTCTTCGGCAGCATCCATCATATCTGCCGGGATATCTACTGCTTCTGTGCCCACACCTTTATAGGCTTTCATGGTAAGCAGGTCAATAACGCCTTGAAAACCGGACTGCTCCCCCCATGGCAATTGCAACAACAATGGGCGTACATCAGGTAAAGTCTGAATGGTTTCCAATGCCTGTTGGAAGCGGGCATTTTCACGATCCATTTTGTTAATCAAGAAGAAAGTTGGCAAGTTGAAAACATTGGCGTAGTTCCAGGCCACTTCAGTGCCAACTTCCACACCTGCTACCGCATCCACGGGGATTAATACACTATCAGCCACGCGCATCGCCGAAATAACTTCCCCAACAAAATCGGTGTATCCAGGTGTATCCAGGAAATTAAACTTGACATCACGATACTCTACCGGCACAACTGAAGTCGAAAGCGAAAGGCCGCGCCGAATTTCCTCTTCTTCAAAGTCCGACACTGTCGTACCGTCGCTGATGCTCCCCAAACGAGTAATGGCTCCTGTAGAGTGCAAAAATGCCTCAACAAGCAGTGTTTTCCCTGTGCTACTATGGGATGCCAAAACAATGTTACGGATGGATTTTGTTGTATATTCTTTCATGGAATAGCAGACCCTTTTTTGATATTATCTTTATGGATATGGAACGCCAGTACTTCCTAAATTTAAGGATTAGGAAACCTTATCACGAGGTGTTTTATAGGCCTTGCACCAAGAAACACCCCAATACTATACAAATTCTAAACACTATAACCAAAAGAGACGCGAAGATGATTTTACGTGAAGTTGCTTCAATTGTCAAAGTATCATTTGTCACTCTGCGCAATCGCTGGCGCTTTGTGTGGCGCTATCTACGCGGAGATGCACCCTGGGATAGCGGCATCTGTCCACCAGAACTCATGGCCTTCATTCAACAGCATCCGGCCGGGAAGGCCCTTGACCTGGGTTGCGGTACGGGCACCAACGCGATTGTCCTGGCGCAACATGGCTGGCAAGTGCACGCCATTGATTTTGCCGCCCCGGCGATTCAACGTGCTCGCTACAAGGCTCAGCAAGCCAATGTCAGCGCACATTTCTATCATCGTAGTGTAGCACAAACTGATGACCTACCAGCACCTTTTGACCTGGTGCTGGATATTGGGTGCTACCATGGCCTACCGCGCCAAACACAAAAGCAATATGCAGATAATCTCGAACGTCTGCTGGCTCCCACAGGGACGATGCTGCTCTACGCTCATCTGAAGTCTGCCAATCAGCAAACTTCACACGGCCTGGACGAAGAAGCCCTGCATTTGTTAACCAGGCATTTGAGAGTGGTGCAACGCGTAACCGGAGAAGACGGTATGCGAACATCCATCTGGCTCACACTGGTGCCCAAATTCAAAGAACAAGCAACCCAGAAGGCCTAGGGCATTTTTTTAGAACACATTTTTAAAAATCAATGCAGACCAGACAACAAATACATAACTCACCTCCTGTCTTGGAGATGAGTTATGTATTTGCCAATCAATGGAACGCCTACACTGAAAAAAAGGTAGTAATCATTTGGAAGTGGGACAAAGCCCCTAACAATAAGCGTTTTTTAGGAAGTTGTCCCGTTTTCCTGTCACTTTCTACAAGGAAGTGGGGCGCAATCCCAAGATTTTCTAGGGATTGACCTTTTTTCAGGGTGCTCATGAAACCGGCGGGAATATCATTGTTTTTGGCCTTCCGCCTCCACATGTTGGCGCACCAGCTCACGGCGTAGAATTTTACCTACCGTAGTTTTAGGAAGTTCGTCACGGAATTCGACGTGGGTGGGTACTTTGAATTTCGCCAGGCGTTCTCGACACCACTCTTTGATCTCGTCAGCAGTAGCCGTTTCGCCAGGCTTGAGCACAACCCAGGCTTTGACCGTTTCCCCGCGATAGGGGTCAGGAATCCCCGCCACGCCCACTTCTAACACTTTGGGGTGAGATGAAATGGCCTCTTCGACCTCCCGCGGCCAAACCTGATAGCCACCAGGCTTGATGAGTTCTTTCTTGCGGTCTACGATGTAAAAATAGCCATCCTCATCCATGTAGGCAATATCACCGGTGTACAACCAGCCATCACGCAGGGTATTGGCTGTCTCGGTAGGCATATTGTGATAGCCTTTCATAACCTGCGGCCCTTTAATAACCATTTCTCCTGGTTCGCCCACAGGCATAACCGTGACACCGTCATCCAGGCTGATAATGCGTACATCTACATCCGGCAGCGGCATGCCAATGGATCCCGTACGGTTTTCTCCGCGGATGGGGTTACAATGCGTAGCGGTAGGTGCTTCTGATAAACCATAGCCCTCGAAAACTACCCCACCGGTCAGGGCTTCAAATTTTTCTTTGGTGTCGCGCATCAATGGTGCTGAACCAGAAATGCAGGCCTTGATGGAACGTAACTCATACTTTCCGGCCAATACGTCGGGATGGTTGTTGATGGCGTTATATAACGTCGGCACCCCCGGAAAGATGGTGGCATGGTAGGTACTGATATTCGTAAGCAGGTCTTTTAAGTCTCGAGGGTTAGGCACCATCACCATTGTGGCTGAGGTAGCCATGGAAA
The DNA here is from genome assembly GCA_034434095.1 of Anaerolineales bacterium. GTDB lineage: Bacteria > Chloroflexota > Anaerolineae > Anaerolineales > DRKV01 > DRKV01. Next base: position 21,163 of record DAOTZN010000294.1, read on the forward strand.
ACAACATCCCCGCCACCATGCCATACACATGGAAAAGCGGGATGGCCATGAGGAGAACTTCCTCACCGTCAATTGCATCTGGCATCCAGTAGCGAATCTGGAGAGCATTGGCAACCAAATTACGATGCAGTGCAACTGCGCCTTTCGAAAGACCGGTCGTGCCGCCAGTATACTGGAACAAAGCGATGTCATCAGGGGAGACTTCCACAGCAGGACGGCCGGCCCCATGATGCGCAGCGATTAAATCCTTCATCCACACATCGTCCTCTGCCAGTTTGATAGCATGCCCATCTTTCTTTTCTTTGGTCAGCGTGAAAAGTATGCGCAGCAGCGGCGGCAAGGTCTCTTTGATGTTGGTGGCAATGATTTTTCGCACACGGGTTTTGGGTTGTACTTCCTTGATAGTTTTGTAGAAATTGGTCATCACGAACATCACTTCAACGCCTGCGTCGTTAAGTTGATGCTCAATCTCATGGTGGCTATACAAAGGGTTTGTGGCCACTACAACACCACCGGCTTTAAGAATAGCAAAATAGGCCATGACAAACTGTGGCGTGTTTGGCATGAAAATTCCTACCCGGTCCCCTTTTTTAATGCCCATTTTCACCAGAGCATTTGCCAACGCGTCGGTAATGCGGTTCATTTCCGCAAACGAAATACGCGCTCCCTTGAAGATGGTACAGGCACGTTCGGGATACTTTTCGGCACTTGTCTCCAAAAAATGGAAAATTGGCACCTGGGGGTAATCAATATGATGTGGCACATTTTCATCATAATGTGCCAGCCAGGGTTTTTCGGTCATTTTCTCCTCCTTGCTAATAAGCGAGAATATAAAGTGCGCAACGGAACCAGTTCCAAGGTGTTGTAATAAAAATTTTACGGTTGATTGTTGATTGTGTCAACTAGGTGAATCTAAAATCAGGATAAAAAAGCACGGATTGTGGATTCTATTTGGGAAAGAGGGTCATTATCCATAGAAAACCAATGGATTTGGGGGTCATCGGCCTTAAACCAATTGGCTTGCCGGCGAACAAATTGGCGTGTCAAGCGCTTAATGAGGGTTACGGCATCTTCCAATGAATACGCTCCTTGCAAATAAGCAGCAATTTGTTTGTATCCAATAGCAGACATAGCCGGCAATTCAGGAGAATAACCGCGTGCTAACAATGCACGTACCTCGTCAACCAGCCCCATGTCTAGCATGGCTTGAATGCGGGCATCAATACGGGCATAGAGTTCCTGGCGTGGGCGCGTCAGACCGATGAGCAAAGTGCGATAAGGCGGCTCACCTCGATGCTGCTGGGCCGAAAACAACCTGCCGGTCATGAAAATGACTTCCAGGGCGCGCACAGTACGGCGCAGATTGTTTGGTTGAATACGAGCAGCGGCCTGAGGATCAATGTGCGCTAGCCGGGCATGCAAGTTTTGAGGGCCCAGTGCTTTCCCCCAGGTTTCCAGCACCTCCCGCAAACGCAGGTTGGGCTGTTGGGCCGGTGGTAACCAGCCCTCATAAATCGCGCGTAAATACTGTCCGGTGCCTCCCACCAAAAAGGGAAGTTTGCCTCGACGATGAATGTCCGCAATCGCCTCATGTGCGGCTTTTTGAAAAACGGTCAGGCTCCAGGTTTCATCGGGTTCGACTACGTCTACCAAATGATGTGGCACACGCGCGCGTTCTTCCGGGGTAGGTTTTGCTGTGCCGATATCCATCCCGCGATAGAACAGACGCGAATCTGCAGATACAATTTCACCGTTGAGACGCTCTGCCAACTGCAAGGAAAGTTCTGTTTTGCCCACCGCAGTGGGGCCAAGAATGACTATCAATGGTGCTTTCACGACAAAATATTCTCAAAATGGGTAATTTCGGGTGCTAAATCTGGGCTGGGGCAATAGATGGCAATCACGTCCACCCGCCAAATAGCCGGTAATTCAGGGTGCTCCTGCAAATAATGTTGAGCAGCCGCTATAATGTGTGCTTCCTTACGAGGCGTGATGGCGACCTCCGGCGGGCCATAGGCACGAGTGTGGCGAGTTTTGACTTCCACAAAGACCAATTGGAGGTCTTGCTGTGCCAAAATATCTATCTCTCCATAGGGAGTGCGCAAGTTACGCCCCAAAATACGATAGCCGCGTGCTTGCAGGTATTGAGCAGCGCGCGTTTCTCCCCATCTGCCGAGCGTTTGATTCCGCCTGCTCACCGCAAACGATCCATCACCTGGAGCCAGCGTGACCGCAAGGTACGACGACGGGGAAAACTCTGCTGAACAAGTTTTTGATAGTGTTCAATCATTACTTCCCCAATATGCTCTACGCTGTATTCCGCGGCCGCTTTTTTTGCATTAGCAGACATTTGGCAACGCACACCATCTTCGCTCGCCAAACGCATCATTTTTGCCGTAAAAGTTGCCAGGTCTTCTTCACTGGCCAAAAAGCCGGTCACGCCGTCTTCTACACTATCTCCAACGCCAGGCGAATCTATGCCTAAAACCGGTAAACCAGCCGCCATGGCTTCAATAACAGAAAGCGGATGCACCTCGGTAACAGAGGCGGTGACAAAAGCATCAGACGCCATCAGATAACGCGGAATTTCGTCATAGGGTACCATGCCGGCAAAATACACATGCTCTTCCAGTCTCATATACCTCACACGGTCTTCCAGGTTCTCTCTCTCTGGGCCATCACCCACCAACAGCAAACGAACGCCAGGACTTGCTTCAGCCACGCCTTTGAATGCGCGTAACAAGAAAGGCAAATTCTTTTCGGGCCCTAAGCGGCCGGTATATACAAGGACAACGTTATCTTCTTCAAAGCCCAAGTCGGTGCGGGAAATGGGGACAATTTCACTTTGGAAACGCGACAATTCAACGTAGTTAGGAATGACTTCGATGGGGGAATCCACTTGCAATTTTCGCATCACGTCGCGCATGCCTTTAGAAGGGGCAATAACTAAATCGCATTGCCGGCAAAAGTTAGGTAGATACGCCTTGAGTAAGGCCGTACTCACCGGTTCTGGCAAGGCGGGAAGATATATTTGTGAATACAGGTCGTAACGAGTGTGGTTGGTAAAAACAACCGGAATACCACGGGGTTGGCAATACCATAATGCTAACCGTCCACTGAGGAACGGGTGATGGACATGTACCACATCCATTGTGGTGAGTAACCGGACGGCTTGGCGCGTATAGCGCACATTGAGATACATATTGGTATTCGCTAACGGCAACCCGGGGGAACGAATGATATTTGTCTCATCATCCGGATAATCTAACCCCCCAAAGGTAAATACAAAAACCTCGTGACCTTGGGATTCTAGATAGCGTTTTCCCAACGCGATGTAATTTGTAATTCCGCTAATATGCGGTTTATAAACATCTGCTAGAAAACCTATGCGCATGGTTTAGGTTCCTTTATTCGAACTTTGCAACGTACGTTATTGCTTATGCGGTAATGTCATTACACCACAGCGTCTGTGCTGCAAGTACGAATCTTGCAATCACGGAATAATTACGCCATACTATGGTACAGCAGGCTCAAAAAAACGTCAAGTAAGCGATAACAAGGAGAAAATGTAGGGTACAATCGAACTATGAAGCGTGTCTCTTATTTGCCGCCTACCGAAGTAGTGAGTACGCTCACCGCTACCATCCTGCTGGCTTACACGTTGGCACATTTCATACGCCTGCCTTCCCAGGCCTTTACACTGCAATTTGCCGGGGTAATCATCCCAGTGACAATTGACATCACCACCATCACTGGTTTACTGGTGGCCGGCCTGGTTATTGGCGGCATGGAAGCCTTACTGCGCTCACACCCACAGCACCCCGGCCAGGGTACTTTCATCAACTGGCTACTCCCCTCACTCAGCGCCTGGGTACTGGGCGCAACACTCAATTTGCTGAAAGATTCGCCCTACTGGTGGTTCGCAGTATTGGCCGGTGGACTAGTCCTGACCTTAGTTTGCCTGGCAGAGTATGTGGTTTTGACACCTGAAAATCCATTGTACCATTGGGCAACCCCTGGCTTGAGTTTATTGGCTTTTGGCCTATACCTGATGCTAGCCATCATATTGCATAATATGGGGATGCGTCTCTTTTGGCGCGTTCCAGCCCTAACCGCCGCCAGCGTGCTGGTGAGTTTGCGCATCTTACAACTACATCTTCCGGGACGCCGGTTAGTCTTGGATATTTACAGCGCCGCGCTGCTCAGTGCCCAAAGCGCCGCAGCCTTGCATTACTTGCGCCTTTCTCCAGGGCAATATGGACTGCTTCTCTTGGCTCCACTGTACGCATTCCTTGCATGGATTAACGCGCATGCGGAACAAGCACCCCGCCCCTGGCTAGAAGCAACCTTAGTAGCCGGAGCACTCATCGTATTTTCCTTTTTAGTGTAAGTACAATACCCTGGCAAAACCAGCGGATAGCCGAAATAACAATCTATGTAATCCACAGATGAACACAGATTACGCAGATTTTTAAATCATTCTCCGGCGAAAACCCATGGGAATTTGCAGTCAAATAAAAAACGCCAGAGTCCAGTACAATATTATCTGTATCATCCCAACAACTTGGGGTCTTTTGGCGTTTTTTACTACAAAGTCACCAAGACACAAAGTCTTTAACCTTTCCTTCATGCCTTTGGGCCTTCGTGGTGACATTTTTATTGCGCCCGATGGTCGGTCTCCCCCCTTTTTTTGAGAAG
>DAOTZN010000295.1:0-2022 GCA_034434095.1 Anaerolineales bacterium
CAGGGGATTGCTCCGCCGCTGATCAAGATACGCGCTGCGCTCCCCTGATGGTAAAGCGTCGCGGCGTAGAAGGCGCGCTGTCCCGGTTGGATGACCGGCTGTGGCGGCGAGGCCGGGGCAGTATCGCCTCCCAGCAGGACGATGACGGGAGCCGCGAGTGGTTGCGCACCCGGAAGTTCGCGCCACTCAAGGGAACGCGCCAGTCCCATCGAGACCCAGGGGTTGCCGCCCAACCACAGGAGTAACAGCACCCCCCATAAGGCCGCCCGCACCCGACGAGAAAAACGTCCCCGTAAAGCCAAACCCGCCAGGAGCAAGGTAGAAAGTCCCAGCGGGTAGAGTAAGCGCGGTAAAAATTTAGAGAGAAAAATCATGCTACTTCACAAATCCATCGCGTCCAGGTAAACGAGGTGGTCTTCGCTCAGGGAAATGCCCTCCACCAGCGGCTTGACATACAAGTGGACGAAAGTATCCGCGGCAAAGAACCCCTTGAGCGCCGAGAACCAGGCAGAGCGGCGTTCGCCCACCAGGAAAAGTTGTCCAATGCCCTCCTGCACGGCCAGATTGTTGATTGTCACCAGTACGGCGTGCAAGGCTTCCGGCGAGGTAAAGCCCACCGGCGTCAAACACCATTGCGTCAGGTTATCCCCAGGGCCGGGCAGTGAAGGCGTCGGGAAGAGCAGGCGCGCGGCATTCAAAAGGCCACGAATCGTGCGCAAGCGGGTATTGAGCGACTGCACCCGAATCTCCAGGGTTTTACGCCAGTCCCAATACCCCACGCAGGCCGCTAAGCCGCCGTTGCGCTCCAACACCAACAAGTTTTCCAACGAAAAGCCGTGCATACGCTCAAATTGCTCCTGCAAAGACTCGGCCGTCACCGGCTGATAGAAAGCATGCCTGCGCCAGGTGCTGTTTAGCAAGGTCGCCACAACCGGCAAGTCATCGGGACGGGCTGGGCGTACTGCGCCCTGGCCGGGCGCGATCATTTCTTTGTACGGCAGGAGAAACGGGGCACGCAAGGTGCGGTAACGCTGAAAGCCCTCCCCTTCAAACAGGCGCATGGAAGGCAGGTTATCCTCCGCTACCAACAGATAAGACAAAGCCGCCCCCTGGGCACAGAGCACCCCTTCGATGTGCTGATGCAAAGCGCGCGCCACCCCTTTACGGCGACGGGCAGGCGCGACAAAATACTGGAATTCGTACCCCACCGGCCGAGTCTGCCCCATAAGCGGCAATTGACGTAGCCCATAGGCCGCCGAGCCCAAAATCTCGCCCTGCTCCTCGGCTACAAAAACCTGCCTATTTGAATAGGCACGTGCCCGGGCGAAGAAATCCGGGCTGTTGACAGTGGTAAAGCGCAGGCCGGTTCCTTGGGGACACTGCGCTTGAATACTTTGCAAATTGTGTTGGTCTTGAGGTGTGGCTTCACGAATCAACATAGGCAAAAGGCAAGAAACTTTGAGAGGATGAAAGGAACCAAAACGGGGTTTTCCGTACCTACGAAAAACCCCGAGCCAGGTGGGCGGAACAGGACTCGAACCTGCGACCTCCTCCTTGTAAGGGAGGCGCTCTAACCAACTGAGCTATCCGCCCGCGCAGGCTGCATTATACCGCAACCGGTGAACATGACAAGGGGGAAATGGCGCGCTGACAGGACTTTTTAGGCATCAGGTGGCAGGCCGCTGTTATGCGCTGAGATTGGATGAGGAAATCATAACAGGTTTGGGTTTCTGCACCCCGCTATCCGGCAACGTAGAAGCCGTCTCCGCTGTTTCCGGTCTCATCAAAGAGCGTATTTATGACTTCACGGCAAAAAGACTTTTTTTCAACGCAAAGCCGCCAAGATTTTTGAATTCCCATTGTGTCATCTCAATAATTTGGGGGCTCTTAGTGCTTTTTAACACAAGGTTCGAAGCCACAAAGCCTTTTTCCGTAATTACCTACCTGGCCGGCATAGATCACAAATTTCAGCAAACTGAAGTACCGCCGACCTGCCTGTGCCACCTGTGCCATGTAATGGTA
>DAOTZN010000296.1:0-2366 GCA_034434095.1 Anaerolineales bacterium
GTTCAGGACTATAAAAACATCTTACTGATAGCACAAGCAAACCCCAATAGCTGCGTCCGTGTCATTGACGGCAAATTCCCCGAACTTTCTGCCGCAGACCAACACCAAATCATCCTGATTGCTTCTTCGTCTAAAATTGATAACATATGACTCTACTGCAAGAAGCCGTTCTTTAATAACCAAATCTCGGGCTGAAAACCAGCCGGGAGCGTAACCAGCGCGCGAAAAAAACAAAAAGAGAAACTGCGGAGGCAGGTACGGCTTCGCTTTGCTGGCTTTTTGCTGCTTCTGCCTGCTTCATTTTGCTAATCAGGTAGCGTTGGATCCTGCGCACGTTGGTTGTGGCGGCGGACGCGATTGCCATGCAGGTTATTCTGAACTGTCCACGCACGGGCAGTTTACCCGCAGGAAATGGATGTTTCACCGAGCGCACGGTGGCTTCGACAGCAGAGCGCAAATTGTGACTGTGGTCTTGATGCGCCAGATAGGTTTTGCGCCGTTGAGCCGCGCGCATTTCATGTGTGGTGAAAGTCAGCAGATAACGCGGGTCGCGCTTTTGAGGTTTGGCGCGACAACGTCCATCCAGTTGGAACGGACATTTGGAACAAAGTTCAGGATCGAAGCGAACCTGCCAGCCGGTGGTGCGTCCAGCGAGAACTGGAACCGAATGTCCCTGTGGGCAAGTCAGCAAGTTGGGGTCGCCTTTTTCATTTTTCTCAATGACGAAGTCGGAGAGGCTGAATTTGTCTGCGCTGGGCTGCGCTCCGCGAATTGCAGTTTGAATCAGAGTAACCTCTTGCTTGTGCAGGACTTCATCGCTGACTTCACTGCCGTAGCCACCGTCGGTGATCATGGTTTCGATGGCGGTGCGTTCTTTCAAATTGGGCAGGGCTTCTGCCAGCAATTGTCCATCATCCACATTGTTGGGAGCCACCTGTACTTTGGTAATCAGTTGAATCTCATTTTCAGGATCGCAAGTTTCGGTGATGTTGGCAACGTAGCCTTTGTAATGTCCTGTGCCCTTGGTGCGGTAGGTCGCCTCAAGGTCGTCCACCGACTGCAGGCAGGCAGAGGTGATTTCAGTATTTTCTTTGGCGCGTGGCCCGCTTTCCAGCAGATTGAAATTCTCGGCGAAAATGCGCTCCATGACTTGGTAGGCGAGCTCGGTTGCATAGGCGCTTTTCAATTCCTGTAACAGCGCGTAAATCGTTTGTCCGATCTTCTGCAGATGTTCCTGCTGCGCTTCCTTGCCTTTGACGCGGTAGGTGTAATGCCCTGCGCTGTCCTGCATGTAAGGTGCCAAGGTCTCTGCCAGTCGCGTCCGATCAGCTTCGCCCAGAATCCGTTCCACCCGCTGCACCGCTTCCACCAACAACTGCAAACGGCTGGCGGAGACAATGTTGCTGGCAATCTGCGTCGAATCCATGCGTTGCATCCCCGTGCGCACTTTCAAGGCCACGATCTGCGCATCGGTGATGTTCTCGAACGCTTTTTCCAGCAGGTTGATGCCTTCTTCTGCATTGTATTTGCTCAGTCGTTCTCGAAAGTAGTACACTGTGCGAATCTCGAAGTCGCCATCGCCCAGACGGTCATATCCCAGAGCGTAGCGCACTTGCAGATCGTAACAGTAGTGTTCGTACATTTCCTGGTCGCTCCAGCCAAACCCGGCTTTCAGCGCCTCCAATCCAACCAGCACGTTGACCGGTACATTCGGACGGGAATCCACCTCGGAATACAGAACTGCAAAAGCTTCTTCATCAATGCGGCAAAAGAATTCATGGTAGAACGTGCCTGCCCAGGAATTCTCCAGGCGCTTGCGCTGTTTTTCGGGCAGGTCGCTGATGGCGCTAATCAGCGCCGGTTGTTGGTGTTTGGTATTCTTTTTGAACATGCGCCGATTATATTAAGGTTTTGATGATTTGAGGAGGGTCTGAGACCCTTTTTGCAGTGGAGTCATACTATAAAATATAATTATCAAGGCGAATCATATGAAATATCACTGCCAGTTACTATCCGAAGCCGAGAAGGAAAAAGTCCACACCGAGACCTTGCGCATCCTGGCGGAAGCCGGGGTGCGGTACCACAGCAAAAAGGCGCTTGCGCTTCTTGAGGCGCGTGGCGCGCGCGTGGATTGGGAAGGCAAGATTGCCCGTATCCCGCCTGAACTCGTTGACCAGGCCATCGAAACTTCCCCTAAAAGTTTTGTGTTGGGCGCGCGTAACCCGGTCTACAACTACCCGCTTCCCTCACCCGTTTCTCGTTACGCCATGGATGGCACGGCGGCCTTTGCCCAGGATTTTGAAACCGGGGACCGCCACTATGGCACCGACAAGGACAACGAACTCGCCATGCGCATCTTCCAAAAG
>DAOTZN010000297.1:0-2785 GCA_034434095.1 Anaerolineales bacterium
CCAGGTCGGCAAAGCGGGAGCACCTGGGAACGCCGACCTCCAGGTCGGCAAAGCGGGAGCACCTGGGAGCGCCGATCTCCAGGTCGGCGGACAGGCGTCAGCAAGTAGCGGACAGGCGTCAGCGGGCACCTGACGCCTGTCACCTGTTACAGGAAAGCAGCATGAAGCAACAACACAAATCCAATGCCAAAAACAATCGCAGCATCTCTGTCAATGGGAATGTGCAGGACAGCATCCTTGCCACGGGAGACCACGTCATCATCCCCGCAAAGCCCTCGCTTTCCCCAGAGGAACAGCGCACCCTGACGGCTAAATACCTGGACGCGCTCGCCGAAGCATGGGGGATGCTGGAAGTTGGCGAGGCGAGTATCCCTCTCACCCAGGTCTTTGTGATGCTCCAGACGCGGCAAACCCCGCCGCCCAAGCCTCTGGCGCCACCACGCTCCGACCTGCCTGCCTCCGAAGAACGTTTGGCACATGCCGGGCTTGCATCGGAAGCGGAAAAACAGCCTCCCCCGCCGCCCGTTCCGCTGGCCAAGGCGCTCGAGAAAGCCCCGCAGATGGTCCTGCTGGGTGAGCCGGGTGCGGGCAAGAGCACCACGCTGCAATTTATCGGTCTGTGCTTTGCCCGCGAAGGCTGGGCGGCCGAGAAACTGGGTCTGGACGAGGCGCGTGTGCCGGTGCGTCTCAGTTTGCCTGCCTATGCGGAGGAATTGCAAGCCGGGGGCGATGCCATGGCCCGCGCCCTGAGCAAAGAAGTGGCGAAGCGCTTGCAACGCGGCGAGGAGACAGGGCGCACCTTGCTGGAGGCCTGGAAGGAGGACCAGGGCCTGGTGGTGCTGTTAGACGGCCTGGACGAGGTGGGCGAAGAGAAGCGCGGAGAAGTGCGCCAGCAAATCGCGGCCTTTGCCCGCTCACCACTTGGGAAGAACGCCCGCCTGGTAGTTGCCTCGCGTCTGGCGGGCTTTGCCGGCCTGGACGCGCCGCGACAGGAGTTCACCCTCAAGCCCTTCGAGAAGCCCGAAGAAGCCCGGCCCTACCTGACCGGCTGGCTGGCGGTGCTGAAACCCGAGTGGGCCGGAGAGGAAGCAGAGGCCAAAGCCACCCACCTGCTGGAGGAGATGCAAACCCGCCCGCCGCTGCGCCGCGTGCTGGATAACCCCCTGTTGCTGCGTATGAGCGCTGAGGTGTATGCCGGCACGGGGGAAATCGCCCGCAACCGCGCCGATTTGTACGAGCGCTATGTGCAGGAACTCTGGCGCCGCGCCGAGGCCCGCGGCGCCCGGCAGGAGCAGCGGCAGCACGCCCTGGCTGCCCTGGAAGCCATCGCCTGGCACCTGCAGACCGACGGGGCGGGGACGGAAGATGCCCTGCCCCAGAAACTGCGGGAAAAAGGCCTGGCCGCCACGGAAGAAGACGCCCGCCAGATGCTTGACCTGCTGCGCACCAAGACCGGCCTGCTGGCCCGTGTGGAAGGGCGCTACCTCTTCGCCCACGCCACGCTGCGGGAATACTTTGCCGCCCGCTATTTGGTGGGGGCCTGGCAGGAGGACTCGCGGCGCACGTGGGCCTTCCTGCGCCCGCGGCTGCACCTGGTGGAGTGGCGCGAGCCGCTCGCCCTGTTGGCCGGCGCGCTGGAGAAAAAGGCGGCCCAAGATTTCCTGCGGCGCGTGGGGTGCGCCCACAGTCCCTTCGAGCGGGTATTGCACCGCGACCTTTTCCTGGCGACGGAACTGGCCGCCGAGGGCGGGCATTGGCCGGCCGTTTCGGATGTGCTGTTGCCCCGCTTCCGCCGGGCCTTGCGGAATAAAGATGAGGCTGTGCGTCAGGCCGCCGTCCGTACTTTAGGGAAGATTGGCACTCCAGCCGTTTCTGCCCTGCTCCAGGCCAGGCGGAACAAAGATTGGTGGATACGCTATGCTGCCGCCGGAGCACTGGGGCAGATTGGCGCCCCCCAGGCTGTCCCCGACCTGGCCCGGGCCCTGCGGGATGAAAACACGCCTGTGCGCCAAGCCGCCGCCCGATCGCTGGGGCAGATTGGCGACCCCCAAGCCGTTCCCGCCCTGCTCCAGGCCCTGCGGGATAAAGATGAGGCTGTGCGCAAGGCCACAGCCGGTGCGCTGGGGGAAATTGGCGACCTGCAGACCGTTCCTGCCCTGATTCAGGCTCTACTGGATGAAGATAAGGCTGTGCGCAAGGCTGCAGCCGGTGCGCTGGGGAAGATCGGTGCCCCGCAGGCCGTTTCTGCCCTAACCCAGGCCCTGCGGGATGAATACGCGGTTGTGCGCGATGCCGCCGCCAAGGCACTGGGGAAGATCCGCGATCCGCTGGCCGTCCCCGCCCTGCTCCAGACCCTGTGGGATGAATACGCGGCTGTGCGCCTGGACGCCGCCCTTGCACTGGGGGAGATTGGCGACCCGCGAGCCGTTCCCGACCTGATCCAGGCCCTGCGGGATAAAAATCTATGGGTGCGCGATGCCGCCGCCAAGGCGCTGGGGAAGATCGGCGCCCCGCAGGCTGTCCCCGACCTGTGCCAGGCCCTGCAGGATGAAGACGCAACTGTGCGCCTGGAGGTTGCCCTTGTACTGGGAGAGATTGGCGACCCGCGAGCCGTCCCCGACTTGCGCCAGGCCCTGCAGGATGAAGACGCAATTGTGCGCCAGGCCGCCGCCTGGGCGCTGGGGCAGATCGGCGATCCACAGGCTGTCCCCGACCTGCGCCAGGCCCTGCAGGATGAAGACGCAACTGTGCGCAGGAACGCCGCCTGGGCGCTGGGGCAGATCGG
>DAOTZN010000298.1:0-8297 GCA_034434095.1 Anaerolineales bacterium
ATATGAATTCATTTTAGGTTGTTTTTGTCTGAATTCCTAGTGACAGAGGTCACAACCTATAAATGACCTCTGTCGTTCCCCACTTTGGAAATTTGTTAGGCTGCTGGATGGGGAACGCGTGGTAAGATTATGCCATTCTATCGAAATAGTGCCGGTTTACTTTGTGAAACTGGTTGTAATGGTGAGGTTTCTCGCCAATTTTCCCGAAACATTAGGAGGCTTTCGCTCATGAAAGAAATTGCAGTTATAGGCGTTGGGTATGTCGGCTTGGTGACGGCGGCTTGTTTTGCCGACCTGGGTAACCGTGTCATTGCACTAGATATCAATGAAAAACGCATTGCGGGGTTGAAACAGGGCATTATGCCCATTTACGAGCCTGGGTTGGAAGAACTTGTAGAACGCAATATGCGTTCAGGGCGGTTGCACTTTACGACGAAGTATGACGAGGCGTTGGAAAACGCCGAATTTGTCTTTATCGCCGTAGGCACGCCTTCTGGGGTAGATGGGGAGGCGGATTTGCGGTATGTGGCTGCTTCAGCGCGCTCAATTGCTGAGAATATGACCCATGAGATGATTATCATCAATAAATCTACGGTTCCGGTGGGGACCGGAGATTGGGTGGCAGAAATTGTCAAGCGCTATCAACCGCGCCCCATCCCTTTCTCGGTAGTTTCGTGTCCTGAATTTTTGCGTGAAGGCTCTGCAATTGCCGACTTTATGAATCCACACCGCACGGTATTGGGTTCGCTAGACCGAGAGGCAGCGGAAAAGGTAGCCCAATTGCATTTGGCGTTACGCGCGCCCATTGTGATTACAGATTTGCGCACCGCAGAAATGATTAAGTATGCCTCCAACGCATTCCTGGCGACGAAAATTTCCTTTATCAACGAGATTGCTAATATTTGCGAGGCCCTGGGGGCCGACGTCAAGGAAGTTGCCGTGGGCATGGGGTACGATAAACGTATTGGCCCGCACTTTTTGGATGCCGGGTTGGGATATGGTGGTTCGTGTTTCCCGAAGGATGTGTTAGCGCTGGCGCACATGGCCGCTGAAAAAGGCAAACACCCACAGTTGCTACGCGCGGTAATGGAAATCAACGCTGATCGCCGCGAGTTTGCTGTTCAAAAAGTTCGAGAACTCGTGGGTGACTTGGCAGGCAAAACGATTGGCTTGCTGGGCTTGGCTTTCAAACCGAATACAGATGACATGCGCGAAGCGCCTTCGATTGATATTGCGAATGCACTGTTGGCTGCTGGTGCACAAGTGCGTGCCTACGACCCGGTAGCCATGGAAAATGCCAAGGCCATCCTGCCTGAGGTGCAAATGTTCCCCGATCCTTATACCATGGCTGAAGGCACAAATGCGCTGGTTGTGGTGACCGAATGGAATGAATTCAAGTCATTAGACCTGGCGCGTATTCTCCAGATCATGCATACCCCTAACTTGTTGGATGGACGCAACATTTATGATCCTCAAACGGTACGAGACAAGGGATTCCGGTATCTGGCGCTTGGGCGTGGCTACAATGGCGACGGTGTCTTTCCCGCTGGCGCTGAAAAATTGATTGCTGCTGCCGACTAAAGGATTCCCCAAAATCAAAAGTGCCTCTACTATCAAGTAGGGGCACTTTTTTTTGATTAATGACTGGGCTCCGGCGTTTTTTTATTTGACCGCAAATTTACGGGAGTTTTTGCCGGAGAATGATTTGAAAATCTGCTGTAGATTGGATGATTTACCAATTGCCGCCAGGATCGGTGGTTAGTCGATTGGCAATTTAACGCTAAAAGTAATGGTTTCTTCCGAGTGTGTTGCTTGCAGGTCACCTTGATGTAACGCCAGGATACGCCCCGCAATGAATGCCCACATGGTTAGTTCCATTTGGGGGGCGGCAATGTCTTTTTTGCCATGGCCTGTGATGTGCAAGAGGACATATCCATCAACAATTTCAGCCTGTACCTTCACCTGGCCAGGCTTTTGAATCCACGTGGTAACATAGAAAAGCACATGACGGAAGGCCAGTGAAAGCATGTTTGGATCGGCCTGCAAGTTGATGGGGGACTCGGGTAGGTTGGTTTCTAGAGATACAGACTGCTCATCAAAATGATTGCGCCAGAATTCTACTGCGCGGGAGAAAATATTGTGAAGTTGACAAGGTTGTAATTCGGGCGTTTTTTCACCACGGCTTAAACGGGCCATATCCACCAGATTGCTGGTGAAAGCAAGGGCTTGTTCACTGTTTTGATATACCGTGGTCAGGTCCTCGCGCTGTAAATCCGTTAACGGTCCATCCATCCCTTTGAGAACCATTTTCGTAAATCCCAAAATACGGTTAAAAGGCGACTTTAAGTCGTGCGCCTCCTGAGAAATAAAGGCTGCCAGATCAATTTCTTGAGGTATGAAAACGTTTTCTCCGTTCATGTTTACATTGTAACGCAAAAATGGCTTTAGGGTATACTTGTTTCTTGTAAGGAGTGCTTATGAATGAACAAATTCCCCCTGTGTGTGATTACGAAGGTTCTGATTACCAAACTACGTTTTGGGATGCCGGTGGACGGGCTTATGAAGATGGCGCAGAATCCGTGGCTCTACGGCGTCTGCTCCCCCCTGAGGGCGGCGATTTATTGCTAGAAATCGGTGCCGGCGCCGGACGGAATACCCCTCGCTATCGTGGTTTCAAGCGTATTATCGTGATGGATTACTCGCTAACCCAATTGCAACAAGCGCAAGCGCGTTTGGGACGCGATAAACGCTATATTTACGTGGCTGCTAATGTGTACCGCCTACCCTTTGTTAATGGGTTGTGCGATGCCGCCACCATGATTCGAGTTTTGCATCATATGGCAAATGCGCCTCTGGCGCTGCAAGAAATCCGCCGTGTCTTGCGGCGTGATGCAATCTTCATCTTGGAATATGCCAATAAGCAAAACCTGAAGGCCATTCTGCGCTATCTCCTTCGCCGTCAAGATTGGTCACCATTTCAGAAAGAACCGGTTGAATTCGTGCCCCTGAACTTCGACTTTCACCCCGCGGCTGTGCGCCGCTACCTGGCGGAAAGCGGTTTTGTCTTGCAGCGGCAACTGACCGTTTCTCATTTTCGTTGGGGATTGCTCAAACGGATATTCCCCACTTCTCTACTGGTGGCCATGGATTCGTTAGCACAACTGACCGGCAACTGGTGGCAACTTAGTCCCAGTGTGTTTACCCTTTCCAGAGCCATTGGAGATGCCAAACCGGCTGCCGATGGGTTTTTCCGTTGTCTGAAGTGTGGTTCTGCTTCGTTGGATGAAACTCCCGACGCTTTGAGGTGTCAGGACTGCGGCCATAAGTGGCCAATCGTCGACGGTATTTACGACTTTCGGGAAAAAGAACCGGCCCCATAGGGGGCCGGTTTCTTTATGGGGGCTGCTCACCCCTGAATATTCCGCACCCTCACATGTCGCAGGGTGGGTGTTCACCGTACAGGCGTGAGGATTTAGGCATTCGCCCTTCATGGGGACTTTCACATTGCCCAGAAAGCCGCTGGGGAAATCATTATGCTTGTACTTTGCTTGGGGTGGAACATGGAAAAGGTGATTAAACGGCATCCAACGTAGTGCTTTACGTCTTTTCGATGACCCAGAAGTGAGAAAGCCCCAGAACGCGCAGTGGTGTGTGTTCCAAGGCTTGCAACACCATGCGCAAGGCCTTTCCCAGGGCAGGGTAACGGGCGATGATGTTATCGTAGGCCCCAAAAATAACCGTGCGAGTGATGAAGCGCACCGGCAAGCCATCGAACAAGGCTTCTAAATCTTTACTCGTATAGATACGCACGTGTGGTGCCAGCCGGTCGCGCCAGCGACGGGGGAGGTAATTCACGAATGGCTTGTTACCAAAATGATATTGACCACGCCAGTAAATGCCGTGTGTTTCAAAAGGGTAACCGCGATTAGGGCAAAAGAGCACAATGCGTCCGCCAGGCTTGAGTGTGCGCACCATTTCTGCAATGGCTAAGCGGTCATCTTGCACGTGTTCGATAACCTCGTGGCTTAAAATCAGGTCAAAATGTGCTGATGGAAAAGGTAACATTTCCCCCGCCGCACATAAAATGTGCTCAGAGCGAAGGTGCGCTTCTGCGGCGCGTGGAAAATCATATTCCAAGCCGATAATTGTGCCGCCATCGGGTTGCATATGTTCGACATACATACCTACACCGCAGCCGTTTTCTAAGATACGGCCTTGCATGCGCTTGCCCGCGGCTTGTCGAATCAAATTCAGGCGGCGTTCTTGTCCGGCGCGCCAAACGTAAGAAGGTTCGCCGCGTAACGCGGCTTTGTCTAAATTTCGTTGGTTCACAGAAAATCCAAGAAAAGAAATAGGTGGGTTATAGTACAATTGATGAAGCCCTTATAGTTTATGCTACAAGGCCGAAACATTATACTCTATAGTGTTCATTAGTTCTTATTCTTGTTTATATTTGGCATAGGCCAGGGAGATTTTATTGTGAGCGTAGAATTTATTGCTCGGTTAATAGGTATGATTGTATTTTCTGTGGGAGGCATATATGTTGGGGTATCACTAGGGCAAATGGTTGCCGAACCACAACTGTATGCCGTAGTTTTTGCGTTGGTAGGAGCATTGATTGGACTCATTGCTACGCCATGGTTTACAGTACGCCCTCTTCGTGCCCTGCGTGCCCGACTGATTGAACTTTCAGCACGTAAATTACTGATTGGCATGACTGGCCTGGTGGCTGGGTTGTTGGTCTCTGCATTGGTAACTTTTCCTCTTGTGCAATTACCGCCGCCTCTTAAAGATTTTTTGCCTTTTTTGTCAGCATTGCTGTTTGGTTATTTGGGGGTTGTGCTGTTTTCTATGCGTGCTGATGACATTTTCCAGGCGTTAACGAGCGTGTTTTCCGGACGCATTTCTGAAGAAGCCAGTACTATAATGCCATCTACTCCAATTTTGATGGATACCAGTGTCATTATCGATGGCCGTATTACAGACATCGCTAAAACCGGTTTTTTAATGGGAGAACTTCTCATTCCGCGTTTTGTGCTCAGCGAATTGCAATATGTGGCCGATTCATCAGATAACCTTCGTCGGCAGCGTGGTCGTCGTGGCCTGGAAGTATTGAGTGAACTCCAAAAACTTTCCAATATACCTGTGCGCATTGTTGATTTGGATGCGGACGGCACACGTGAAGTGGATGCCAAACTGGTGGTTTTGGCGCGTCGCTTGAAATGTCCCATCTTAACAAACGATTACAACCTCAACCGGGTTGCCGAATTGCAGGGCGTTTCAGTGCTTAATATTAACGATTTGGCGAATGCCGTTAAAATTGTTCTTTTACCTGGTGAAACTTTCGATGTGAATATCATCCAGACTGGAAAGGAGCCAGGACAGGGCATTGGATATCTGGATGATGGCACCATGGTAGTGATTGAAGATGGTGAGCCGTTTATTGGCATGCTTACACATGTTGTTGTCACCAAAGTTTTGCAAACTTCTGCCGGGCGGATGATTTTTTCCCGCGTGACCCCAAAAGATAAGGAGTCTCTCTAACCATGACCTTGCGTATTTACAACACACTATCGCGTACTAAAGAAAAATTTGAGACACTTGAGCCAGGCGTTGTACGCATGTATGTCTGCGGCCCAACAGTTTACGACAAAGCCCATGTTGGCCACGCGATGTCGGTATTGGTTTTCGACATTATTCGTCGCTACCTGGAATACAAAGGCTATCGGGTTCTGCATGTTATGAACTACACAGACGTAGATGACAAAATCATCCTGCGTGCTCAGCGGGAAAACCGCGACCCGATGGAATTGGCCGAACAATATATGCGGGAATTTGATCAGCACCTGGCAGATTTGAATGTCCTGCCGGCGACCTTTAAGCCGCGGGCTACCCATGAAATTAACCAAATCATTAGTATGGTGCAAGGGTTGATTGACAAAGGACATGCCTATGTTGTAGATGGCGATGTGTATTTCAGGGTAACCAGCGATGATGATTATGGCAAACTCTCTGGCCGAAAATTGGAAGACATGCAGGCAGGTTTTCGTATCAATGTTGATGACCGTAAAGTATCTCCGATGGATTTTGCATTGTGGAAGGCATCCAAACCTGGTGAACCAGCTTGGGATAGCCCTTGGGGACCCGGTCGCCCTGGTTGGCATATTGAATGCTCGGCGATGAACCTGGCACATTTGGGCGAGCAAATTGATATTCACGGCGGTGGCAATGATCTTATATTCCCTCACCACGAAAATGAAATCGCTCAAAGTGAAAGTTTTACCGGCAAGCCTTTTGCCCGTTATTGGGTACATAACGGCATGTTGCAATTTTCCGGTGAAAAAATGTCCAAATCTCTGGGTAATTTGGTGACGATTGAGCAGTTTTTGTCTGCGCATAATCCAGATGTGTTGCGCATGATGATCTTGAATTCCAGTTATCGCAATCCCTTGACTTTTAATGACGAGGTTATTGCACAAGCAGAAAAAGCATTGGAGCGGTTGTGCGGTGCTCTGCGGCCTGCACTACCAGATGCCGATCTGCATTCTGGTGAGCAGGTAGAGGCTCTGAAGCACCAAACAGAAATCACGCGTGCCAAATTCGAAGAGGCCATGGATGATGACTTTAATACAGCCGGGGCGTTGGGCCACCTATTTGCATTGGTGCGTACCATCAACCAGGCACGAGATGCGGGTGTAGTCGCTGAACTTCTTTCTCCCGCACAGCAATTACTACGTTCCCTGACTTCGATTTTGGGATTGCGCCTGGAAGGGAAGGACCAAGCAGACACTAATGTAGCAGCGGAACCGTTTATCGAATTGTTATTAGATGTGCGTAAAGAATTGCGTGCACAAAAATTGTGGGCGCTCTCTGATATGGTGCGTGACCGTCTTAAGGAATTAGGTGTAGTGTTGGAAGACGGCAAGGCTGGCACCACCTGGCATTGGGAGTAAACTTTCGTGCGAGAATGGATTGTTGGCCGCCAACCTGTATATGAAACCCTGCGTGCCGGTAGGCGGCATAGTTTCGCCTTACATATTGCCGAGGGCATCCAGCACAAAGGACGTATTGCTGATGCTTTGCGTTTGGCTAAAAAACAAGGTATTCCTGTGCGTTCTTTGCCTCGCCGGCAACTGGATGTCCTTTCCCCAATTGACAATCAGGGCATTGCTTTGCAAGTCAGCGCGTACCCGTATGTTACTTTGTTTGACATCGTGGAGCACGCAAGAAATGTTGGCGAACAGCCGTTTGTCTTGGCCTTAGATGCGTTGCAAGACCCTCAAAATTTGGGCACATTACTGCGGACAGCAGATGCTTGTGGAGTACATGGCGTTATCTTGCCTTTGTCGCATACGGCTACCGTTACCCCAGCAGTAGTAACCTCCTCCTCAGGGGCTAGTGAGCATGTACTGATTGCCCAGTCTAATCTTGCGCAGGCTTTGAACAATCTCAAAGAGCAGAATTTGTGGGTAGTTGGTTTGGACAATGGTCCGGAATCCAACCCATTGACGAACGTTCGTTTGGATGGCCCGTTGGTGCTGGTAGTAGGCAACGAAGGGCGAGGAATACGCCCTTTGGTGAAGCGTACTTGCGATATTTTGTTGCGGTTACCCATGCGTGGTAAAGTAGAATCGCTTAACGCGGCCACTGCTGGATCGGTTGCTTTGTATTTGGCCTGGCAGGCCAGAAAATTTTCGTGAAAATCATTGACGCGCGTCCAAAAAACTGATAAACTCCAGCCCCGCTGGGAAAATACTTCCTAAGCCTTGCGGTGTCAAAATGCATCTGGTATAATGCCCTGCGCTCAATCGCATGCCGACGTAG
This sequence comes from Anaerolineales bacterium, assembly GCA_034434095.1. Lineage (GTDB taxonomy): Bacteria > Chloroflexota > Anaerolineae > Anaerolineales > DRKV01 > DRKV01. Next base: position 7,825 of record DAOTZN010000298.1, read on the forward strand.
CTCAATCGGCAGAGCAACCGCCTTGTAAGCGGTAGGTTATGGGTTCAAGTCCCATCGTCGGCTTGCCAGATGATTGATCAAGCGGGCTGGCAAAATTATTTTTTGGGCAGGTACCGAAGTGGACAAACGGGGCTGACTGTAAATCAGCTGGCAGACGCCTTCGGCGGTTCGAATCCGTCCCTGCCCACTGTCCGCGCTTTAGCGGGCGGAAATTATGAACTGACGGACGATTAGGTAGGTCCGTTAGCGTTTCGTTATAGGCCCCCATAGCTCAGTCGGCAGAGCGCACCCTTGGTAAGGGTGAGGTCATGGGTTCAAATCCCATTGGGGGCTCTCGTCACCGAATCATAAACTGTGACTACCTTGATGAGGAGAAAATTTTATGGGCAAGCAGAAATTTGACCGCAGCAAACCGCATTTGAACGTGGGGACGATGGGTCACATCGACCACGGGAAGACGACCCTGACAGCCG
>DAOTZN010000299.1:0-1584 GCA_034434095.1 Anaerolineales bacterium
GACGCGGCGCATTCTGCGGCAGTGGCAGCGACTACCGATGACAAGCAGCGCTACGTTGGGGCGTATGGCGAGTTTCGCGGCGTGGCAATGGCGCGCGAAGTTTCACCCGCCGGGCAGGTGGCAATCACGTTTTATCACCAAGACGATGTTTTCAAGGGCAGCCCGGCGACTTCTCTGGCGATGACGCAATCGTTTTATGACGCGTTTTCTAGTGCAAGTTTATCCACAACCGATTGGGCAGCCCCAGCCTCAGCCAGTATCGGCTTTTTAAACGGCGATTATGCCCTGAAATTGGCGGGTGGAGGCAGCTGGCAAGCGCCTCTCCAAAGAACACAGTCTTCCTTGACGAACAACCAAATGGTGTTGGTACAATTCTATTCACAAGGTGCGGCTAACGAAATCAATCTCGGAATCACGAAAGGGGCGTGGGGTACACCTGAATACGGACGGTTTGGGATTACTGTGAAACCCAATGGAGCGGTTTATGGTCAGTATACCGACGCTACTGGGATTCACGATGGCGATTTGTTGTATTCCTCATCCGAGTTTCAACGAGATACATGGTATGTTTTGTTGCTGATGGTAGATAATGACCAGTTTGTTGCACGCCTTTGGCAACGCAGCGACCCGAGACAGGTGCGAAATTACCAAAGAGCAATGGAACAAAATTTTTCCTGGCGATTTATGGCGCAGAGCAAAGGCAACGCTACCGCATTATGGCTAGACGAATACAGCGAAGGGCGATTGTACAACCTGAGCAACACCTTCTACGCCAGCCAAACCCTCTTCGATGCGATTCCGGGCGGTGACATCCCCGATATGAACCTAACGCTTGCTCCGCGCAACAGCAACAACCAACTGTACAGCGAATTGAAAGTGGTATGGACTTACCCCACAGAACAGCAATCGCTCAACTTTGGTGGCGATGCGCAATTCATTGGCACGCGCCAAACTTTCTTATATGAAACCGCCTTTCAAGGAGGCAGTCAATACGGCAACCAAACGCGCAGTTACGAAGCCTTTTGGAACGGCAGCGCGTGGGAAAATTACCGCTACAACTTCACCCGTTACTACCCCAACGCCAGCAGCAGCACGTATTTGGTCGGGCTGCCTGGGGGCAGCAACACCTACAAATGCCCCAGCGGTACATGCAGGTGGGATATCAACACCCTACTCAGCCTAACGCGCTACCTGTACGACAATCAAACCACCTTTAGCACGCCGCCCACAACCGGTAAACTGACCGGACAGCGCGAATTGATGCGGCGCGAAGGCAGCGTATTCTTCTACCGCGACACCCAATTTGGCTACGATGCGTGGGGCAACCAAACCAGCGTCAGCGCGTACCCCACCGAAGGCACAGAGAGCAGCCTGTGGAATGGCACGCCAATTACCACCTACACCTGCTATGGTGCGGGTGGCACTTTGGGCGGCAACGCGTGCGCCGATGATGGCTACCACACCTACGCCCTGTGGATGAAAAACGCCCTCAACCACACCACCAGCCTAACCTACGACCACGACACCGGCGCACCCCTGAGCGTTACCGACCCGAACAACAACACCACCACCGCCACCTACGAC
>DAOTZN010000300.1:0-2666 GCA_034434095.1 Anaerolineales bacterium
ATCGCCGCATTGATGATTTGTCTTATGGTAACAAGAAAAAAGTGGGCATCGTACAGGGACTGCTGCATGCGCCCAAGTTGCTGTTTCTGGATGAACCCACCAGCGGCCTTGACCCGCTCATGCAGCGCAAGTTTTTCGATTTGATCAAGCGCGAAAACAGCGAGCGTGGAATCACGGTGTTCTTCTCCTCTCACATTTTGGGTGAAGTGCAGCGGATGTGCACCCGCGTGGGGATTATCCGAGAAGGGCACATTGTGGAAATTTCGGACATCAAGGCCTTGCAGCAGAACAACTACAAAAAAATCCGCCTTTCGGGTGATGGCTTGGCAACGGATGACTTCCAAATGCCCGGCGTTACCAACCTGCAATCCGAGAACGGTACCTTGCGCTTCTTCTTCAAAGGGGATATCAATCTTGTGATGCGTAAATTAGGCGGTATGCAACTTTCTGATGTCACTATTGAAGAACCGACGTTGGAAGAGATTTTCATGCACTACTACGAATAGAGGCAAAACGATGAATAACAACATTTATTGGCATGAATTTCGTATCCGTTGGCGCTCGGTACTGACCTGGGTGCTGGGGTTGCTGGGATTGCATCTGCTGTACCTGCCGTTTTATTCGACATTTGCCGCCGACGCGGAAATGATCAATCAACTGATGCAACAATTCCCCCCAGAATTCCTGGCGGCCTTCGGCATGACGGGTGTCAACCTGGCGACGGTGTTGGGCTACTACAGTTTAATTTTCACGTTTGTGCAGGTCATCCTGTCCATTCAGGCTGCAAACTACGGCTTTGGGTTGCTCTCGGTGGAAGAAGCCGAGTTAACCGCCGATTTCTTGATGACCAAACCGGTCAGCCGAACACGGATTTGGGTGAGCAAAGTCTTGGCGGCGCTCACCAGTTTGCTGGTGACGCAGGTCGCTGTTTGGGCTATTGCTTTCTTCAGTATTGAGACCTTCCGTACCGGGCATCCCTACGAAACCGCTACGCTGGTGAAAATCTTGTTGAGCATGTTCCCCTTCCAGATTTTCTTCTTCAGCGTCGGCCTGGCGATTTCAATGTTGGTGCGCCGCATTCGCAATGTGGTGCCTTATGGCATGGGCTTAGGTTTTGGCTTGTATATCATCAATGCCTTTGGCGATATGCTTGGCGAAAGCAAACTGGAGTGGTTGAGCCCTTTTAAGCACTTCGACGCCGGCACGTTGATTTCTGAAGGGGCGTATGATGGCAAGATGGTCGCGTTGAGTGTGATCGTCATTGTGGTGGCGCTGGTGATTGCCTATATGCGCTACCTGCGCCGCGATATTCCCTCTGTTACCTGAATAGGAGATTGCCATGAAGATGTATTTTCGTGAACTCAAAGCCAATTTGAAGTCTTTGCTCATTTGGGTGGGCATCATGGCATTGCTGATTGTGATTGCGGTGACCAAGTATTCTGCTTATGCCGAGAACCCCGAAATGCTGGCCATTCTCGATCAGATGCCACAGGCGATGTTGGAAGCCTTTAGCATGAACGCCTTCAACCTGACCACACTGACGGGCTTCTTCGGCGTGATGTTTATCTACTTTGGTCTGATGAGCGCCATCGCCTCGGCGATGTGGGGCAGCGATATGATTTCCAAGGAAGAGCGCAACAAGACCGTTGAGTTCTCGCTGGTGTTGCCCGTAACCCGCAGTCAGGTCATCACTGCGAAAGCCCTGGCGGCCTTAACCAGCCTGATTTTGTTTGTATTGAGTACCTGGGTGTTCTCGTTGTTGGCGGCACAATCGTACAGCCCCGACCAGGCGTTTTATGACTTTTTGGCCCTGGAAATGCAAGGCATGTTCTTGATTGGGCTGGTTTTTCTGGCGATGGGCGTGATGCTGGGCGCGGTGATGCAGCGCTATAAACTCTCCGGTTCGGTGGCCATTGGCGTCATCATGACGACCTATGTGCTTTCGGTGGCCTCTGGCTTGGATGACCGGCTGGACTTTCTGAAGTATTTCACCCCCTTCAAGTACTTCGATGCCGCTCGTTTGCTGCATGAAGGTCAGTTTGATGGGTTGTACCTGGGCATCAGCGCCGTGCTGATTATTGTGATGCTGGCCGCAGCCTACCTGCGGTACAATCGCCGCGACCTGTACATTTGATTCGCTTCCTCGCCGACCCGGCTATTCCAGGCAGGTACTGCGCCGACCTAAGGGTCTGCCATCCTATGGAATCGTAAACTAGTAACTTCCCTCGCTGTCATTGCGAGGAGCCGCTTTGCGGCGACGAAGCAATCTCTTCGTAGATTGGGGGGATTGCTTCGCCTGCGGCTCGCAATGACAGTGCTGGCAAGGTGTCATTGCGAGTGACACTCAAGAGGAAAGAAACAGAGCAATTTTTGGGCAAGATGTAGGACAGGCTTTCAGCCTGTCCGCGGCCTGGAAAGGCTGCACCACAAGACAACTGTTCAGACGCTCAACATTGGCTTCTGCAAAGTTTCTTAGTAGGAGCCGCTTTGCAGTGACGAAGCAATCTTCTCGTAGGCTAGAACGTTCAAGTGATTTTTCTGCCTTTTGGGAGATTGCTTCGGGCTGATGCCCTCGCAATGACACCGCCTGGTGAGTGAGTGAGAAATTCCTTCCTTCGTACGTGCTTTATGACTCTCCCTATTGGGATGGTTCAGAAACTTGTGGA
>DAOTZN010000301.1:0-10615 GCA_034434095.1 Anaerolineales bacterium
CGGCACTGCCCGTCCGGTTTGATGACGGGGGACAGGCGTCCACTATCTACCGTCCACCGTCCACCGTCCAGCGTCTACCATCCACCATCCACCGTCCATTGTTCGCCCAATCATTGCGCATAGCCAAAGAATTATTTTCCTAGCCCGACTCCTCAATTCTCCGTCCACCGTCTACCATCCACCGTCTACCGTCCACTGCCCACCGTCCACCGTCCATTGTCCATTGTCCATTGTCCGCCCAGCCGTTGCGCATAGCCAAAAATTGCTTTCCTGGTTCGACCACCCAACTACCTAACTACAGGCGAAATGCCTTTCACCCCTACGGGGTGCGGGCGAAACATGTTTTGCCCCTACCACCCGACTACCCGCCCCTCACCGCACCCCGCAGGCCTGCGCGTGGATGTCATCCACGAAGAAGGCGGTGGGGGCATTCGCATCGGTGCGGGCTTCCAGGCGCAGCGTGGCGGAGAGCGTGTTCGTTACCGGCCACTGAATATTGGTCAGCGCCCAACCACCGGGCGCGTCGACGTTGCTGACCGTCCACGGGGTGCCGAGCGGTTGTCCGGCGGTATCCACCAGCGTGACGGTCAACACATCGCCGGGCAGTGCGTCGGCAGGCGCTGCGTTGGTGACATCCCATGCCAGGCTGAGCGTCACCGTCAACGTGTTGGGGGGAATGCGCCAGGTTTGTGAGAGTACGTCATGGGCGGCGTTGTAGCCTCCCAGGTAGCCGCCAAAGTGTCCATGTCGGAACCAGGTGCTATCTGCGAGCGTGTACCCCCCTTCGGAAAACGCCTCCCACCCCAAAGGGCGTCCGTCCCGGAAGACTTCAAAATCGCCGTTACTCTCCAGGGGCTCGCAGACCCCCTTTGGGTTGGCAGTCAGCCCTGGGGCATTCCCTTTCATCATCAGCGGCAGGTAAACGACGTACGGTGGGGGGCTTGGCGAGGTCTCTAGCGAGAGCGTCAACCCTTCGCTAGCGTAGGCGCGCAGGGTGCCGGTGAAGGTCTCGGTGAAGAAGACGCTGCTGAACGGCAAGGTGAGCGTGCTGCTGGGGGCGATGCGCAGGTAAGGCGAGACAAACCAGGGCGGGTCGGCGGAGGGCAGCAGGTAGCGGCGGTCAAAAGAGCCGTCGGCGTGGTAGAACAGCAGGTCGGCGGCCAGGGTGTAAGGCGTGGTGTTCTGGATGGTCAGCGTGAGGGGGTGGGTAGGGCTGAAAGTCAGGTTATGGAAAAGGTGTACCAGCGGGCGAGTGGTTTCGGAGGGCGGTGTCCAGGAATCGGGGGCGCGCAGGCCAAAAATGCCGCGCGGTACCTGCGCATAGTGCGTTGGGCGCCATAATTCTTGCCCGCCGACGTGATAAGGGTGTGCCAGCCAGCCGTAGACCCGTTCCTGGTAAGGGTAGGCATACGCCAGGGTACTTTCTCGGAAGGGCGGACGGCGAGGGTCAAAGCGGTTGGTGTTGTTGGGGTCGTTGAGCGTGCTCCAACCGTTGTAGGCCAGCGTAGCGTAATACCACAGTGCCGGGTCGGTGAAGTCGTTGTTCCCCAGGTAGGGCACGCTGTTCCACTTCAAGATGAAGATGTTGCGCCCCGCGCCCAGGTTATAGGGCAGTTCGGCGGCGGCGCGTTCCGGCGTCATCCACGAGCAGCCCCCCGACATGCACGAAGTAACCTGCATCAGGCCGTAGCCGCAATCAAAGGAAACCAGCGTGCAGGCGTTGGTATCGTCCCAGGGGGAATGGCCGTTGCTGAATTGCAGCCAGGCGGATTCTTGAATGGCTATGCCGCGCAAAATCGTGGCCGGAAGTGGACGCTGCGCCGAGGGGGTGACGGCTACCGGCGGCCGGCCGTTGTAGATGCCCAACGATGCCGGGGCGGCGCTTCCCAGGCGGTTCTCAGCGGCCTGCACGAAGAGCGTACCCATGCTGGCGCGGGGCGGTTGGTAGCCGTTGTAGCGCGGCATGGGACAGCCGTTTGGCGCCGGCTCGCAGGTGGGGAGTAGCGTTGGGGTGGGGGTGGATGTCGGCGTCAGTGTAGGGGATGAGGTGGGCATGAGTGTGACGGTGCCCGTTTGTGTGGGGATAGACGTGGGGGAGGTGCTCGCCGTGGGCGAGGAAAGCGTGACCTGAGGGGTGCCGCTGGCCGAAGGACGGGAAACAAACCGGACCCGTTGGGGGTTGCTGTTCCCGATGGGAGGCAGCAGCCCGACGAATTGCCGCGTTTCCCCTAGCGCCCGCAGGTTTCCTTGCGCCAGAGAGATGATTTGCACCCCGTGGGGATACCACGCCGCCACAGCCCAGTCGCCTTGTTGTCCCAGAATGCGCCAATCGCCGGCTGGCAGCGTTGCCAGACGTTCCACAGCCCCGCCGAGGGGGTCAAGGCGCTCCAGTACGCTATGCCCTCCGGCCAGACGGGTGAGCAACACGCGCCCTTGGGTGGCATCCCACAAAGCACTCAGGCCGCGCTGGGCACGCGCCAATGGATAAGTCTTGCCCGCCGGGCTGACCCAGACGAGCGTATCGCCCTGCCCCTGTAGCCTGGCCTGGGGGGTGGGGGGCAACCCTTGGGGACTGAACCAGCGTGAGATGGGCAAGGGTGCGTCCACCTGGTGGAAGGCGTCCTTGCCGGGTTGCGTGCTCTGACCGGTTTGGTACAGGGTGTAGAACAGTCCGGTGCCGTCCGCGGCCCAGACGGGCGCATCGAAAGCGATGGCCTGTGCTACCTGGCGCCTGCTCCCCGTTGACAGGCCGACCAGCCACAAGATTTCACCGTTTTCCGACGCACTGACCAGCGCCAGCGTTTGCCCATCGGGAGATAGCGCGCTGTGCAGGATTTCCCCGCCTGGCAAGATGACCAGCCGTTGGGGCGCGGAGGTGTCCTCCACCGGCGCGGCCAGGAGCAAATTTTCACCCCCCTGGGTTTCTATCCAGGCAACCCAGGGCGTGGGCGCCTCGGCCCGTACCGGACGGAACAGCATGTAGCCCGTCAGCAACGCGCCGGTGGCGAGAACGATGGGTAGGAGTGATTTCATGAGATTGTTCCACGGGGGACGCCTAATTACTTCACCAATCCGTGTATCGCCAGGTGGGCAAAGAGCAGGTTTTCGAGCGGCAGGTCGCTGCGCACCGGCAGGTACAAGACGCGACGGGCTTGACAAAAAGCGGCGATTTCGCGCTGCCAGGTTTCCAAGGCCTGACGATAACGGCGAATGGTGACGGCATCCAGGCTGAGTTCCAGGTGCTGACCGCTCTCGATGTCGCGCAAGTTCAGGTCGCCGCGCAGTGTGGGTTCGTACTCCTGCGGTGCCAGCAGGTGCAGCACGGTGACTTCAAAACCGCGGGCGCTCAGCGCATGGAGGCCTTGTTGCCAGGTGGGGTCGAGCAGGTCGGAAAAGAGCAGCAATGGCCCGGGGTGGATGGCTTGCAGGGCGTAGCGCTGTAAGCGCGGCCCAAGGTCGGTGCGCTCGCTGACCGGCAGGTGCTGTAAGAAGGCGAACAACGTTGGGGCGTTGGCTTTGCCGCGCAGTGCCGGCAGCGTGGGGGCAGGCGCATCTTGCTGAGGGGCGAAGGCCGTTACGGTGACGCGATCCAGGCCGTGTAGGGCGATGTACCCCAGGGCGGCCGCGGCCTGACGGGCGTAGTGCAATTTGTTTGGCTCGCCCCAATCCATCGAGCGGCTGGTATCCACCAGCAGGTGCACCGTCAGGTCTTCTTCCTCCACGAAGAGTTTGAGGAACAGGCGCTCCAGGCGGGCGTAAGCATTCCAGTCAATGCGCCGGAAGTCATCGCCGCGTGTGTAGGCGCGAAAATCGGCAAACTCGATGGATTGGCCACGCTTTGGGCTACGCCGTTCCCCCTGGATTTGCCCGGCCAAGGCGCGGCGGCTCATCAAGGTCAGGCGCTCCAGGCGAGCGAGGGTTTCGGGAGGCAGCAGGGGGGAATGGTTCATGGGTTGGACGGGGGATGGTGGTTAGGTAGTTTGATAGTAGGGACGAAACATTTTTCGCCTTCTGCCTTCGCACATTTGACGGTGGACGGGTAGTCAGGCGGTCAGCATTTTGCATTTTGCATTCGCCTGCCGCCTGTTTTAAGCCTTGACCTCATCCAGCACTGCTTGAACGACCTGGTCGCTGGAAATGCCCTCTGCCTGGGCTTCGAAATTCAAAATCAAGCGGTGACGCAGGGCCGGCAGGGCTACTTGCCGCAGGTCGTCCAATGCCAGGTTGTAGCGTCCCTCCAGGAGCGCCAGAATTTTCCCCGCCAGGATGAGCGCCTGCATGCCGCGTGGACTGGCGCCATAGCGCACGTATTGCTTCACCAGTTGGCCGGTTTCGGGGGCGTCGGGATGGGTGGCACGCACCAGGCGGGCGGCGTAAGCCGTCACGTGACGGGCCACCGGTACGCTGCGCGCCAGTGCTTGCATGGCGCGGATGGTTTCCCCATCGGCGACGGGAGAAGCGTGGGGTGTTTCGCTGCCGGTGGTGCGGTTGGCAATCTCCACCAGGTCGGGTACTTCAGGGTAAGGCACATTGATTTTGAAGAAAAAGCGGTCGAGTTGTGCTTCCGGCAGGGGGTAGGTGCCCTCCATTTCGAGCGGGTTTTGGGTTGCCAACACAAAGAACGGTTCCGGCAAGAGGCGCGTCTGTTTAGCAACCGTCACGCTATGCTCTTGCATGGCCTCCAGCAAGGCCGATTGGGTTTTGGGTGTGGCGCGGTTGATTTCATCGGCCAGCACCAAACTGGCGAAAATTGGCCCTGGCTCAAACTGAAAACGTCGCCGGCCGTTTTCGTCCTCCGCAATCAGGTTTGTGCCGACGATGTCTGCCGGCATCAGGTCGGGCGTAAACTGAATGCGGGAGAAAGCGCAGTCAATGGCCTCCGCCAGGGTGCGTACCAACATGGTTTTCCCCAGGCCGGGCACGCCTTCTAGCAGGGCATTGCCGCCTGCCAGTAGCGTGATTAGTGTTTGGCGGATAAGTTCTTGTTGTCCAACGATGACTTTTTGAATTTCGCCTTCAATTTGAGATGCCATCTCACGAAAGGCTTCTGGGGTAAGCGATGTTTCCATGAGCGCCTCCTGGGTAAGTTGCGTGTGATGCAGTGATTATAGCGTACTTTATGTAGGGCGGAATTAATTCCGCTCTACGGTGCGTTGCCGGATAGGGGGGGCGGGACATCACGGGAAATCCCAAAGAGATGCCCAAGATACCAAAACCTTAACGCCAGGATGCGAAATCGCAAGGATTTTTTGGGGTGCTGTTGCGCCGACTGACCTTCCTGCCGATTTTGTTGAGAAAAGGTTTGGCCTCTTGGCGGCTTTGCGTTGAGTTCGTCGGTGTCAGATTTGGAATTGCTGCTATCCGCCGGTTTTGCCAGACGCCGGTTTGGTATAATACTAAATTGCCAGTACTGCGGTACTATCAAAGAGGTATTGAAATCTCTTTGCGAAAACGAATTTTTCGGGTATGATAAGTCTGTTTGCTGGGCGAGAGACTAAATGAACGATACTTTTTTGTTTTTAGGCATTACTGCCGCGGCTGCGCTTTTGTTTGGGGGAATTTTGGGGTATGTTCTGCGCGGTTTTTTAGTGCGCAAGAAACTGTCTAGCGAACGCATCGCCCTGCGCCGTGAAGCAAAGAAACTCGAACGGGCACGTTCCAGCCTGATTTTCGAATTGGTCTCTACCTTGAGTGCTACGCTTAACTACCAGCGTGTACTCGAAATCGCGTTGGATGTTAGCACGCGGGTGTTGTCCGACCCCAATGGAAACGTGGCGACATTGGTCAGTGCCTTTTTGTTGTTTGAGCGTAGTGATGCGAATCCCGAGCAAATGGTGTTGCGTGTTGGCTCGGCGCGTGGCTTTACTCCGGCCGATCAACGCAAAACCTTCGAGGGCGTGAGTGGGTTGCTGGCTGAGGCGATTGAGCGGGGGGAAAGCCGTTCTTCAAAATCGGTAGATCAGGATATCGAACTTTCGCGCGTGATTGCCTTGCGAAGTTGTCAGAGTGCTTATTGTATCCCCATTCGTGCCGGCCTGGAAACCTACGGTGTGTTGCTCTTTGCCCATAAAGACCCCGATTTTTTCACCAAGGAACGCTGTGAATTGCTTGACATCGTCGGTCACCAGGCGATGATTGCCATGCAAAATGCTCGTCTCTTCGATGCACTGGAACAAGAAAAAGAGCACATGATGGAAATCCAGGAAGAAGCGCGCAAGAAGTTAGCACGTGATTTGCATGATGGCCCCACACAGTCTGTGGCCGCAATTGCCATGCGCGTTAATTTTGCCCGCCGCTTGATGGAAAGAGATGAGAAGGCGGCCCAAAAAGAACTGGAAAAAATCGAAGAATTGGCGCGGCGCACAACCAAGGAAATCCGTCACATGTTGTTCACCTTGCGCCCGCTGGTGCTCGAATCCAAAGGTTTGGCGGCTGCTTTGCAGGCGATGGCCGATAAAATGCGCGAGACCTACGACCAGAACGTCTTGATTGACGTGCAACCTGAAGCGGTGGACAAATTGGAGATTGGCAAACAGGCGGTCGTGTTCTACATCGCGGAAGAAGCCGTTAACAACGCTCGCAAACATGCCCAGGCCGCGCACATTTGGGTGCGCCTGAAATTATTGCAATCCGATGTCGCCATGTTGGAAATCCAGGATGATGGTGTGGGCTTTGATCTGGGCGCGGTTGATGCTACCTACGATAATCGGGGCAGTTTGGGGATGGTAAACATGCGTGAGCGCACCGAACTGGTCAATGGCTTTTTGCACATCAATTCGGCAGTTGGTAAAGGCACCAAGATTCAGGTGGTGATTCCATTGAGTGAAGATGCCTACGATCGTCTGCGCAATCGAGGAAAGGTGGCGTAGTCTATGCCTAGAGCGGCCGGTTTACACTATCGCCTTGCCAACCCCGATGCTCAGGGTGTCCCGCTGGTGCTGATTCATGGGGCCGGGGGCAATCTGTGGCATTGGCCGCCGGAAATTCGTCACTTGCCGGGACATCCGGTCTATGCATTGGATTTACCGGGGCATGGTGATTCCCCCTTGCCGGGTCGTACAAGGATTGCCGAATACGCCGAGGCCGTTTTTGCCTGGATGGAAGCCCTCGGTCTGCCGCCTGTGTGCCTGACCGGGCATTCTATGGGGGGCGCGATCACCCTGGAGATGGCCCTCACCACCCCAAGGGTCGTCCGTGCCCTGGGGTTAATCGGGACGGGCGGACGTTTAGGGGTGTCCCCAAAAATCCTGGAAGGGACGGCCTCCCCCGAAACTTTTCCTGCTACCGTGGAAACCATCATCCGCTGGGCCTTCCACCTGGACAGTCCAGCGGAGTTAAAGGCGTTGGCACAAGAGCGCATGATGCAAGTGCCCGCCAGCGTACTGCACGATGATTTTGTGGCCTGCAATGCCTTTGATGTGCGTGCCGCCCTGACGGCTGTGGACGTGCCCGCGCTGGTGGTGTGTGGCGCAGACGATAAAATGACCCCCCTGAAGTATTCCCAGTTTTTGGCCGAGTCTCTGCCTCACGCCCGCTTGGAAGTGATTCCCCATGCCGGGCACATGGTCATGCTGGAGCATCCCCAGGCGTTAGCCGACGCACTGCAAGCCTTTTTGGCCGAGGTGTGAAAAATTCGTGCTGTTGATTCCTTGCCAATTTTTGCCAGTTTGTGTATAATCAGCCGCGCTTATGCGGGCGGATAGCTCAGTTGGTTAGAGCGTTGCGTTGACATCGCAAAGGTCGTAGGTTCGAGTCCTATTCCGCCCACCAAAAAGTTCATCTTGTATATGCGATGACCGGGACGAGTATGCGGCCCGGAGGCCGACAGGGAAAGATGGTCACCGATTGAGAACCATCTCCGGCCGCCCCCGCAGAAAACCCCCCGTGAGCATGACCCGGAAAGGCCCTCGGCCAAGTAAGGGAAACGGCTGGCCCCGTTATCGGCCCCAATGAGATGCCCTGCTTTGCGGGGTAATCTGGGTGGAACCGTGAGTGAACTCTCGCCCCAGAATGGGCGAGAGTTTTTTTATTCTTGGAGGTATATGATGGCTCAACAAAAAGTGCAGCATCCCGCAACCCCGGAACGTTACGAGGATACGTTGTTGTATCGTATTCGACATTCCGCTGCGCACATCATGGCGCAGGCGGTGTTGGAAATCTTCCCTGAAGGTAAGGTGGCGATTGGCCCGCCGATTGAAAACGGCTTCTATTACGACTTTGACTTGCCGCGTGCACTCACCCCGGAAGACTTGAAAGCCATTGAGAAGCGCATGCGGCAGATTATTGCCGGGCGACACCCCTTCAAGAAAACGGTGATTTCGGCGGAAGAAGCGCGTCAAATTTTCCAAGACCAGCCCTATAAATTGGAGTTAATTGCAGGTTTGGAGCAAGGTGGTTACGACGAGTACGGTAACCCCTTAGATGAAAAGCCGGAAATTTCAATCTATCAGCACGATACTTTTACCGATTTGTGTCGTGGCCCACATGTGGAGCATACCGGGCAAATCAACCCCTCGGCCATCAAACTGATGAGCGTGGCGGGCGCCTATTGGCGCGGGGATGAACACAACGCGATGTTACAGCGCATTTATGGCACGGCTTGGGAAACGCAAGAACAACTCAAAGAATACCTGATTATGCTGGAGGAAGCCAAGAAGCGCGACCATCGCAAACTAGGTAAGGAACTTCATATTTATACCTTCGACGAAGAAGTTGGCCCCGGTCTGCCGCTGTGGCTGCCAAATGGTGGCATCTTGATTGATGAACTGGAGAAACTGGCTAAGGAAATGGAATTCAAGGCCGGGTATGAACGTGTTCGCACACCGCACCTGACCAAGGAAGACCTTTACCTGCGCAGCGGCCATTTGCCGTATTACGCCGAAAGCATGTATCCCCCCATGGAACTGGATGATGGGGTGCGTTACTACATCAAACCCATGAATTGCCCCATGCACCATAAGATTTTTGCCAGCCTGCCGCGCAGTTACCGCGATTTGCCTTTGCGGTTGGCAGAATATGGCACCTGCTACCGTTATGAAAAAAGCGGTGAACTCTTTGGCCTGATGCGGGTGCGTTCCATGCAGATGAATGATGCACACATCTACTGCTCTGAAGAACAGTTTGAGGAAGAATTCATGGCCGTGGTGGCGATGTACATGGAATACTTTGAACTGTTTGGCATCGAGAAATACGTCATGCGTCTGAGCACGCACCACAAAAGCGGCCTCGGTAAAAAGTATGTAGACAACGAGCGATTGTGGTTGAAAACCGAAGATATGGTGCGTCGTGCGATGACCAATGGCGGTGTGCCTTTTGTGGAAGTACCCGATGAGGCTGCTTTTTACGGCCCCAAGATTGACGTACAGGTTTGGAGTGCCATTGGGCGCGAGTTTACCCTGGCAACCAATCAGGTAGATTTTGCTGTGCCAGAGCGCTTTGACCTCAAGTTCATCAATAAAAACGGCGAAGAAGAAACCCCGCTTTGCATCCACCGGGCGCCGCTCAGTACCCATGAGCGGATGATAGGTTTCCTCATCGAGCACTATGCCGGTAACTTCCCGGTATGGCTAGCGCCGGAACAAGTGCGCATTATCCCCATTACGGATGTCCACACTGAATACGCGCGTACATTGGAAAAGCAATTACACACTGCCTTTGTGCGTGCCAGCGCCGACCTGGGCTCAGAGCGCATGAATGCCAAGATTCGCAAAGCGCAAAAATTCAAGGTGCCCTATATGCTGGTTGTAGGTGACAATGAAGTGGCCAATGGCACAGTGTCACTCCGCAAGCGGGATGGCAGCCGTCAGAATGACATGCCGTTCGACGCCTTCCTGGCTTTGGTACAGGAACGCATTCAAACACGTGCTGCGGAACTTTAACCCCAGCCCAAACCGAAAGCACCGCCTTTATCGAGACGGTGCTTTTTTCATTTGTCTCTGGGGAATGGTTCATTTGGCGCCCCAAATATGTGGGATAGGCTTTCAGCCTGTCCCCATTGGGCGTAGGACGCTTACAATGTGCGCACCCCTGCACCCATGCGCAGATTCCAGCCATAACCAAATAACCAAATGTCACTGCGATGAGCCGCTTTGCGGCGACAAAGCAGTCTCCTTGCTTACCAGGGGAAGACTGCTTCCCCTACGTTTTGCTCGGAACAGGCGCTCCGCTCGCTTCGCTCGCTTCGCTCGCAGCAACACCAGAGACGGGCGGATTGCACCGTTTCCCGCGCTCATCTGCCTCCTAGCGAGCAACCAAAAGCAAGTTTCTGAACCATCCCCGACTTGGCGTTGAAAATTTACCGCTGAAGAACCAACAAACCGCGAAGTTATTTATAAGAGAACCCTAATCAACACAAATTGTTGCTATGCCGATGACGCTAACCTTGTCGGGGACGGTTTTTACCTGTACAATCAAACCTAACCGGTAACTGCGGGTAGCGGAGGCAACTCCCACGTCACAGGATTGTTGGGCGTGATACCCAACCTGCTATAATCGACATCTATGGTAATTACCTACCTGGCCGGTATAGATCACAAATTTCAGCAAACTGAAGTACCGCCGACCTGTGGTCGGCCTTGCCAGGCAAAGCCTGGCGATACGTTTGCTGACAAGGCGC
>DAOTZN010000302.1:0-23765 GCA_034434095.1 Anaerolineales bacterium
CTCTGATGAAAATCATAATAACGAAAGGAATTCCATGAAACTGGGTATTGTAGGCTTATCCCAATCTGGTAAAACCACGTTGTTCAATGCATTAACACGCGGCAACCAACCGACCACCATGAGCGGTACTCGCTTTGAGGTCCATACCGCCGTAGTAGACGTTCCCGATCCCAGAGTGGATATTCTCTCGGAGATGTTCCACCCCAAAAAAACCATTTACGCCAAAGTGACCTACGAAGACATCGCCGGCCTGGAAAGTGGTTCGCAAAAAGGGTTTTCTGGGCCAATGCTGAACTCGTTATCCCAAATGGATGGCTTTATCCACGTGGTACGCTGCTTTGATAACCCCAGCGTTCCCCACGTCATGGGTAACGTTAACCCCCTACGCGACCTGGAAGCGTTGGATGCAGAATTCTTGCTCAACGATTTAATCCAGGTGGAGCGTAAGCAAGAACGTCTGCAAGAGGAACTACGCAAGGGTGGCGGGCGAAAAAAAGAGGTCATTCAGGCAGAAATGGCACTATTCGAAAAACTACACGCCACCCTAAGCGAAGAAAAGCCCCTGCGCACACTGACCTTCAGTCAGGATGAAGAAAAAATTATGTCCGGCTTCGGCTTTTTAACGCGCAAGCCGGTCTTGGTGGTGCTCAACCTGGCTGATGAACAAACCCCGCCAGATATCTCCTACACCTGGCCGCACAGTGCAATCATCTCCTTACAAGGACGCCTTGAAATGGAACTGGCACAACTACCACCCGAAGAAGCGGAAATTTTCATGGAAGAGTACGGAGTGGAAGAACTCAGCCTGTCCAAAGTCATCCGCTTATCCTATGACTTGCTAGGATTGCAATCTTTCTTCACGGTGGGGGAAGATGAAGTACGCGCCTGGACAGTCCAACGCGGCGCGAATGCCGTAGAAGCCGCCGGCGTCATCCACACAGATCTTGCCAAAGGCTTTATACGCGCAGAAGTTATCTCCTATGATGATTTGATATCCGCAGGCAGCATGGCAGAAGCCCGTAAACAGGGCACATTGCGCCTGGAGGGCAAAGAATACATCGTCCAAGACGGTGACATTATGCACATCCGCTTCAACGTCTAAGCGTTTAGGAACTGCTCAACTTGCCATTGCGAGCCGCGCTTCTTGCGACGATGGAAACGAGCGAAAGGATAGCGTTGCGCACCAATCGCACTTCAAAGTGCAAATGGTATAATTTTTTACCGTTTTCTCTGTAGTCGGTCATAATCGGCTACGCGTTTTTTTACTCTCTAAGGAGGATATGATGGCTGAAAAAAAAGATGTAGAGGCATGGGATGTCCAACGCGGACGCAAACCTACGCCTAATACACCCAAACCGGCACCTGAAACCGAATACCTGGCCGAGCACACCATCGGCGAAGGGGAAACCCTCAGTCATCTGGCGCTGAAGTACTATGGTTCAGCAATCAAAGACAAATGGATGATTATCTACGAAGCCAACAAAGAAATCATTGGCGATAACCCAAATCACGTACGCATTGGGATGGTGCTCAAAATCCCCAAATTACCCGCTGATTAACCCCCTACCCATCAAAATATGACCACTCCCACCTACACCCAAACTCGTTGGCGTCTGGACGACCTATTCCCCAAAGACGACCCCCAAATCGTTGAACAGGCCTTCACAGACCTGGACCAACGTGTTTCAGCCTTTGAAGGCCACCGCAACACGCTGACAGACGCCATCACCGGCGAAGCCTTTCTCAACATCTTGCAAGAATACGAGGCGCTCAACAAACAGGCCCACCATCTGTACAATTTTGCCAGTTTGTGGTTCGCCGAAGATACGCAAAACCAGGACGCCCAAACCTTGCTGGGGCGCGTGGAGCAATTCTTTGCGACGCTCGAAAACCGCACCCTGTTCTTCTCCCTATGGTGGAAAGCCCTGGATGATGAAAACGCCGCCCGTCTGCTGGCCATTTCCGGTGATTATGCGGCTTACTTGAAAGCCATGCGCAAATTCAAGCCGCACACGCTTTCCGAGGCCGAAGAAAAAATCATCAACTTGAAAAACGTCAGCGGCATGCAGGCCCTCCAGCGCTTGTACGACACCATTACCAACCGCTACGTTTTCCGCGTGGAAGTCGATGGCGAAATCAAAGAACTGACGCGCGGCGAATTGATGTCCCTGGTTCGCACCTCGGATGCCGATTTGCGGGCGCGTGCCTATCAGGAACTGTACCGCGTGTACGGTGAAGACGGTGCCCTGCTGGGGCAGATATACCAAACCATCGCCCGTGACTGGCACAATGAAAACATCACATTGCGCAAATTCAGCACCCCCAACAGTGTTCGCAACCTGCACAACGACCTGCCAGACGAGGTAGTAAACACCTTGTTGGAAGTCGCCCAACAAAATGCGCCGCTCTTCCAACGCTATTTCCGGCTCAAAGCACGTCATCTGGGGATGGACACCCTGCGCCGCTACGACCTCTACGCTCCGATGACGCACACCGCCAAGACCTATTCCTTCGGACAGGCCGCCAATCTGGTTTTCGAAGCCTATCAGCGCTTTGACCCACGCATGGCAAGCCTGGCGCGTCAGGTTTTCGACGAAAACCACATCGACAGTGAAGTACGCAAGGGCAAGCGCGGCGGCGCTTTCTGTGCTACGGCATCTAATGAACTAACTCCCTGGGTGCTGGTCAACTATCAAGGCAAACCCGATGATGTGGCCACGCTGGCTCATGAATTGGGGCACGCCGTCCATAGCCTGCTCGCGCAAGACCACACCTTGTTTACCCAGCACCCCGTCCTACCGCTGGCCGAAACCGCCTCCACCTTCGGCGAAATGCTGCTGGTAGATTACCTGCTGGATGGCGAAACCGATGCCTCGACACGTCACAACTTGCTATCTCGCCAAATGGACGATGCCTACGCCACCATCATGCGGCAAACCTTCTTTGCCCTTTTCGAGCGTCAGGCGCACGAGATGGTGCAACAAGGCGCCTCCGTGAAAGACCTTGCACAGGCTTACATGGAAAATCTGAAAACCCAGTTTGGGGATGCCATCCAGGTGGCCGACGAATTCCGTTGGGAGTGGGTTTCCATCCCGCACATCTATCACGTCCCCTTTTACGTGTACGCTTACGCCTTTGGACAACTGCTGGTATTTTCCCTGTACCGACAGTACCGCACCGAAGGCGAATCCTTCAAGCCGCGATACCTGGAACTTCTCTCTGCCGGAGGCTCCAAAGCCCCCCTGGAAATCCTGGATGATGCCGGCATCGACGCTCGTAAAGCAGCCTTCTGGCAAGGCGGCTTTGATGTCATCGCAGATCTGCTCACCCAACTCGAAGAACTCTCCTGAAACCAAAGGGCACAATGCATTCAGCGGGGCAGACGCGATCTGCCCCGCTCTTGTTTTCCAAAGGAAGTAACCGATGAACAACCTACAGGCACATACCGCCGGCGGGGGAAAAGTGCAACACGAAGACGGCCTGTGGCAATTGCACCTGCCGGCTGGAGATGCCCGCACCTACCGACTGGCGCAAGTGGACGATTACACCAGCCTACCGCGAGCCGCCTTCCCCTGGCAGCCAGACGTCCACTTGCAACTGCGCGCCCGTACATCTCAAGCGACGATTCCCGGCACATGGGGATTCGGCCTGTGGAACGACCCCTTTAGCCTGTCCCTGGGATTGCAAGGCGGCACACGCCGTTTCCCCACCCTGCCCAATGCGGCCTGGTTTTTCTTTGCTTCTCCACCCAACGCACTCAGTTTTCGAGATGACCAACCCGGATGCGGCGCGTTAACCTCAGTTTTTGCCTCCCCCAGGGTACCCGCGCCCTTACTGGGGGTTGCCCTCCCCCTATTGGGCACCACCTTATGGGCACCCGCGGGGCGCGCCCTGCGCCGTCTGGCCGGGCATTTCATCCACCAGGAAAACCACCTGGTAGAGATAGACACCACCCACTGGCACACCTACACCCTGGTATGGCGTGCCAATCAAGTCATCTGGCAAATAGACGGGCAGGAAGTCAGCCGCAGTGCCTGCACGCCACGTCCCCCATTGGGATTGGTGCTGTGGGTAGATAATCAATACGCCGCCTGGGGTAGCGATGGGCGTGCTCGCTGGGGCATATTGCCTACGCCGGAGCCTATAATTGTAGAAATTTCCAATTTAGCCTGCAATTTGCTTGACAACCAGGGCGCGATTGTGTAGAATACGGGGCGCACTTAGGGCAGCATAGATTCACCCAATATGTTGCTCATAGGCCGAGATAGCTCAGTTGGTAGAGCACGCGACTGAAAATCGCGGTGTCGCCAGTTCGATTCTGGCTCTCGGCACTCTCGGCCTAAGTACAGAAGGCTTTCACTTAAGGCCGATTTTGCGGGCGTGGTTCAGTTGGTAGAACGTCTCCTTGCCAAGGAGAAGGTCGTGGGTTCGAGTCCCATCGCCCGCTCAGTACATCACAGGCGGCCGGCAACAAATATGTCCTGGCCGCTTTATTTTACGGCGACGTGGCCAAGTTGGTAAGGCAAGGGTCTGCAAAACCCTGATCACGGGTTCGAGTCCCGTCGTCGCCTCTCTAGTTTCATCGTCACCGACAAAAAATGCGCCCATCAGGGCGCATTTTTATTTTCCGGTTCAAGTTGAACGCGTCCCCTTACGTGCATTCAACGCCCCAGGCGGTTGGCAAATAGCGCCAAACCAATACCGGCCAACAACAAAAGCGCACCTAGAATACCAAGCCAACCAGGGGAACCACTCTCTGCGGCCGGTGTTTCTGAAACAGCAGAGCCAACATCATCCTTTTGCGCCCCAAAGTCCAGGTACGCTTGGTCACCGGGGGCAAGCGTCAAAGCGGTATTCATCAACGTCGTAGGATGATAGCCCTCGGGAACGCCCACCGAGATGTTGTACTCACCTGGCGGCACTTCAAGGAAGGTGGTAAAGCCCAATGCCGGATCAAAACCGGTGTAGGGGTTGAAATTGCAATCTTCTTCGATGCGCGTACCACTTTCTGCCTCTAGCGAAGTGGCGCCATTGCGCTCTAAAATGCTAATTTTGCCACCGGGAATAACCATTTCTGTATCCTGCCGCATGGCATCGCCATTCACATCCTCGTAGATGAGAACACACAACATGGCCGTGCTACGCTCAGGTGTTGCGGTGGGGGTTATCGGCAGCGGTGTAGATGTCGGCCCGGGAGTAGGCGTATAAAGGGCTGGACCGCCAACACCAAGCAACAATACCTGACCGGGAGAGATAATCGCATCTGCACTCAAGTTATTGAGCGCCCGCAGTTCATCTACCGTCAAACCACTGATGGCCGCCACGCGCCAGAGCGTATCATTCGGCTGCACAGTATACAAAATACTGCCATCCGGGCCCGGCGTGGGCGTAGGGAAAGGCGTCAACTGGGCCTGTGGGGCCGCCTGGGCAGCCTGCGGCAGACCGATCAGACTAACCATCAGTATCAGGCCTACAAATACGACCATGAACAAACGGAAAAAAACGGAAAAGGCTTTCATTAGCAGCGATTATACTCGATACAAACTCAATACGCCCACCAGTCTGGACTACAACGCCAGCCAAAGTGCCGTCAGCGCCCCAATCACCACCAAAACGGACAGTGCCGCCAACCAGACCGTTCGCTCCTCACGGCGATCTTGAATGTACGCTGTTAGGCCATCCTTGCTGACGATTTCCAAAAGAGGCCCGCCAAACCAGGCAAAGGCTGCCCCTCCCAAGAAACCTCCCAAGTGCCCCCAGTTGTCAATGCCGGGCGACAGACCAAGTATAAAGTTGATAATTGCCAGGTTGATTAAACTCCTCAACGTGCGCTGTGGATTCTGAAACAAGAACCCATTGCGATACACCAAAATCCCCTCTGCGGCCAACAACCCGAAAATAGCGGTAGAAGACCCCAGGGAAGGCTGCGGCGTAAGCCACAAAGAACAAAGGTTGCCCGCAATACCTGCCAAAAAATACAACACCAAAAAACGCGCCCGCCCCCAAAAACGCTCCAGCGCTGGCCCAATGGCGTACAAGGCATACATATTGAAACCGATATGCAAGATAGAGCCATGCAAAAAAATCGGCGTTACCAGCCGCCACAATTGCCCCTCAGCGATATAAGGACCGTATTTGATTCCTAAGGCGGTTACCAAGTCCTGCCCAAACAAAAATTGACCTGCAACCTGCAACAGGTAAATGAAAATCGTCACCGCCATCAAAGCATAAACTGCCCAGGGGATACCTCCTGGCAACTGTAAGCGGATGGACGGCATCTGAGGTGCCGGTGCATCGTCAGGTGGTGCCGAAAATTGGCTCATAAAGTCACCTTACGTTGCTGCACGCGATGATGTTCGGCGTGGATAATTGCCAACAGGGTATCCACTGCCTCATCTAACTGGTCTTCGGGATTGATAACCACATAATCAAATTCATTAATGCGCTGCATTTCCTTGCGGGCAGTAGCAATGCGTAATTTCAGCCCCTCGGGGGTCTCTGTTTTTCGGGCCGTCAGGCGGGCTTCCAATTCCTTCTCATTGCCGGTAGTCATGAAAATCAACAAAGCATCCGGGCACAGCGAGCGAATCGTCGCGGCCCCCTGTACATCAATGCGCATGACCACATCTTTGCCGCTGGCAAGCGCCTCACGCACTTGCGCCTTAGGAATACCTTTATAGTCATTGTAAACAATGGCGTATTCTAGCAACTCGTCCTGTTCAATCATCTCCGCAAATTCATCGTGCGAAACAAAAAAATAATCCACACCATGTTGCTCCTCAGGGCGCGGCGGACGGGTCGTGGCGGTCACTACAAAGTGAAACGGCAAACGTCGTTCCTTCATACGTTGAATGACCGTATCTTTCCCTACACCAGAGGGGCCGGAGATAACAATCAGTAATGGTTCTTTATGCAATAGGGGGAAATCAGAAGACATAAGGCTGCCTCAAATGAGTATAATGGGGGATAAACAAGCGCTGTGTATCAAATAGCAAATTAAGAAGTGCGATAGGTACAAATTTTTGTTTTTAGGAGGTGAGTTACATGCCCTCGTATGAGTATCGCTGCCAGGATTGCAAGCGCCGTTTCGAGGTATTTATGACCTATGCTGACTATGGAAAGCAGCCGGTAGTTTGCCCACACTGTCAGAGTGAGCGTGTTCAGCGCCGAATTGGCAAGATACGCATCGCCCGCTCCGAAGAATCACGCCTGGAAAGCATGGCCGATCCCAGTGCGTTAGAGGGGCTAGAAGATGATCCCAAGGCGTTGGGACGCCTGATGCGACAGATGAGCAGCGAACTGGGCGAAGATCCAGGGCCGGAATTTCATGAGGTTGTCAACCGCCTGGAGGCAGGTCAAAGCCCAGAGGAGATTGAGGCGGCACTCCCTGACCTCGCCGGTGACGACGGCGGGGTGGCGGAGGATGATTTTTAGGCTGTGCCCTCAAGTGCTTGCAAACGACGCAAGGTAACCGTCTGCAACTGCTCTTGAATTTGCCGGGGCGATTGGGTCGCATCAACAACAACCCAACGCTCCGGCTCTTTTTTTACCAGTTGGTGGTATCCGGCTCGCACACGGCGGTGGAATTCCAACTCATAAGCGTCCAGGCGATTCCAATTGCCACCATTGGCGCGACGCTGCAAACCGATTTCAACATCCAGGTCCAACAAAAAGGTCAAATCAGGTGTTAACCCTCCGGTTGCAAAAAGCAAAAGATTTTGCAATTTGCTCAGAGATATGCCATGCCCATAGCCTTGATAAGCCAGCGTAGAATCAGCATAGCGGTCACAGAGCACTACACCACCACTTTCCAAATATGGCCGGATAACTTCGGCTACCAGTTGCGCCCGCGAGGCCAAAAAGAGTAGAATTTCGGTGTGCGGGTGCATATTGGTGTTTTTTATGTCACTCAACACATTGCGAATCTGATCCCCAATTGGCGTGCCACCGGGCTCACGCGTCGTGAGTACTTGATATCCGGCTTGGCGCAACGCGTCGGCCAAAAAAGGGATTTGCGTGGTCTTACCACTGCCTTCTGGCCCTTCAAAGGTGATAAAAAAGCCGCTCACTCGCCTTGCTCCCGGTAAATACGCACCCGACGATAGGGTTCGCGCCCGTAGGAATGCGATACCAGGTTTGCATCACGGACTAATTGATGTTGCAAATTGCGCACGTAGGCTGAGGCTGGCGGTAAGTCTACCCAGCGTTTACCACTTAGCACCGCAGAAATTGCCTGGCGCGTTTCATTCAAGGCACCATCCACGTCCACATCGCTAAATTCCTGCAATTCCAGATTAAAAATGTCACTCAAGAATTGCATCATCTGGCTAACGGTATTAGAACGCAGGACATGCACTGGCAAGCCGCGATTTTCAGCATCCACCACCGTGCGCTGGCGTTTTCGATAATAGGTGCGCAAAGTCACTAATACATCGGCATCGCTCAATTGCTTTTCGACCACAATAGGCACACCAAGTTTACGGGCGGCTTGCATTAAACGATTGCGCGCCACCCCATAGGCATAGATATGGCGGACTTTATGACGACCGGCCTCAACCGAATAGGTTTCTTGGCCTGAGAGGGCCTCGTTATCCCCAGGGGAAGCAAGGCGCCCCCCCTCCGTGGTTTGTCTGCGGAACCCCTGAGTGTTTCGCTGCCCTTTGGGGGTCCGCGGGGGTGTCGCCTTTTCTATACGAATTTCTCCATCCTCGGCACGGCTACGAATCTCCGGGGGAAGCGGATATCCACGTAACAAGGCGTCTACGGCTTCGGCAACGTCGGGGTGCACCGCCAGCCGGTCTCGGGTTTGGATTTCAATCAAGACATCGAAGGTGGGCGGTGAACGACGTTCGAGCACCGTTTTTTGCGTACCGCGTCGACGGGCTTCTTCATCAGAAAGGGTCACCGATTCAATGCCACCCACAAGATCAGAAAGCGTGGGATTAAGCAGCAAATTTTCCAGGCTATTGCCATGTGCCGTACCGATCAATTGAACACCGCGTTCGGCAATCGTGCGGGCAGCCAGGGCTTCCAGTTCTCTCCCGATTTCATCAATCACAATCACTTCCGGGTTGTGGTTTTCGACGGCTTCAATCATCACTTCATGCTGCAAGACGGGCATAGACACTTGCATGCGGCGCGCCCTCCCTACTGCAGGGTGAGGAACGTCCCCATCCCCGCCGATTTCGTTGGAGGTATCCACAATCACCACCCGCTTACTTTCCGCGAGGATACGTGCGGCTTCCCGCAACAAAGTGGTCTTGCCTACCCCGGGGCGGCCTAGCAATAAGACACTTTTCCCTGCCTCGATTAAATCTTGGATGATATCCAGCGTACCATAAACGGCACGCCCCACGCGACAGGTGAGCCCAACCACATCCCCTTTGCGGTTACGAATTGCGGCAATGCGGTGCAGCGTGCGTTCCAAGCCGGCACGGTTATCATCATCAAAGTCGCCAATGCGTTCTACAACATAATCGATATCGGAGCGGCTTACTTCGGCCTCAAGCAAGAGAATTTCGCCATGTGTAAACCGAGCAGAAGGCTTTCGCCCTAAATCGAGGATGATTTCGAGTAAGTTGTCACTGTCATCAGCCCGTTGCACCGCTTGAGCAATGTTTTCGGGCAACACAGCAAGCAGTGCATCCAGATCGTCTGTAATTTTGCGTTTGGACATCATAAAAGTTTAAAAGTGGACAAAGAACTTCCTACCCAAGTTAGCGCGAAAAAGCGGCCTAGAGCGCAAACAAGCCTGGAGTTTTAATCATTTTATAGTGTTCAGGCATGCGCAATGGCGGGGTAGTGAGGTTCTTGACGAATAAGGTTTGTGTCTCAGCAGCCTCCGCCCCTACGTCCAGCAAGAAAGTTTCAAGCCATTCTTGATCTGCAGTTACAATCATATACAATGGACGAGTACGCAAGAAAGGCATGGCATTCAAGGCTGCAAATATATTTTCCACGGTAATGGCACTGACTTCGGGTTGCAAAATAGGCTGTACTACCACACCCATCAAGCCATAACGTAGCGAGACATAACCCAGTGCCTGGTCGCCATCTCGCAGCACCAACCCGCCGTTGTTTACCGACAAAGTTCCGGAGACCTTCTGTAAAAGCGGAGGGGCAATACGCCGGTAGAGTCGCTGAATGGCGTCTCTATCTTCAGGGCGTGCCATACGCCAGTTTTGCCCATCCGGATTGTGTAATGGCAGCACGCTCGGCAAACGCCAAACGCGTTGCGTACCATAAGGAGAAAAGCCACTGTCATGCAAGGCCTGTGCTAGTTGGCTGCCAGATTCGGCCTCTGCCAAAAGGCACAAGGCATTGTGCCCGGCTACTTGAGAGGCCAGAAAAGTCAACAAAGGTGAGAGAAACTCATCCCGCACCAGAGATTCAGGAGAGAGAAAGGTGAGATGAGCCGCGGGGTCGTTATTACGGACTAACACCTGCCCAATTAAGCGCAGATACGGTTGGGACTCGTGCTCAGCAACGGCAGTAAATAACCCGCTACCGGGTGCCACGGCAGAGAGCATGGCACCCAACACCTGCAACCTACCACGCGTCAATAACAGTGCGCTATCTACAAATAGCGTCTGGTTACGGTAGGTACGCAAGGAGGACAGATCACGCCAGTCAAAAGAACGAACGCGAATCACGATTAATGATGTGCAACTAGATGCAAAAAGTAACGATGGAAGCGGTCATCGGTGGTCAATTCAGGATGAAAAGAGGTAGCCAATAAATGGCCTTGTTGTGCTGCAACCACTCTCCCATTATCCAGCGCGGCCAGGGAATGCGCATCGCCATAGACTTTTTCAATCAAAGGTGCCCGGATGAACACTGCGTGGTAAGGACGCGCATCCGGATCGACGACACGCAGCGCTGGAATGTCCAGATCGGCTTCAAAACTGTTCACCTGCCGTCCAAAGGCATTACGCTCGACAATGATATCCATCAATCCCAGCAAGGGTTGCGAACGATGGGCATCTTTTGAGAGAAAGATCGCGCCGGCACAAGTGCCCCAAATCGCATGTTCTCGTCCGAACTGCTGGAGAGGAGTCATCAGATCAAAATCCCGCGCCATCTTGCCGATGGTGGTGGATTCGCCACCCGGGATGATCAAGCCATCAAGATTTTCCAGGTGCTGAGGCAAACGCACTTCAATAGCATCTACACCCAGTCGGTGCAATACGTTGATGTGCTCGGCAAAGTCACCTTGCAGGGCAAGAACTCCGATACGCATAGGCTCTCAAGACAATGCTTACCAGCCGCGATCGGCAATGCGATCAGCATCTGGCATCGCAGAAACGTTGATTCCAACCATTGGCTCGCCCAGGTTGCGACTGACTTCAGCCAAGATGCCCGCATCTCGATAGTGGGTAACGGCCTTGACAATAGCCGCTGCCCGACGAGCAGGATTCCCCGACTTGAAAATGCCGGAGCCAACGAAGACGCCATCCACACCCAATTGCATCATCAAAGCGGCATCGGCGGGCGTCGCTACGCCACCGGCGGCAAAATTAACGACCGGTAATCTGCCCAATTCCTTGACTTCCTTGACCAGGGCGTAGGGGGCGCCGAGTTCTTTGGCATAGGTCATCAGTTCTTCATCCGGCATGTTTTGTAGACGGCGAATTTCGCCCAACACGGTGCGAGCATGGCGCACGGCTTCAACCACATCCCCGGTACCGGCCTCACCTTTTGTGCGAATCATGGCAGCGCCTTCACCAATACGACGCAACGCCTCACCCAAATTACGACAGCCACACACAAAAGGCACTTTGAACTCGTGCTTGTTGATGTGGAAATGTTCATCTGCCGGGGTAAGCACTTCGGATTCGTCAATGTAATCCACACCAAGGGCTTCCAAGATTTGGGCCTCCACAAAATGTCCAATGCGGCATTTTGCCATCACAGGAATGCTGACGGCGTCCATAATCTTGAGAATCAATTCGGGATCACTCATACGAGCCACGCCCCCTTGGGCGCGGATATCTGCGGGAACACGCTCTAGGGCCATAACGGCCACAGCACCGGCATCTTCGGCAATGCGCGCCTGTTCGGGGGTGACCACATCCATAATCACGCCGCCTTTGAGCATTTGCGCCAGGCCACGTTTTACTTTTTCAGTTGCAATTTGCTGCTCGCTCATCTCAGGAAAAGCCTCCATATTTTTTTAGCATCAAAAAGGGTTGCCGATTTAACAAAGAGACGCACAAACCAGCAATAGCATTCTACCACGCGTCCCAATGGTTTGCAATTATCTTCAAAGTAGTCGGCAATTCTCAATAGTTAGCGATGTTTTCGGGAATAGATCGCCAACTATTGAACTACCAAACTATCAAACCCGGGAACGGTGTGGCCTAGAAATTACTAAGCGTAGCGCTACATCTTCACAACATTGTTTCACGTGAAACATTTGGGATGATTATTGTGTCTCTGGTTTTAGAAATTCTCCCCACAATGATTTTTCGTCTTTCCGGTTGCAGTCATTGTCATGGGAAGCACTGCCGAGGCAGCGAGAACATCGCGCTTAGTTTTCACCGGAGAATGACCAAAATCTGCGAAATCTGTGCCCATCTGTGGATTGGACTATCCGTTTTTGACCAGGTTCCAGATCATTACAGAAATTCGAAAAAACCTATAGACAAACCCACGTCTTCGGGCTAAACTATAAACTACCATGACTTTTACTTCCGAACTACGTACGCCTCTTCAATTACGCCAAACGATTCGTCAGTTAGCCCGCCTGGTGGAAATCAGTGTTACACTGAATTCCACATTGGATATTGACCGCTTGCTGCAATACATTATTGAAACCGCAACGGACATCCTGGCATGTGAGGCGGCTTCAATTTTGCTCTACGATGAGTCGAGTGGCCGTCTCTTCTTTGCCGCTGCGACCGGCTCAAACCCAGAAGAATTAGCGCGCATTCCCGTACCCATTGACAAAAGCATTGCCGGGAAAATATTCACGAGCCAAAAACCACAAATCATCAACGATATGAGCAACAACCCTCAGCACTATAACCAAGTTGGCAAACAAGTGAAGTTTGTCACTCGTTCGTTGCTGGGAGTGCCGATGTTCATCCGCAATCAACCCATTGGGGTGTTGGAAGCGCTCAACAAACGCGAGGGAGAATTCGATGAGCACAATATGCGTCTGTTGAGCATCATCGCTTCACATGCAGGCGTTGCCATTGCCAATGCCCGACTGATTAGCGCCCTGCAACGGGCCATCAGAGAATTAGAACAAGCCAATCGGCTAAAGAGCGATTTCATCGCTATCGCTTCGCATGAGTTGCGCACCCCTCTGGGAGTTATCCTGGGGTATGCCAGTTTTCTAAAGGAAGAGGCACAAGGCGAACTTTCGGAACACGCCGAAATGGTGCTCAATTCGGCCTTAAGGCTGCGTACTCTGGTTGAAGATATGACCAATTTAAATATGCTCCAGAAAGGACAAGTTAATCTAAACCCAGAGCGGATATCTATTCAGAAAATCATCACTGAGGTATATCAGGAAGCCCAATCAGCAGCCCAGGCACGCTCACAAGTTATCCAGATGCACTTGCCTGGAGAGGAGATTATCGCCCACCTCGACCATAACAAAATAGCGCTTGTACTTACAAACTTGCTCAATAACGCCATTCGCTTTACCCCTGATCATGGACAAATCGACATTTCGCTAAGCGCCACTGCCCGTAAAATTGGTATTGAAGTGCGCGACACCGGCCCCGGCATCCCCCCCGACCAACTGGATGCCATTTTCGCCGAGTTTTACCAAACAGAAAATCACCTTACCCGACAACATGGCGGGATGGGCATGGGGTTAAGCATTGCCCGCGGCATCGTTGAGAAGCACGGTGGGCGCATCTGGGCAGAAAACCGTAAAGATAGATCGGGGGCTGTTTTTAAGATTATCTTGCCCCG
Source organism: Anaerolineales bacterium (assembly GCA_034434095.1). Classification (GTDB taxonomy): domain Bacteria; phylum Chloroflexota; class Anaerolineae; order Anaerolineales; family DRKV01; genus DRKV01. The sequence goes on from DAOTZN010000302.1 coordinate 13,927, forward strand.
CGGCAATATCTCGTAACCTGACGAGCGCGTAGGCTATCCTCATGGGGGGAGTTCCACAACTCCGGTCTCATCTCCCACTCGCGGGGACGTGTGTTTCCCAAAATCAAGTGAATTTACAAAAGGCCGTTGGTTTCTCCCCAGGCTTCCAGAAACTGTTCAGCAGCATCTAGCATGGCATCCAGGGCTTGTAATCGTCCCTGAGAATTATTTAACGTCAAATGCTGCAGCAGTTCTTCCCATGGTGATCTCGGCGCTTCTTCGTTATTGCGCAACGCCGAGGTCCAGGTGTGCAGCAAGGGCCACAAGGCGGCCGATGGCATGTCACCATCCAACAAGGTTTCGATACCGCTGCGGAAGTAGGCCCGGCGCAGGGTGTTGACAGGCGGCTGATTCTCACCATCTGACCGCCAGGCGGCCTCCCAGGCCGGTAAAAATTCGCGCAGCGACACGTCCTGTCCACCTCCCAACAGGCCCAAGAATTCTTGAAAGTGGGCTTCCTGCTGCAATGAAACCAATGCTCGGCCATATTGAAGCACAAAGCGACGTGGCGTGAGCAACACGTCTGCCAGCGTTGCCAGCGCTTGAGCACTATCAGCAATGATTTGCAAGTAGGTATCGAAAAATTCTACCGAGAACGAGGCACCCTGCAACGCCAGCCAGGAGCGGCGCGCTTTTTGCAGCAAAGGTGTTGCCCGCTGGTAAACGTATTCTGGTCGGTCATACTGCGAGCGCACACCCGCTTGTACAAAATCGAAGAAATGCCCGCCATCGTATAAGTGCTGTGCAGCATACACCACGGGCGCAAGGATGGCGTCTGCACGCACACTGCGTGTTGATTCGTAACGCTTCTGGTCGTGGTGTTCAATATCAAAATGCACATCCGGCAGCAGGGGTACCACTTCATGCACCTGTTCCGGCGATGTATGATGCACAAAAACCAAATCAATATCCACAACCTGGCACCACAACGGCTCGTTTGTGCCCAAACTGCCGGTCAAATAAACTGCCAAAACAGAGTGATCGTTCACCACTCGCTGATTAACGAAATCCTGGGTGAATTTGCGTAAGTTTTCAACCGTAATTCGCATAATCGGTCCTTTTGCCAGACTCGTCAGGGAGTAAGGAGGATTGAAACGGCGGCAAGCGTAACGCTTGTCGAATGCGGTTTTCTACAATTTTCAGATCATTTGGATTCCGCACGTAATCAAGATGATCGGTTTCGATAAGTAACACCGGGGCATGCCAGCGACGTTCCTGGTAAAACTGTTCATAAGTCTGATTAAGCGCGTGGATGTAATCAACCGACATTTCACGTTCATAGGCACGATCCCGAAGTGCAATACGTTGCATGAGGGTACGCGTGCTGGCTTGCAAGTAGACCACTAAATCCGGGGCCGGCAATTTCTCAGCCAGGGCATCGTGCACCTGCTGGTAAATTGTGAGTTCTTCACCCGATAGGTTGTTATTGGCAAACAAGGCATCTTTGGCAAAGGCATAGTCGGCCAGGATCTGTTCGCCGCGCTGTAAGGCAACAGGAACACTCTCCCGCAACTGGTGATAGCGGCTCAGCAGGAAAAACATCTGTGTTTGAAAAGCATAGCGCGCCTTGTCTTCATAAAATTTTGCAAGAAAAGGATTTTCTTCAAATTTCTCCAGCAAAAGATGCGCCTGAAAGGCATCTTGAAGCAAGCGGCACAGTGTGGTTTTTCCCACACCAATCACACCCTCGATGGCAATATACATGCAGAATAAACCTCCCAATGGGGCTTGACTTTTTTTATTTTTTCACTACACTAAAAACTAGTACGCGGCTATTGTACCGCATCCGTTTCAGTTGCCAAGGAGAAAACTATGCCAACACTCAATCGTGCACAAATTATCGGCTACCTGGGACGCGACCCAGAAGTCCGTTACACTTCAACGGGCAAGCCATATACTACCTTTAGCGTAGCCGTCAGTCGCCGCTGGAAGGACAGGGATGGTAACGCTAAGGAGGACACCGATTGGTTCAACATTGAAGCCTGGGGGAAACTAGGGGAAATTTGCCAGCAATACCTGAGTAAAGGGCGGCTGGTTTATCTCGAAGGCCCTTTACGCACCGACCGCTACGAACACGATGGACAGACGCGCTACTTCACCAAGATCATCGTCCGGCAAATGCAAATCCTGGATCGTCGGTCAGATGAGGAAGAACACCTTGAAAATGTGGTGCTTGAAGAAGAAGCCTGAGCGCCTCATCTCCCTAATAAACCCCTCACCCGCATGATGCCGGTTGAGGGGTTCATTTTTTTTCTGTGCACTGTCGGCAAATTGTTTTGCGGGGGATGAGCAAGGAAAATCATCTTACAACAAGATGTTACCGGCCTTACGTTGACGGTTAATGTCCTTTAGCAGGGCTTCAACCAGCACCTGTGCGGATGGGTCGTCCCTCAAAGGTGTGTGCTTGAGCAAAAGTTGGGCAGCCAATCGAAAGCGGCTTTGCGTTGGCGCCTCAGCAATGGCCAGGGTCAGGGAAATCAGGGGACGCTTCTCTTCGTCTATCAGATTAAAAGCCCCTAAAGTGCGCAATATCCTGCTTATCTGGCCGAACCCAGAGGGAAGGCGGAAACTTTCCAGACGAGCGGTCATCTCGAAGAGATCGGCCAGTGTGATTTTTCCATCCGCGAACTGTTGGGCCAGTTGACGACAGGCCTGGGCATACCGTTCTGTCGTTGAATCAGAGAGCGCTTCAAGCGCATTAGCAATGCCATTGAGGCATACTGCCGGCGGTGCATCAACCAGGGGAGAAATCGCCCAGCGAACATGTTCCCATATCCGATAGGTAGCGTCATCCGTATTGAGCGCCTGTAGTGCAGCAAAACCGGCCCGCCACAAAGACAGGCAGTCTAGTTTTGATTTCATAGATTAATCATAGGCCTACAAACAGGAAGTGTCAAGAACGATTGCCTGGCGGTACCGTCCTACAAGTGTTTGAACCATCCCAAAATGTTGGCTCTTTGGGATTTCCCGTGATGCACCCCAATATCTGGCGGTGCGCTGTAGGGCGGAATTAATTCCGCCTTACATTGATCCAAAATGTTTCAAACTGGGCGCTGGTGTTCTTTACTTGACCAATGGACGGTCGACGGAGCAGATTACCCAACTATACTTAACGAATAACCTTCCATTTATGAAGTATAATCAGACTACTACCCAATTAGGAGGTTGGATTTTTTATGGAAATTACCTGGTATGGTCACTCCTGCTTTCGCATCGTAGAACGCGGCATGGCCTCGGTCGTCACCGACCCTTATGATCACAACGTGGTGGGATACGCACCCCTCAAATTACACGCCGACATCGTCACCACCAGCCATGATACACCCGGACATGCCTACCTTCCTGCTGTTAAAGGCGTCAAGCACGTTCTCAACGGCGCAGGGGAATATGAAATTGGCGGTGTTTTTATCACCGGCATCAACACAAACGAACGCAAATCGAGCGCTAATGAGGTGAAAAACACCCTTTTCTTGCTGGATTTCGATCCGCTCACTGTATTGCACCTGGGTGATTTACATAGCGTTCCAAGTCAGAGAGAAATTGAGGCTTTAGGTGAAGTCAATGTGGTACTCGTTCCTGTCGGAGGCGGCGGAGCACTCAATCCGGCGCAAGCCGTTGAGGTAATCGGACTGATTGAACCGCACTTCGTCATTCCCATGCACTACCGCACGCCGCATTCGTCCGTAAAATTATTGCCACTTGAAAAATTTCTGAAGGAAATGGGCGCAAGCAACGTTCTACGGGAACAAAGTTTCAAAACCTCTCGCGCTTCATTGCCGGACGAAACACAAATTGTAGTGCTTGAACCTCGCCTGGGATAATGGCGTTTACCGGAGAATTACGCTCATGGCTATAAAACTACTGATGACTTGGGACATTCAACCCGGCAAAGAACAAGAATACTTTGAGTTTATCGTGCGGGAATTAATGCCCGGCCTACAACGCCTGGGACTGGAGCCCAGCGACGCCTGGTACACCATGTACGGCTCACGAGAACACCCTCAGATTATGGCGGGCGTACTGGCCCCCACACGCGCCGACCTGGACCGCATCTTGCAATCCAGTCGCTGGCAAGCATTGGTAGACAGCCTGGGTGTATTCGTAGACAATTTTCAATACAAAATCATTCCCGCCCGGCGCGGTTTTCAACTTTGAAGCACTTGAATCTCCCAAACAACGTCTACCCTAACCTGGCTGACGACTTGCTAGCCTGGTATGCACATGCACGACGCACACTCCCCTGGCGAGACCATCCCACTCCGTATGCCGTGTGGGTTTCAGAAATCATGCTACAACAAACGCGCGTGGAAAGCGTTCGCCCCTACTTTGAACGCTGGATGGCGCGTTTCCCAAACATAGCAACGCTGGCCGCCGCGTCACAAGAAGAAGTGTTGCGTTTATGGGAAGGGCTAGGCTACTACTCTCGTGCCCAGAATTTACACCGCGCCGCACAGATCGTCTGCGAGCGATACGACGGACAATTACCACGCAGTCCATCCGAACTTTTACAATTGCCCGGCATTGGCCCCTACACCGCAGCCGCGATTGCTGCGCTGGCCTTCGGGCAAGACGCTATCGCCCTGGATGGCAACCTGAAGCGCGTTTTCGCCCGCCTGTTTGATGTAGACGCACCGCCAGGCAATGCGCAAACCGAAAAACACTTACGCGCACTGGCACAAGCACACCTGCCTCACGGCAAAGCCGGAGACTACAACCAGGCATTGATGGATCTGGGGGCGCTGGTGTGCACGCCCAAAAATCCGCAATGCAACCGCTGTCCACTGCAACAAGGCTGCCAGGCACTGGCAAAAAATACCGTCCACCTGCGGCCGGTGCGTTCCCCTAAAAAACGGATTCCGCATTACGACGTGGTAGCGGCCGTAGTGGTGCACAAGCAGCGCCTACTGCTGGCACGCCGACCAGAAGACCGTTTGCTCGGCGGCCTGTGGGAATTTCCCGGCGGCAAAGTGCGCCCCAAAGAGCCGTTTGACCGCGCCCTGCAACGTGAAATCCGCGAGGAACTGGGCGCAGAAATCGAAGTCGGCACGCCGCTGGGCACCTACCGGCACGCCTTCACGCATTTCCGCATCACTTTACGCGCCTATCTGTGCCGTTTGCAAACCAATAGCCCCCTGCCACAAGCGCTAGAGCACACCGCCCTAGCCTGGGTAACGCCCGCCGACTGCGCCGCCTACCCGATGGGCAAAGTTGACCGTCAAATTGCCACGCACCTTTTAGAGGAGGGCATCTCCCTTGTTTCTGATTGACGCCCACCAGGACCTGGCCTGGAATATGCTCACCTTTGGGCGCGATTACACCCGTGCCGCCGCCGAAACCCGTCGCCTGGAAACCGGCAGCGCAACCGTCCAGCACAACGGAGATACGTTGCTCGGCTGGCCGGATTATCAACGCGCTCAAGTAGGGCTGATTTTTGCCACCATCTACATCGGCCCCAAACGGCGTGCGATGGGAGATTGGGACAAGTTGAGTTATGAAACGCTCGAGGAAGCCCATCAATTTTCGGTTTTGCAGATGGAAGCCTACCATCGCCTGGTGGATGCGCACCCCCAAAAATTCCGCCTGATTGGACGGCGCGGGGAACTGGACGCCCTTTTGGGGGAGTGGGAACCCCTGGATGCCGCGCCACCCGCGGGGGCGTCCGTTTCCGCCTCCTCCCTTGAGGCATCCGGGCACCCTGTGGGGCTCGTCCTCCTGATAGAAAACGCCGAGGGCATTCGTTCTCCCGAAGAATTGTCCTTCTGGTGGGAGGGCGGGGTACGTTTAATTGGCCCGGCCTGGGCCGGGACGCGTTTTTGCGGCGGAACGCGCGAACCCGGTCCGTTGACCCCCGCAGGGTACGACCTTCTGCACGGCATGGCCGAACACAACTTCATCCTGGACATCAGTCACATGGATGAGCAAGCCGTACTACAAGCGCTAGATTTTTACCCCGCCGAAATCGTGGCCACGCACGCCAACGTCTTGGCGCTGTTGCCCGGCATCGAGAGCAACCGCTTTTTGAGCGACCGGGTAATTGATGGGTTGCTGGCGCGCGATGGGGTCATCGGTGTAATCCCCGCCAACTATTTCCTCGACCCCACCTGGCGCTCACATCGCGACAAAGAGCGCATTGGCCTGGAGGCCGTGGCCGCACACATCGATTACATTTGCCAGCGCGCCGGCGATGCCCGCCATGCTGCCCTGGGCACCGATTTTGATGGCGGCTTTGGCGCGCAAACCACCCCACGTGAGGTGGATACCATTGCCGATATGCAAAAATTAGCGCCCATCTTGTCACAGATGGGCTACACTTCAGAAGATTTGGCCGCTATTTTTCACGGTAACTGGCTCGAACGCCTATACCGCATTCTCCCTGAATAACACTGTGGCTCGCAAATACTCTCCCAACCGCTTGCGTTTAGGATTAATCATCACCGTGATTGGCTTCCTGGTTTTCGTACTGGGCGCCGACCCCGCCGCTTATGGTCTGGACCGCAGTCCGCCGGTTGGCTTTGTGCAAATTGCCGTCTTTCTGGTGGGGCTGGCGATCATTTGCATCGGAGGCTACATCACCTTGATGAATTTCTGGCGCGACCGAGAACGCAGTATCGCTGCCGATATCGGTCTGCGGCTGGTGAGCACCGGCTACGTGATTGCGGTGGCATCTGGCATGGCCGATATCTTTGGCTTTGGCACCCAACCGCTGCCAGAAGTGCCCTATTTTGGCCCTTGGCAAGAAACTGGGGTGCTGATTGGCGAGGCGATTATCGGGTTAGGGTTTGTCCTCATGCTGCCATTTGGCACTCGTGAAAGCACATCCCCCCCATCAAAAAGCAAATCGAAGCGCCAGAAAATTCAACTAGACGTTGAGGAGAAGTAATCATCCCCCTGCTGTGAACACTCAACACTCACGTTCACCAGGTGAGAGAATAAACCCGAGGAGTAAAACGAATGCCTGCACAAACGCTGAAAGTTGTTATCCCAATGGCCGGTTTTGGCAGCCGCTTGCGACCTCTAACCTGGAGTCGCCCGAAAGCATTGCTTACGCTGGCCGATAAGGCTGTTCTGGCGCACGTGCTCGATATGCTGGGAACGCTGCCCGAGCCAGAGAACATTGAGTTAATCTTCATCATTGGCTACTTGGGCGAGCAATTCGAGCCTTACATGCGCGCCCATTACCCAAATTTGACGGTACACTACGTCCGGCAAGCCGAAATGCGCGGCCAATCGCATGCCATTTACCTGGCTAAGGAATACTTGAGCGGGCCCATGTTGATGATTTTTGCCGATACGTTGATTGAAAGCGATTTGTCTTTCCTACGCAATGAGCCTGCCGAGGCCGTTGCCTGGGTGAAAGAAGTGCCCGACCCGCGCCGCTTTGGCATTGCCATAACCGAGAACGGGGGACGGGTAACGCATCTGGTGGAAAAACCGGACAGTACGGAAAACAAACAGGCGGTCGTAGGGTTCTATTACTTCAAAGACTCACAACGTCTGATTGCGGCCATCGAAGAACAAATGCGCCGCAACATTCAACTCAAAGGCGAGTATTTCCTGGCAGATGCCATCAACCTGATGTTAGAAGACGGCCTGCACATGCGCACTCAGCCGGTGGATGTTTGGCTGGACGCCGGTGTACCGGCCACGATGCTGGAAACGAACGCCTACCTCCTGGAGCACGGTCACGACAACAGCGCGGCAGCGCTGCGCCCCGGCGTCACCATTATTCCCCCGGTGTACATCGCGCCAGATGCCCAAATCCATAATGCCGTCATAGGACCGCATGTCTCGGTGGGCGCAGGAGCAACGCTCGAAAATGTCATCATCAAGAATAGCATCATCGAAACTGGCGCCACACTGCGCCATTTGGTGGTCACCGATTCTCTGGTTGGAGAGCGTGCACAGGTATCAGGACAACCCACCCGCTTCGTACTTGGAGATAACACCACCCTGGAGGTGTAATGCCATGCCAAAAGTATCGAGTTATGCCGGCTTTCGTTACCCTGAGCGACCGCGTAAATTTTCTTGGGAAGGTACGCGTTACGTGGTAGAAAAAATACTCGGCGAATGGCGCACGCCCGACCGTCATTGCTTTCGGGTGCGCTGCGTAAGCGGTGAGTATTTTGAATTGCACTATGTTCTACAAGAGGAGCACTGGGATGTACTCCCATCTAAACTGCAAAAGGCTTAGTGAGCCGGTTAAGCAGTCAGTTTGTCTCAATATCGTCTATCGTCCGCTCCACACGTCACACGGTTGATAGGCATCAACATTATTCACCATTTTGCATTTTGCATTTCAAACCAAGGAGTATTCAAGTTCATGGCCAAACCCTACGTTGCTCGGCATGTAGCCAATCTAAAGCCATCTGGGATTCGCAAATTCTTCGATATCGTTGCCACAATGGACGATGTCATCTCCCTGGGCATCGGTGAACCGGATTTTGACACCCCGACAAACATCTTGCAGGCCGGTATTGCCTCCCTAAAACAGGGAGAGACGCACTACACATCCAACGCCGGACTGCTGGCATTGCGGGAAGCCATCAGTGCCCATTTAGAGAAGTTGTACGGGGTGCGTTACGATCCGGTCCATGAGGTAATGGTTTCTGTGGGCGTCTCTGAGGCGCTATACCTGGCGATGACAGCCATTACCAACCCGGGGGAAGAAATTATCATCCCAACGCCATGCTTCGTTTCCTATCAAGCAGAGGTCATTCTGGCTGGCGGCGTGCCGGTGGAAGTTCCCCTGAGCGCCGAAAACGGTTTCCAGTTGAGCGCCGACTTGCTAGAAGCCGCTATCACCCCGCGCACCAAAGCCATCCTGATTGGCTTTCCCAACAATCCCACCGGTGCAGTTGCCAACCGTGCCGCTTTGATGGATGTTGCAAAGGTCGCCGAAGCCCACGATTTAATCGTCATTTCGGATGAAATCTACGATCAGTTGGTGTATGGCGTACCGCATATTTGTTTTGCCTCCCTGCCGGGCATGAAAGAGCGCACCATCACCCTGGGTGGTTTCTCAAAAGATTATGCAATGACCGGCTGGCGCATCGGCTATGCAGCCGCCCCGGCCGAGATTCTTTCCGGACTGGTGCGCATTCACCAATACACCATCATGTCGGCCCCCACGACCGCCCAATATGCTGCACTGGAGGCGCTGCGCAATGGTCAAAGCGCGGTAGAAGAGATGCGCGCAGAGTACGATCGCCGGCGAAAACTCATCGTCAACGGACTGAACAACCTGGGGCTCACTACCATAGAGCCACACGGCGCCTTTTACGCCTTCCCCAACATTACGGCCAGCGGTATGGACGATGAAACCTTCGCCCAAAAACTGCTGGAAGAAGAGCGTGTGGCCGTCGTGCCCGGCTCCGCCTTTGGAGCAGGCGGCGAGGGCTTTGTGCGTTGCTCGTATGCGACCGCCTACGAACAAATCGAAGAGGCCTTGCGCCGCATGGAAAGATTCATGCAACGCCACGGCTAACCGGATGGCCGGATGTAGTCGTTCAACGTCAGAGCGTTAGAAGCCCTGGCAGCAACTTTTGCGGTATTGCCTTTTTAGGTCTTTATAGATATCATCTCAATAACCTGGGACTCTTTGCGTTTTCTTACCACAAAAGTCGCCAAGACACAAAGCCTTCCACCTTCCTTCGTGCCCTTGGGCCTTCATGGTGAGATTTTTATTGTGTCCTATGGTCGGTCACCCTTTCTTTTTTTGAGAAGTCGCCATGAACTCTGTTCACCACCAAGCATGAAAATGTGCTATAACCTGAGCACTCGGCTAACACAGAGGTCGTTTA
>DAOTZN010000303.1:0-10659 GCA_034434095.1 Anaerolineales bacterium
CATCCAGGCCAACGCTTTGCCAGGCGCGCCGGGCCAAATGGGCACTTTCGTCCTCGCCCACACAACCCACCAGACCGGTGGACACCCCAAGGGCTGCCAACCCGATGGCTGTATTTGAACCGCAGCCGCCCGGCTGCAACACGCTGTGCTCAAAGCGCAGGGATTCATGCCGCGGCACCTCATCTACGAAGTAGCACAACACGTCTAGCGTCACGTTGCCCAGTACCAGGATGTCGAGGGGGTTCGTCATTTTCACCAACCTTTGTTCATGTGATGTTCTGGAACGGTGCAATAAAAAAGCCCTGTCGCTGAGTGAGGGGGGCACCCAGCGAGCAGGGCAATTACATTATGGCACATTTTTCGGATTTTGGCAAGGAATTTGCGCCAAAATTTACCGCTATTCCCCGCGCTCAAACGTGATTTTCTTTGCGGCTTTGCGTCTTAGCGTTGAAAATTTAACGCTGAAGAACTAACAAATCGAGAAGTTACTTATGGGCGAACGCTTACCCTTCCGGCAGTGCTCAAACGCACCTCGAAGCAATCGTACCGCCAGGATCCGCCTGGGAACGCCGACCTCCAGGTCGGCGGCACATTCGACGTAGGACAGGCTGCCTGGGAACGCCGACCCCAGGTCGGCGGTACATTCCACGCAGGACAGGCTGCCTGGGAACGCCGACCCCCAGGTCGGCGGCACATTCGACGTAGGACAGGCTGCCTGGGAACGCCGACCCCAGGTCGGCGGCACATTCGACGTAGGACAGGCTGCCTGGGAACGCCGACACCTAGGTCGGCGGCACATACCTGCAGGGGACAGGCTGAAAGTCTATCCTACGCTCGCTCACGGCGTTAACTCTTCAACGCAATCGTACCGCCAGGCTCTGCCTGGTAGTACCGACCCCAGGTCGGCGGCACATACCTGCAGGGGACAGGCTGAAAGCCTATCCATCTACAACAACAGCACCGGATGCACGGCGTTGCGTGTGGTGCCATCGGCAATTTGATGCCGGCAGGAGGTACCCACAGCGGCTACCAAAGTGCCCTCACCGGCAGCGCGCACGGCCGGGAACAGGTGCATTTCGCCAATCTGCATCGAGAGATCGTAGTGCTCTGCTTCGTAGCCGAAAGCGCCCGCCATGCCACAACAACCGGCATCCACTACCTCAACCTTGTATCCTAACGCCTTCAACACCGCTTCGGTCGCCGCGCCGCCCACCGGCAAGCCATCCTCCACCGGGGGACGCGCCTTTTGGTAACAATGGGTATGCAACAGCACGTGTTTCCCCGCACCTGCCTGGGAGGCCTGCAAACGCGTCAAGGCCTCCGGTTGGCGCAGCAAAAATTCATCCAACATCCAGGCGCGCTGCGCCACACGTTCCGCCAGGCCCTCAGCGGGGAAGAAATCCAGCAATTCATCCCGCAGAGTGTAAATTTCCGAAGGCTCGGCCCCCACGATGGGCAAGACGCCGTTGGGGTCTACGGCCTGCAATTCGTCCAGGAGACGGCGCAAGTGCGCCTTCGCCTGTGGCAAAAAGCCCTTTGAAATCATCGGACGGCCGGCGCCCACGGTTTTCAGCACCCGCACCCGCAACCCGGCACGCGCTAGCGTCTCCAGGGCGGCACGCTCTACTTCCGGTTCGGTAAAGCGCGTGAACGTATCGGGCAGGTATAGCACGTCACAGGAGGCCTCTGCCTCCACGCCTGCCGCCGTGCGGGGAAGGCGCACAAAGGAGGGCAAGCGCCGTTGCGGGGCAATGCCCAACCAGTGCGGCAGCGGGCTATCCAACACGACCTTCACCAACGGGCTGAGCGCCGCGCCCAACGGAGCCAGGCGTCCAATGTATGCGAAAAAATAGTCTCGCAACGGGCGGCGGTGCGTGCGATAGTAACGCTCTTCGAAGGCGTACTTCAACTTCGCCATATCCACAGCCGAGGGGCACTCCGCCTTGCAGCCCTTACACGCCAGGCATAAATCGAGCGCATCCCAAACCGCCTGTTCGGCCTGCGGCAAGGCGCCGGAAATCATCGCCCGCAACAGATTCGCCCGTCCACGTGTGCTGTGCATCTCCTCGTGGGTGGCCTGGAAGGAAGGGCACATCACGCCGGTGGATTTGCGGCATACGCCCGCCCCATTGCATTGTTCGATTGCGCCCGTCACGCCGCTTTGTCGGGAAAAATCCAGAGGGGATGCCCAGCCCGAAGCGTGATACCCCCGCCCATAGCGCAGATGCTCATCCATGGGAGGGGCCTCAACCACCTTTCCGGGGTTGAGGAGACCCTGGGGATCGGCGGCCCTTTTGAGGTCCCGGAACAACCCCATGAGCATCTCCCCAAATTCATCGGGCAGCCACTCTGAGCGCGCCAGCCCCTTCCCGTGTTCCCCTGTAACCGTTCCGCCCAACCGTAGACCGGCTTGGGTGGCGGCACGCGCCAGGGCGCGCAGGGCAACGATGTCCTTCTCCTGGCGCAAATCCAAAATCGGACGCACGTGCAGACAGCCGGCCGAGGCATGTGCGTAATAGGCAGCCTCCACGCCGTGTTCGGCAAAAATGTCTTCCAGCGTGCGCACGTACTCTCCCAAGTGCGCCACGGGGACGGTGACATCCTCAATGAAGGCAATCGGCTTGGCATCCCCCGGACGGGACATCAACAGCCCCAGCCCCACCTTACGGACATTCCACACCTGCGCCTGGGCCTGCGGGTCGAGCGCCAGGTACGCATAAGGCCCCAAACGGGCGACCTGTTCCCGCAAATAAGCCAGGTCATCGCCGGAAAATTCGACCATCAGCAGTGCGGCCGGGTCGCCTTGCACAAAAGACAGTTGACCGGCATAGGCCGGCACACTACGCGCCAGGTGCAGCAGCATACGCGGCATGAGTTCTACCGCCGAAGCGCCCAGGGAGAGCAAGCGCGGGGTGTCGTCACAGGCCGCGGCAATGCTTTCGTAGGAGAGCACGCCTAACACGGTATGCGCCGGGCGTTTCACCAAATTCAGCGTGACGCGCCGCAACACGCCCAGCGTGCCTTCCGAACCGGCAAACAAAGGCGCCAAGTTGAGATGATCTCCTGCCAACGGCGGGTACGCCGTCCCCTCCCAGCGCGGCGGCACGGACGGCGACCAGGGCAGCAACGTGTTGAGGTTGTAGCCCGAGGCGCGCCGCCAAACGCGCGGCCAATTCCGGCGAATGGTCTCGGCATGGTTACGGCGTATTTCCAGTGCAAAACGGTACAGCGCCCCCTGAATATCCTGGCCCTGCGCCAAAGCCTGCGCGCGCTCCAGCGGGATAGATGCAAAAGAGGCCATCTGTCCATCGGCTAGCAACACATCGGCGGAGAGCAAATGGTCGGCAGCCATCCCGTAGCGGATGGAATGCGCGCCGGTGGCGTTGTTGCCCACCACCCCGCCAATGGTAGCGCGGTCGGCGGAGGCCGGGTCAGGGCCAAATTGCAACCCGTAGCGGGCTGCGGCGCGGTTCAGATCACCCAGCACCACACCGGGTTGCGCCGTGGCAATGCGCGCTTCAGGGTCGATGGAGAAATCGGTCAGGTAGCGGGAAAGGTCGAGAATCAGGGCTGCACCGACCGCCTGTCCGGCCAAACTGGAGCCTGCCCCGCGCGGCAACACAGGCACGCCATAGCGGGCGGCCAGTTCTACCACGGCGGATAGATGTTCTTCGTGGCGTGGGAAAGCCACCCCTAAGGGTTTGAGTTGGTAAATGGAAGCATCGGTGCTGTAGAGTATGCGCGTCACCGGGTCGGCGCGCACTTCCAGGCCTGCGCGTTGTAATTCGTGAAGGAAATCGGGAGGCAGCATGACTATACGAAAGGGGTATTCTTACACAGCATAGGGGTGGGTTCGGAGCCCACCCCTATGGCTGCAACAATTCAGGGTTCAATGTGTGTGCCCAGCACTTCCAGGAATTTACGCATCCATTCGGGGTGTGCAGGCCAGGCGGGGGCGGTCACCAGGTTGCCATCCACTACGGCATTGCTGAAGGTATCGTTCACCTCACCGATGATAGCGCCTGCCAGTTTCATTTCAGGGTGAATCGCCGGATATCCAATGGCCTTCTTGCCCTCAAAGGCACCAGGAACAGCCGCCAAAATTTGCCCACCATGGCAGATGGCAGCAATCGGCTTGCCTGCCTTCACGAAGTGCTCCACAATCTCCAAAACACGTTCGTTGAGGCGCAGATATTCCGGGCCACGCCCGCCGGAAATGACCAGAGCATCGTACGTTTCTTCCTTCACGTCGTCAAAGGTGTAATTGAGCGTGAAGTTGTGCCCGGGTTTTTCGCTATAGGTCTGGTCGCCCTCGAAATCGTGGATGGCGGTGCGGATTTGCTCGCCGGATTTCTTATCAGGGCAAACAGCATGGACGCGGTGCCCTACCATTTGCAGCATCTGGAAGGGAACCATGACTTCGTAGTCTTCGGAGAAGTCGCCCACAAGTTGTAGGATTTTTTTGGGTGCCATACAAATACCTCCTTTGAGAGAAGACGAACAGAAAGTGGGGCAAACCATGTCAGAAATGCCCACGTCTCAATTGTAGTTATAAATTAGGTCGAGGGAAAAGTCAAGCAACAATGGTGGACGATGTATGGGCGTTCCATAAAGGCTGACGTCTGCCCTTATCCCCCTAGAAAGAATCATCAAGAGCGAGACGTCAGCCCTCAGTCCTCAGCAGGGATTATTTTGCCGGGACAAAGTACACATCGGTAGGTTTGAGTTTGCTATTGCGCAGGAAGCGCGGTTGGACCGGCATTCCCACCCAGTCGAGAGAGGCCTCGTGGGGGTCCAGGCCCATCAAACGAGTGAGCAGCAGGGTATTTACCCCTTCAAACTCAATCAATGCCAAAATGAAAGGCGTCTCAGGCAGAAATTCTTCGGAGCCAAAGTGACACACGGTAAAAGTATGCACATAGGCCGGACGGTCGGTGATATCAATCCATTCCGTTTCTGCGCCGGAGTACATATCGTGACCACGCGGCGTGGCATAGGTGTAGCCGCTATCAGGCTCCCGGTTGGCCAACAGACGCTTATTGGTCAGGCCGGCAAACCACGGGCTATCTTGGGCATAAGAATGCAGGTAGGTGATTTTGTATTCCTGCTCAATCTGGATGGGGGCCAATTTCTTGAGGAAGGCCAATGCTTCGGGATCGGTCTCCACCGGGAAGGGGATCCCGTGAACGATATATCCACCTAAGGTTTCGGGGCGTTTGGAGGGAAGTTTAGCCATGACAATCTCCTTACTCATCGCGCTCTAAAATCGAGACGGTAACGTATGTGCCGGTTCCGGCATGAGAGTGAATCGCACCACGTCGGGCGTCTTTAACCTGCAAGGCGTCATCGCCAAAATGCTTCTGGATGCGGCCTTGCAACTGCCAGGTGGCAAAAACAGCCTGCATCAAGCCGGTTGCACCCACGGGATGCCCACAGGCAATCAGACCACCGGAGGGGTTGACCGCGCATTCCGATTGCTCCGGCAAATCCAGCCCGTAGTCAATGTTGGGCAGGAAAGCCTTCCCCGAAGCAGCGAAAGGCCCACCTTCCCCATAGCGACACAGTCCCATATCTTCGTAGGTCTGGATTTCGCTGGAGGTGTAGGCATCGTGCAATTCTACAAAGTCAAGTTCATGGAGTGGATCATGGATTCCGGCCATTTTATAGGCCATATTGCCCGCCGTGCGCCCGGCACGGAAGGAATGCACGCCTGGGTAGCGTGTTCCACGGTCCCACAGTTTTTTGTAATACGCCCGCGTTTCATCGGATGCTTTTTCCTGTGGTGTGGCGTAATGCTCCATGAAATAATCGTAATCCAGGTGCGGGCGGTCGGACATACGCATGGCATCTGTGCCGCGCCCAATGCCGGTGATTTTCACCAATGGACGCGGGATTTTGGCCCCGGCATCTTCCAGTTTTTTGAGGCCCTCCTCGGAAACCAACAAGGAGACGGCGGCGCCATCCGACATCACACAGATATCCAGACGGGTGAGCGGCCAAGCCACCATGGGCGCGTTGCGAATATCCTCGATGGTGTAGCGGTTACGTTTCTGCGCATACGGATTGTAGTAAGCGTTAATGTGGTTCTTCACGCTGACATGCGCCAATTGCTCCGGCGTAGTACCGAATTCCTTCATGTGGCGGGTCACCATCATGGCATAGTATCCGGAATAGAACCCTCCCACAGGGTAATCGAAGGACACGTCGGATGCCAAGGCGATGAACTCGTTGCCCTTCCAGGTCTCCACATGGCTCATCGTCTCAAAACCATAGGCCAGACAGACGTCCATGTGTCCACTGGCAACCGACTTCCAGGCCTCCTGGAAACACAGGCCGCCGGTTGCTCCGCCACCCTCTACGCGGTGGCCTGGCTTGGGCACCAGCCCCAAGTAATCCTGTGCCATGATGCCGGCCATCAACTGACGGGCAAAATGATCTGAGAAATAAGAGGCCACCGAACCGTCAATCAGACGTGCGGCCGTCTCAAAATCCAGTCCAATATCTTCAAGCGCATAGTCGTATGCTTCCTTGATAACGGCCTGGAAATTCTTATCGGGACGGGCTTTGGCAAATTTGGATACCCCTCCCGAAACAACATAAACGGGTCTCATAGTGCTACCTCCAGCATAGAAACTTTTTTCGCTGCAACTTGCAGCACCCGATGATGTGTTACCACTTCCTCACCTCACCACCGGGAAGCGGTTCCACGCCCCCTATTGTACCCGAAAAAAAATTCATCATTGCCCCGCTTTTGTATCTTTGTGCCACGGGATGGTTCAGAAACTTGTAGACACTGTTGGCTACTCCTTGAGAGAGTCGGACTACTGAAGTCCTGTCTTAGTTCGTGAAATGGGTAGCGGATAGCAATGCCATCCACTACCCATTGGGATGTAAATGACCGAACTATCTGCCCCCAAAAAACAAGGGGAGAGGGCGTCAAGAGTTGCCCTCTCCCCTAAAAGCGGTTAGCGCTGCAAGAACGGAATATAGACGAAATTCATGCCGTCTCTTATGAGCGCAAAGTCGGTGAAGTGGTCAATCTGCATGGTCACCGTGTTGGCGTCCACATCCACCACGTAACTTTCGGGGTAAGTCCATTCATTGGTGGTGGTGGAGAAGTACGCCGGGCGGATGCGCCCTTCGGGGTAGCCATCCAAATCGGCTTCATCGTAACCAAAGCAGATGACCACGTCCTGGTTGAAATGCGCTTCGATGGGTTCACCGTCCGGGCTGGTCGCCAGGAAGGCATACCCATAGCGCACCACCTGTGCGCTGTGTTGATTCGGCAAGGTGGCAATCGGCACCACGCGCAGCGTCACTGTGCCGCTTATCGGCATCGCCCCGGCCGGAATGTAGATTTCCGTGCCATCGCTCAACGCCACGCGCTGCGGCATGCTGGCGTCAAAACGCACCACCACCGGCGCGGGTTTGGCGTGCGGACCGTTTAGGGTCAAATCCAAATACTCAGCGCTGTGCGAAACCGAAACGTCTTGACGCGCAGCCCAGTAGGCCGCCGGTGTTTCAAAAACCGCGCCCACGTGCCAGGTCGTGCCGGAGATGACCGCCAAGCTGTAAGGGCCCTCGGCACTGCCGCCGCCGACGGTTTGTGTCACCGGGAAACGCCCGTGAACAAACGCGCCGTCATCAGACCAGGCGAAAACGTAGACCGGGCCTTGCCCTTGCGTGGGCGTAACGGTCAACGTACCGCTCAGGGTGGCATCGCTGCGCCGGAATTGCAACACATGCCCCGCGGAGACCTCACCAGGTGCCACGTTGACGGCCGTCTCGGCCGGCTTCAGCCAATCCGAGCCGGGCAGCACGGCCCCCAGGCGGTACTGCCCGTAAGGCAGCGCCAGCGAGAAGGAACCATCAGGCCGGCTGACAGTGTGCAGCCACAAGCCGTCCACCTCACCGGCAAAACCATGCACGATGACCTGTGCACCAGGCAACGGATTGCCATCCGGGTCAAGCACCTGCCCTTCCAGGCGGGCATCTTTTTGGGTGATTGGCAAATTCACCGCCACCGTCTGACCGGATTCCACCGGCACATTCTTCGCGCCACTCAAACGGGCATACTGCGGCGAAGCAATCCGGTAGCCCAGATGCCACAAACCGGCGGCCACATCCAGGTTAAACGTTCCGTTGCCGGTGTTGATGGGCGCTGCGCTCCAGACAGTTCCCCACCAGACGCCCACCAAACCGGGGACACCGCTGACCGGTTGGTTGGCGTTATCGCGCGGGTCAACCAGCGCACCCACGATGTGGGCGTCCTTCAGGCGTACCGTCAAGGTGATGGTCGCCGTCTCGCCGGAGTTAACGCTCACCAGGCGCTCGGCAGTGGATAGGTACGCGCTGCCGGCCGGGAGATGGGCCATCACGTGATACTCGCCCGCCGGCACGTTGATGCTGAAGGCACCATCGCGAATGGGCGCGCCGTTATGTGTGCCCGGATGCCCCACCATCACTGCCATGGCCCAGCCTTCGGCATCCGTCACCGGATCACCGTTCTCATCCACCAGCATTCCACTGATGACCGCGTCCGTGCCGGTCAGTTGGAAATCAACGTTCGAGTGCGTTTCCCCGGCGGACAACGTGAGTTCCAGAGGATCGCCGGTGAACAGGTAGGGCTGGTCAGGCCGTGGCGCAGGGGCAATCTGCCAGGTACCGCTGGTCACAGGTAGGGCATACACGCCGCCGGGACCGCTCAGGGTGTGCACACTACCAGGAGCGCCGGGACGCCAGGCCACCACAGGCACGCCTTCCGCACCCATGCTGGTACCGCTGACCGTCAACGTACCGGTGATGAGTGCATCGCGCGGCAGCAGGGTAATCGTTCCCAGGTCAAGCGTGCCGTTAGGCGGCAGACGTACCGGGTCAACTACCGGGCCGAGGTAATTCGGGTCGGCCGCGTGGACGGCTACTTTGTAACCGCCGCTGGGGAGCGTCAGGGAAAACGTGCCATCGGCAGCATTGACCTGGGTGGTGCGTCCAACGCCTTCGTTGTTGTACATTGCCACCGTCACCGTGAAGGTGGGCGTCGAGCCATCCGGCATTTGCATCTGCCCGAAGGCCTCCGAATCGGCCAGCAACACTTCAAAATCCACCTGCTCGCTCTCCGGCAAGGCATTATCGTGGAAGTAAACGAACTGCGGAGAGTCAGGGTACACCCAGTGCGGCGGATTGGATGTATCGGTAGGGTGTACGGTCAAGGCCCACAGGCCGGCCGTCAAGCGCAAACGGTAGGAGCCATCTGCGGCGCTCAAGGTGCGCGCCTCGCCATCCCGTCCCACACGTTGCGCCACCACGGCCGCGTTCTCAATGGGCGTGCCGTTCTGCGCTTGCACCATGCCGCTGATCACCTTGGGCGGCACGCGGAAGGTCAGGGTGTAGGGGTTGGCAGCCGAGGGTAACGTCACAGAGATGGGCATCGGCGGCAGCAAGCCCCCCATGGTGCGCGGCGGCTGGGCCGTCAACCAGTAATTACCGGCCGGCAAGCCCCCCAACGTCCAGAAACCACCGGCACCCGACAAACTGGTAAGCACATGCCCGCTGCGGTCTGCCACGACCACCCGCGCCCCAATCACCGGGTTACCCAGCGGGTCTTCGGTCACACCGAACAAGTCGGCAGTACGCAGGGTAATCGTCAACGATTGCGTGAGCGTACCGGAAATGCTGAAGGGCTGAGGGACGGAACGGAAATAAGGCTGATTCCCCTGAGGGTACGCCTGGATTTGATAACTTCCATCCGGAAGACCGCCCAGGACAAACGTGCCCGAGAGGGCCTCCGTTGTTTGGAAGGGCTGCCCCCCCGGAAGGAAAACCGTTACCGCGGCGCCCGTAGGGGTAACGCCATCCGGCGCGTAAACCGTCCCAAAGACTTGCGGCTCGGTAAGCGCCAGCGTGCCCACGTCCACGGGGGCGTTGTGAAGCGCAAAGGGATGCGGCAGCGATTGGGTCAATCCGCTCCCTGTGGGCGGCACCGCCTTGATGACGTACAGGCCGTTGGGCACCGGCCCCAACGAAAACGCGCCGGTAGCGAGATCCGGCTGTGCCTGTCCAACCAGGGTTTGACCGCTAGGGTCGAAAAGTTTCACCCGCGTCCCGGTCGGCAAGGGTGTGCTGCCGGGGGCGGTCACCACGCCGCCTACCATGCCACCCAGGGCATGGGTGACTTCGGCCGCAGCGGGTCGTGCACCCCATAAGGCAACGGCTAACAAGGCCAATGCCAAAAGCAGGGGGGCCATCAGTAGCCATTTACGTTTGTGGTTCATGGAACAACCTCCTCTGAAAAACTGTTTTGGAAACGGCAACGCCATTTCCTCGATAGTTATAGGATAGTTCAGGTTTGTTTTCAGCAAATCACGCGCCTGTAAACAAATTGTAAAATTGGGTTAGCAGGGACAGGTTTTGAACCCGTTCCTAACCCTTGAACTTTTGACAATGCATTCATGCTCGACTTGCGTCGAGATGAGCGTTTGTACTTTGACAAGTGAAGATAAGAGCCGAAATCAGGTGGATGCGGGTTGATTTTGCCCCTTGTAAACGACAGGGTGGCGTTTGCGAGGGGGAATTCGGGTTCCTTGAGAGCGGCCTGGCGACTTTCCTCGGGGTTTGGATAACCGGGCCGGTGTACCAACCTGGGAAATAAGTCGTGAGAAG
>DAOTZN010000304.1:0-6923 GCA_034434095.1 Anaerolineales bacterium
GTTAACTCTTCAACGTTGAAGAACCAACAAACCGGGAAATTGTTTATGGACGAATCCTAAGTTTCTGAGTAGTAGGCGCCCCCAAAAGGCCGAAAAATAGAACATTTTTTCTATTTTTGTGTTATAATGTCAGTATGGACATTTTGCATCCAGTCCCCTGGAGCGAGACGCTCGCCCCGAAAATACAGCCGCCCGCCCCCACTGGAGGAGAACCACCGCTACGTTACGACCTACTACGGATGATTTTGCGGCAAGTCGGCCCGTTTCTCAACGATACGGTGCTGTTTGGCATGGGTGAGGATGGCTACCCGGTGATTTTGGAGATGAATCGGCCACGCGCTGGAGCGCTTTGTCTGACCGCGGATGCGCATTGCGGGCAATACAACTTGCTGCGCACCGCATTGTATTCACTCACGTACCTGAATCACCCCGACGATGTTGGTTTTTACGTCATCACCAAAGAGGATACCTGGCTTTACCCACTCACCCGACAGAAACACTGTTTGGGGGTAGAGGCCCCTTACCGGCGTTCGGTGGACGATTTGATTCTGCACCTGGTGGAAGTAGTGGATGCCCGTCGCGCCGGGCGACGCCCCGGCCCCAACGTATTGGTCATCCTGGATGACCTGGGGCGGATTTTGCCCCATTTGGAGGGCGAGTTTCAGCGCGACTTGCAATTTTTGCTGCGTGAAGGCCCGGCGCAAGGTATCTGGCCGCTGATCTACATCAATAGCGCCGATGCCTCACGCCTGTGGCGAAATTGGATTTCGCTGGCAGGCACGTTGTTGTTCGGGCACTTAAGCGACACACGGCTGGCTGCCTGTCTTTCCATTGACGATAGGCCGCGTGCCGTTTCGCTGCCTCCAGGACGAGCGTTTGGCACCTTTACCGGTGGGCGCTGGCTGCGCTTTGCAATCCCGGCCTTTTTTGATGAAGAATTAGCCGCCTGGCAAGGAGGATTGAGATGAATATCGGCATGTTGTGGTTCGATAATACCCCTCGCGACCTGACCATCAAAATCCGGCAGGCCGCCGATTACTACCAAAAGAAATATGGGAGTCACCCTAATTTGTGCTTTGTGCATCCCAGTATGTTATCCGACGATGCACCAAAATTGAAGGATATTGAAGTACGTACGGCTCCCACCGTTCTACCCGGGCATTTCTGGCTGGGCGTGGAACGTCAGCCGCAGGGGCAACCCACCCATCCGTGAGAATCCCCCGTTCACGTTTCGCCGTCAAGAAGTCAGCGCCGCGGTAAACATGCTGAGCGCCACTGCCGGATCGTTCTTTCCGGTTTTGATGGCTTCGTCCAGCGAGACCAAGGTGTGATAGATGTTTTCTAAATTGGACATCGAGAAACGCCGCGCCTGAGCAGTGACTT
The DNA here is from genome assembly GCA_034434095.1 of Anaerolineales bacterium. GTDB lineage: Bacteria > Chloroflexota > Anaerolineae > Anaerolineales > DRKV01 > DRKV01. Next base: position 1,384 of record DAOTZN010000304.1, read on the forward strand.
TACGCGCCACATAAGGGTGGATTTTAAGGCGAGCGGCCACATCTCGTTCCTGTCCACCGTCATCGAGCACTTCGCGCGCCAAAAGCAACAGCCGAAATTGCCGTACCACCATACCAAAAAGCGCCATGCCATCTTGTTCTTCCAGCAACCGGGTAAGCAAGGCCAGCGCCCTGCGCCCTTCTTGCTGCCCCAGTGCGTCAACCATCTCGAAGACATTGGTTTCGGTATTGTTGGTCACCAGCAAGTCCACATCGGCTTCATCAATCGGACGTTGAGTGTTGACATAGGTCAGCAACTTGTCACATTCGTTGACTGCGGTATGCGTATCCGAACCGACCAAACTGGCGAGTAAAGCCGCTGCCTGTGGGGTGATTTCCCCTTGTTGATTGCGGACGTAATTCTGAATCCAACGCGCCATGGCTGCTCCGGCCGGGCGTAAAAAGCCGCGCAAAAAAGCCTTTTGGGGATTTTCTTTCGCCCAACGCACCAGCCAATGATCCTTGTGCGGCGCTTTGAGGCCATGCTCTCGGAAAGGCAGTTGGGTGTCATCGAGTGCTTTCTCGTCACACACCAACACCAGGGCGGCCGTCGTTGGCACCTGTGCCAGTAAGTCCAGAAATTCTTGCCGTTGAGCCTGGCTATGCAGAATCTCCAGGGGATTTAGCCAAATCACCAGGCGGCGCTCGGCCAAAAATGGCAGGGCAGCAACCGCATTGCGCACCTGGCTTAAGGAAACATTTTTCCCTTCCAAACGAGTGGTATTGAGTTCCGCCATGCCTTGCGTATCCAGGAGCGCGGTCATTTCAGCGATTTGCTCCTGGATGGCTAAGGTATCGTTGCCGTGCAAAATGTAGACTGCGGGAACACTCATGATTTCATCAGCCGCGCGTACTCACCCGATAAGCCGGGAATTTACCGCGCATGGTACGGCGAATTTCAGTGACCGTTAACGAACCGGGGTGTCCGGAGGTTGTTACGTACTTCTGTAGCCACAACCCCAGGGGACGGGAGAAAATCAAGGCGATAGTCGCCAGCAAGGCCGCTAGAGAGAGTCGTTCGGCCTTATCCCGCCAGTTCGTGCCTGCGCCCCACATGGCGGCCGCACCGGCAATGCCGGCCATGCTGCCGCTGGTGACAAAATTCGTGCCACAGTTGGGGTGTACCGCCAGGTGGTGTTCGCCTCCTTGCATACGCCGCAAGGCATCCGCGACCGCCTGGGAGACAGCATCTTCAGGGATATCTCCTAGCAGCCAAAAGCCACCGGTATCGGAATGCCCGGCCATATTCAAATGCGGAAAACGCTCCGCCAACAGGTGCAAGGTGGCGTGTTCCAGGCCATGATTACGGCGAATACGGGAAACAGGTGGAAAATTCAAGAGAAGGTCAAAGGGGGTACTCATGCAAGTTGCATCCTTTCATCGCAGAAAACACATCGGGGGTGATTGTATCACGCGCGACTGGCCAAAGGAATACCCAACTGGGCCCTAGCGTTTTTTTATTTGATCGCTATTGATTTTTGCCGGAAAATGGTGTCATCTCAACAACTTGGGGCCTCTTGGCGTCTTTTACCACTAAGATTCAAAGACACAAAGTTTGATTTGTTTCTTTAATTCTCGGTGTCTTCGTGCCTTGGTGGTGATTCAAGCAAGGCGGGTGCGAGAGAAAAATACCACGAAGTCGCGAAGCCACAAAGTTTGCTACCTTGTCTTTTAATTCTCGGCGTCCTCGTGCCTTGGTGGTGATTCGAGCAAGGCGGGTGCGGGAGAAAAATGTCACGAAGTCGCGAAACCACAAAGTTTGCTACCTTGTCTTTTAATTCTTGGTGTCTTCGTGCCTTGGTGGTGATTCGAGCAAGGCGGGTGCGAGAGAAAAATGTCACGAAGTCGCGAAGCCACAAAGCCTTTAACTTTTCCTTTGTGGATAAGTTTGACGGTTAATCCATCATCACGTAGGCAATGACTAAAAATCTGCCTAATCTGTGGATAAATGGGATGTTATTTGGCTATCCGCTGGTCTTGGCAAACACTAATTTTTAAGATGAAAAACAGGTACACAAAGCCTTATACTTCGAGTATACTGTTGCCCAAATTTACAGCAGGTTCTTCACATCGTTAATCCTTGCACCGTAACATCCACCTGCCTTCCACTTCCTCGCATCCTTTTTTCACCAGGAGGCGTCATGAGCCCCGCAAAATCTCTGCAACGACGAACTATTGTGATTTTCTTTCTGTTTATGTTATTACACCAAACCGATAAATTGCTGATTGGGCCACTCAAATCGTCAATCAGCGAAACCTTCGGATTGACCAACTTCCAGTTTGGGTTGGTTGTCACCGGCGCGCTAATTGTTGGGACGGTACTCTATCCACTGTGGGGCTATCTGTACGATCGCTATGCTCGCGCCCGCCTGTTGGCCTTGGCCTCTCTTATCTGGGGTTCTACCACCTGGCTAAGCGCCATTGCCCCAAACTATGCCTGGTTCCTGGTGTCGCGCGCTTCTACCGGCATCGACGATTCATCCTATCCCGGCCTGTACTCCCTGGTAGCCGACTACTTCGGGCCCAAACAACGCAGCCGGGTATACGGCATCCTGCAAATCGCCCAACCCATCGGCTACCTGTTAGGGATGCTCATGGCTTTGATGTTGGCACCGGTCATCGGCTGGCGAACGGTATTCTACATTACCGGCGGCTTGGGCGTGCTGCTGGCGTTGGCAATTTACTTCGGCGTCAAAGAAATGCCTCGCGGCCAGAGTGAGCCGGAATTTGAAGAAAGCGGAGAGGTGCCGGCCTTTCATTTCTCCTGGCAAGAAGCGGCTACCATCTTTCGCAAACCCACCATGTGGTTCATCTTTGGGCAAGGCTTTGCCGGTATCTTTCCCTGGAATGTAGTCACCTACTTTTTCTTCGACTATCTCGAAAAAGAGCGTCTCTACGATTCCAACAGCATTCTGACGACGATGGTACCGGTCATTCTGGTGATGGCTGCCGGCTTCTTTGTTGGCGGTTCTCTTGGCGATGCGCTCTTCCGTCGTACACGCAAGGGACGCGTGTTGGTTTCTAGCATTGGCGTATTCATGGGTGCTGTGACACTAATGGCTGCTATGAATACCCCCATCGAAGCACGCGGTACTTTTCTTATCTTCATGCTGCTGGTGGCGCTCTTTGTCCCCTTCTCGGCACCTAACGTGGTGGCGACGATTTTTGATGTCACCTCCCCCGAAATACGCAGCACCGCCCATGCGGTAGAGTACTTCATCGAAAATACCGGCGCGGCCAGCGCCCCGGCATTGGCTGGCTATATCGCCGATAAGACCAGTATGGGCACGGCGATTTTGTGGGTTTCCGTAATTGCCTGGGCGGTATGTTTTGTCATTTATCTGGGAGCATTGCGCTTTATTGAAAAAGACATCCAAGGCCTGCGCGATGAAATGAGCGCTCGCAGCCTCGCTCAGAGTTCCTGACCCTTTGGAGATTTTCCCATGTTCCAACTCCCTTTAGATGGGAACCTGACCATCAAGGTGACAGCCACCGAACAGCGCCTCGCAGACGGCGGGTACCTGTTGTGCGGGGAACACATTGAGTTAGAACTTCCCTTTCAGCCAACCCGTTTCTATCGCCACGGCTGGCACTCCTGGTCGCTGACGACCTGGCTGGACTGTGATGAACCCTTTGTTCGTCCGCAACCCTACATCCATGCCCCTCAAATTGACGATCCGCCTATGCTGCTGCTCCCGCACTGGCAAAGCGTAGGTCTGACCGCCGTCGAAACCCCCAATGGGCAAGTGCTCCTGGTCGGTGCGCTCGGCCTGGAAGGGCGGCTACACCTGGACGGTCGTCAACTACATGCACACGCGCTAACTGCTGATGCCCAATGGTTTGTCGCCCTGGGGGAAGAACAAACCGTCTTTGGCGCGTACGCCCGTCTTCTGGCAGAACGCTTTGGGGTTCGCCGCAGCACCCCTCGGCCCCCGCGCGTGTGGTGTTCGTGGTATTCCCTGTACGAAAACATCTCCGAACCGGTCATGTTGGCAACCCTGCAAGGGCTATCCGATATGGCCTACGAGGTTTTTCAACTGGATGACGGCTGGCAGCAGGATGTCGGTGACTGGCAACCTAATGCCAAATTCCCCTCCGGAATGGACACGCTGGCAAGCGCAATTCGGGCAAACGGGAAACGCCCCGGCCTGTGGCTGGCGCCTTTCATCGTCAAAGAAAGCGCCGCACTTTATCGCGAACACCCGGATTGGTTACTTCGCGACGAGCAGGGAAGACCTGTCTCCGCCGGGCACAACTGGAATATCCCCATTTATGCTCTGGACACTACCCATCCCGAAGTCCAGGCCTGGCTAGAAGAAACCATGCGCACCGTACTCGCCTGGGGATACGACTACCTGAAACTGGATTTCTTGTACGCTGCCGCGCTGCCGGGCCGCCGACACGTCGACATACCGCGCGAGCAAGCCTTGCGCGAAGCGCTGGCGCTCGTCCGCCGGGTGGTTGGTGAAGAAACCTACCTTCTGTTGTGTGGCGTGCCCATCTACCCTGCGCTAGGCATTGCCGACGGGCTGCGCATCGGTGCAGATACCGCGCCTTATTTTGATAACATCATCGTTACCGCCGGCATGCACAACTACATCACTCCAGGCCTGCAAAATGCGGTGCGCACTTCGGTCAACCGTCTATGGCTAGAACCGCTGGTAGACCTTGACCCGGATGTGGCCTTCTTCCGCACCCGCTACAGCATGTTGCAGCCAGAAGAAAAAGCCTGGGGACAGGCGCTGGCACACATCTGTAACTTCAAAGCCACCTCCGACCTGCCCTTTTGGATGGATGCGGATGAACTATCTAGCCTGAAAACCTTTTGGGAAACGTGGCCGTCCGTCACTCGTCTGGGGCGCTACCGCTTCGAGATTGATGGGCAAGAAGTGGACTTTTCCCCGCTCATGCCGCTGCCGAGTTGGCCTGCGGAACTGTAACACAAACAAAAGAGCGCAGTTTTCACTGCGCTCTTTTTCTATTACACATTTTGGTGGGGGAACATCAACTTGTCCTAACAGGTTGCCGCACACCAACCGGGCGTCCAACCGTAGCACGCAAAAAGCCCGCGTACATGAGCACGGCGCCTAAAAATTCGCTCAAGTAAAGCCAATCTACCAACCCGGCTTTGATCAATGAACCGGCCATGGCAGGCATCAACGCGCCGGCCGCAATCAGCACATTGCCCACCATGCGATCAAAGAGAACTTGCTTGCGCCAGAACAGGAAGGCCGAATACAAAGCGCCGCCTACCAACCCCAACGTACCGTAAATGTTCAAAATAATCGTCAAGAAAATCATCAGGCCATTACGGGTCAGAATCTCCTTGTACTGCATTGAAACCGGCTGAGCGGGGTTGAAGTCGGCTGCGGCAGAAGAAACCACCGGCGCGGCCAGCACTAACCCGGCTGCCAAAAGGGAAACAACGGTCAAAATTTTGGTCAGCGTGGGGGCAACGCCGCGCTTGCGCACCAGGAGATGGATTGACCCTTCCCCCAGCCA
>DAOTZN010000305.1:0-1978 GCA_034434095.1 Anaerolineales bacterium
CCTGTGGTCGGCCTTGCCAGGCAAAGCCTGGCGATACGTTTGCTGACAAGGCGCTCGTGTTTAGCAACACCTGCGAATGATTTGGAAAACCAGGTAGGCAGTTACATTAGTTCGGCAAAGTACCCTGGGAAGTGCGCGGGGCGCTGTCCTCCAGGTCGGCAAACAGGTCAGCAAAGCACCCTGGGGAGACCGTGGGTATCCTGCCGTTCTTTCACTACGCTCAATTTTGAGAGAAACCCCAAAATTTTAGCGCAAAGGTTTCTCGGGAGAAAAATCTACCCGGACGGCCAGCGCCTGACCGGGCTGTACAAAGCGATCCGCGGGCAAGTCATCGGGCACCAGGATCTGCAACGCCCTCGGCAAAATACGGATATTCACCTCATCGCTCAAGGGCGCCGGTTCACCGTCCAACTGCAAATAAAGCGGCGCATCGGCTTGCAGGTGCGCCCTGCGGCACGCAATACGGCGCGCGCGCAGCGAATGCTCATGCCAACCAGCCCACAAATCCAACGCATGGCGGGCCGTATCTACCGGTGACGCGCCCTCAAAGAGCCACAACTCCAATGTCCCGTCATCCAACTTCGCCGAAGGAGAGAGTTTCGCTATGCCACCGGCATACAAGCGGATATTACCTGCCACCGCTAAAATATAACGTCCGGCAATTTTAACACCATCCACCTTGCCGCGCAAAGAAATGCCGCGCCAGGTCGGCAACTGCATAACCGCCACAGAAGCGTACTGGAACACACCAAAGTGCTTTTGCCAGGCCTGGCGAGGCTCCACGCGGTGCACCACAAACCCATCCAGGCCGACACCGCTCCATAGCAGAAAAGGCCGTTCATTGCAGATACCCACATCCACCTGCTGCACACGTCCGGCCATCAGGCAACGGATGGCATGATCCAACGCACCCAAATTTCGCCAGGTCAAACTAGACAGGCCCAATTCCTGCGCCCACACGTTAGCCGTTCCAGAAGGTAATACCCCTAGCACGGTATTACTGTGCAACAACCCCGGCAAAGCATAGTTCAACGAACCATCCCCACCGGCCACAAAAAAGACATCCACGCCCTCATCGGCCGCCTGACGTGCCAACCTGGTTAAGTGCTCAGGGCTATGCGTTTTCAGCAGGCGCGCCTGCCAGCCCAGGTGGTGCAAATAGTGCACCACACGTTCGAGTAATGTCACCCGGGCAAAGCGTCCGGCACGGGGATTCCAGGCAATCCAGGCAATCGGTTTCATACCTGCTGATTTTACTCGACTTTTGGTACAATTAGGGCACTTTATGGAACCTATCTTACTCAATGAACGCTATCAACTACTCGAACCCCTCGGCAGCGGCGGTATGGCCGTCGTCTACCAGGCGCGCGATTTAATGCTTGAGCGCACGGTAGCCATCAAAATCCTACGTCAAAATTTCAGCCAACAGCCGGAATTTCGAGAAAAATTCCGGCAAGAAGCATTGGCCGCGGCCAACCTGAGCCACCCGAACATCGTCACCGTCTACGATTACGGCGTGGCCGATGGGCACCCCTACATCGTCATGGAGCACGTGCCCGGCACGCATCTCAAAGACTACCTGCGCCAACATGCCCCGCTGACCGTGCCACAAGCCATCACATTGATAACCCAGGCCTGTGCCGCCCTTGGCTATGCGCACCGCGCCGGACTGGTGCATTGTGACGTTAAACCCCAAAACATGCTCGTTAGCGACGACCTACACCTTAAAGTCACCGATTTCGGCATCGCGCGTGCCCTGGCCAGCATCCAACCCGATGAACACCACGCCACCGTGTGGGGTTCGCCACAATACTATGCTCCCGAACAGGCCGCCGGCAAGCCCCCTCAAACCACCTCGGACGTTTACTCCCTGGGCGTGATTCTCTACGAAATGCTCACCGGCCGATTGCCCTTCCCCGGCAAAAACCCCGAAACGCTGGCACGCCAGCACCTATACGCCCAACCCCTGCCCCCCCGC
>DAOTZN010000306.1:0-7824 GCA_034434095.1 Anaerolineales bacterium
TGAAACCCCGTTGCGTGACCCACGGGGAGGCCATACGGATACCGGTGGGATTCAAAGCCGAAGTATCGCCGGGGATGGTGTTGCGGTTGACGACGATACCGGCCACGTCCAAAATGCGGGCAGCCATATCGCCGGAGAGCGGCGTGCCATCCGGTCCTTTGACTGACTTACAATCCAGGTTCATCAGATGGGTATCGGTGCCACCGTAGGCAATGCGCAGGCCACGTTCACGCAGACGCTCGGTAAACGCTACCGCATTTTTGACAATCTGGTGCTGGAGGGCCTTGAATTGCTCGCTACCGGCCAGTTTCATCGCCACTGCCAGGGCCGCAAAGACGTTGACATGCGGCCCACCCTGCTCGCCGGGGAAGACGGCGTGGTCGATTTTTTTGGCCAGCAGGCGGTCGGTGGTGAGAATGCAAGCGCCGCGTGGCCCGCACAGTGTCTTGTGGGTGGTGAAGGTAATCACGTCGGCATAGCCTACCGGCGAGGGATACGCGCCGGCCACCACCAACCCGGCCACGTGGGCGATATCGGCCATCAGGATGGCGCCTACTGAATCGGCAATGGCGCGCCACTTTTCCCAGTTGACCGCCCAGGGGTAGGAGGAATAGCCCACCACGATGATTTTGGGCCTCTGCTCTGCCACCAGTTCAGCAATCGCGTTGTAATTCAGGCGCTCGGTCTCCGGGTCTACGCTGTAGTGCACCGCGTTGTACAGTTTGCCAGAACGATTGGCCTTCGAGCCGTGAGAAAGGTGTCCGCCGTGGAAGAGGTCCATCCCCATCAGGGTATCGCCGGGCTGCAAGAGGGCATGATAGACGGCATTGTTGGCCGGAGCACCGGAAAGCGGCTGCACATTGACGTACAAGTCATCGGCGCTGACCCCATTGGTTGCAAAGCGCTCGGCCACCCGACGGCGCGCCAGCGCTTCGGCAAGGTCGGCGTACTCCACGCCCTTGTAGAAGCGCGGGTCAGAGAAGCGGCGGTATTCGCCCAGGCGCTCGGCGTAGTTCAAAATTTCGTTCTCTCGCATCCAGCGCGTCTCTTCGGGAGGATACCCTTCGGCATAAATGTTCTGAAACACCGACCCCAAGGCCTGGCGTACGGCCGGTGCGGTCGTGCTCTCACTGGGGATGAGAATCAGCCGCCGGTACTGACGCTCGGCTTCCAGGTCAACCAGTTCGGCAACCTGAGGGTCAACGTCTCTTAAGTCACCACGAAGGCACGAAGGAACAACCACCAAAACTCAAAGACACCAAGGAACTGTATATCGTTGTCATTGCGAGCAGCCACTCTGCGGCGACGAAGTAGGGGGGATTGCTTCGCCTGAGATTCCTAAGAAACTTAGCAGAAGCCAATGCTCAGCTCCTGAGAATTTGTCTTGTAGCGCAGGTTTTCCAGGTTGCGGACAGGCTAGAAAGCCTGTCCTACTGAAAACCCTACTGAAAACCTTAACGCAGAGTCGCCAAGCCGCAAAGAGAAACAAGCGAAATTTAAAAATCTTGGCGGTGTTGCGTTAAAAAATCTCTTTATGCAATGAAGTCGGTCAATTTGATGTCCCTATTGGGTTGCATTCCAAGTCGATTCTACCCAACTTTCACGAACTGAGGTAGGACTTCAGCCCGACGAGCCTGGGCTCCGTTTCTTTCGTTTTGAGTGTCACTCGCAGGAAGGGGCGCGGCGCAATCCGGATAGGCTAGACGGTGGAATTGTACCGCGCTTTTTGGTATACTCATTTTACAGGCCAACGCCATTTTTATGCCATGAGTGCCGGGTGTACACTGGTGAAGATTTTTTCTCCACGTATCAGTAGTTCATCTGACTGCAAACAAATAATCCGGTGCATTCTCGATACAGTTCCAACATTTTTCAAGGAGACAACATGTTTGTAGATACCACATTAGGCCCGGTAGGACTTTCCCACGTCGCTGCACTGGCAAAGGCGGCAGAGAAAATGGGGTTCGATGCGTTGTGGAGCAGCGAGACGCAACATGACCCTTTCTTGTCGGGGGTTTTGATCGCGGAGCACACTACCCGTCTGAACTTTGGTACGGCAATTGCGGTGGGATTTGCGCGTAGCCCGGGCACAATGGCCTATACAGCCTGGGATCTGGCACAATTTTCCGGTGGACGCTTTATTCTGGGATTAGGCACACAGGTGAAGGCACACATCAAACGCCGCTTTGGGATGGATTGGCCCGATTCACCAGCCGGGAAATTCCGTGAGCAAATTCTGGCATTGCGCGCTTTTTGGGACGCCTGGCAAACCGGTGAGAAATTGGATTTCCAGGGGGAGTACTACAAACTGACGCTGATGACGCCCTTTTTTAATCCTGGCCCAATCGAGACACCGGATATTCCCATTTACATTGCCGGCGTGAATACTGCCATGGCACGCCTGGCCGGGGACGTGGCGGATGGCTTCCACGTGCACCCTTTCCACACGCCGCGCTATCTACGTGAAGTGTTGCTACCGGCCATTGAAACAGGCGCTACCCGCAGCGGACGGCAACGCACCGCACTGGCGGTAACGGCGTTTGTGGCAACCAACGAACAGGAAACTGCTTATACCCGTCAACAGATTGCCTTTTATGCCTCCACTCCTTCCTACCGTGCAGTGATGAGTCTGCATGGTTGGGACGCCGAAGCGGAACATTTATCCAGGCTGGCCTCTGCCGGACGCTGGAACGAGATGCCGGCCGTGATTGGGGATAAGATGCTGAAGACTTTTGCCGTTATCGGCACGCCGCAAGACGTCCCGGATTTGCTGGCCGAACGTTACCACGGTCTGGCAGACCGTCTGGCACTCTACATGCCGTTTGTGCCCGGCAAGCGGGATGAGTTTTGGAAACACTTGATAGAACACTTGCATGCTTTGTAATGAATGAAAACCAGTGGCTTTTGGCCCTTGAACAGATGATACAGACGCAAATCGTTGCCCGCGGCGTCCAGGATAAGCGGGTATTGGCAGCCTTGCGCGCCGTTCCTCGTCATTTGTTCGTAGCCGAAGCCCACCGCGAATGGGCATACAGCGATACCCCGCTCCCCATTGAGGAGGGACAAACAATTTCCCAGCCTTACATGGTGGCATTGATGACTTCCTTATTGGAACTGCCATCAAAGGGGGCGCGGGTGCTGGAGATTGGCACCGGCTCAGGGTATCAAACAGCCGTGCTGGCGCACCTGGCCGATGAAGTCTATTCGGTGGAGCGCTTCGCCACGCTCTCAGAAAAAGCCGCCCAAAGATTAGCCGCCTTAGGGCTAGACAATGTCTACCTGCAGGTGGGCGATGGCACACTGGGATGGGAAGAACATGCGCCCTACGACGGCATTCTGGTCACCGCGAGCGCACCGAAGGTTCCTCCAGCCCTGCGCAATCAACTGGCTGAGGGCGGACGGCTGATTATTCCGATAGGCAGCCTGGGAGCACAGATTTTGGAATGCTGGCAACGCCAGGGGACAGATTACCGGCGAAAACGCATTTGCTCGGTGGCCTTTGTGCCCTTGATTGGCGAACAAGGCTGGCCGGAAAGATAAAACAAGGCCATCAGACAAAACTCTGATGGCCTTATGCTCGCTGCAAGGGGGCTGGGAATTACATCTTCTGTACGTTGACGAACAGCACCGGGCGACGCTGCACTTCTCGATACAGAAAACCGCTCAGACGATCTTTCAAATAGCGTTCCATGCTGCCGTTAAGGTTGCGCTTCAGCCCTTGCCGGATTTCATCTTCCAGAGATTCCAACAAGTCGCCGGCTTCTCGTTCATAGACGAAACCTTGTGTCTGGATAACAGGGGGACTCACCGGTTCGCCGGTGTATTTGTCAAGCACAACACTGATGACAATCACACCATCTTCAGACAGTCGTTCGCGCTCGCGCACCACGCTGGGAACCACATCGCCCACCCCAGAGCCATCCACAAAGACGTACCCTCCGGGGACGCGCTCGCCAAGACGCATTTCCCCGTTTTGGAATTCGACAACCTGCCCATTCTCGATGACGGCGATATTTTCTGCCGGCATGCCGATTTCGATGGCCAGATTACGATGCTGGCGCAGGTGGCGTAACTCACCGTGTACGGGGATGAGGTACTTCGGACGCAGCAACTGGATGAGCAACTTCATCTCTTCCTGTCTGGCATGCCCAGAGACATGCACAGGAGCAATGGGATCGTAAATCACCTCTGCGCCACGTTGGAACAGGCGGTTGATTGTGCGGTAAACGGTCTCCTCGTTGCCGGGGATAGGATGCGAAGACAAGATGATGGTATCGCCTTCTTGGACGCTAAACAAGCGGTTACGGCCGGTGGACAGGCGTCCCATAATGGAACTGGGTTCCCCTTGGGAACCGGTACACATCAGCACCACCTGATCGGGCGGCATCTTGAGCGCCTGGTCGGTACTGACGATGAGTTCATCGGGAATATCCAGATAACCCATCCGGCGTGCTATTTTAGCGTTTTCGCGCATACTGGTGCCAACAAAACTCAATTTACGCCCCAGGCGCTCGGTCACATTGGCCACTTGCTGCATGCGCGAGATGAGTGAAGCAAACGTGGCAACCAGGATGCGCCCTTCGGCCTGACGGAAGACCTGTTCAAACGCCGGTTCAATGACGCTTTCAGAAGGGGTCCAACCGGCCTGGTCGGCATTGGTGGAATCGGCCAGCAAGGCCAGCACGCCACGCCCACCGAGTTCACCCAATTTGGCATAATCAGTGGGCCAGTTGTCCACCGGCGTTTGGTCGAATTTGTAGTCGCCAGAGTGAACGAGCAAGCCGGCGGGAGTCTCAATCGCCAACCCGACGGCGTCAGGGATGGAGTGGCACACGTGGAATGGCTCAACGGTAAACGGCCCCAAACGAATGCTGTCCCCTACGTTGAAGGTATTGATTTTGACGTTCTGGGGGGCGCCGCGCCGTGCCAATTTGACGTTGATGAGACCACAGGTAAGCGGCGTGGCGTAGACCGGAGCGTTAATCTCTTGCAAAACATGCGCCAACGCGCCGGTGTGGTCCTCATGTCCATGCGTGATGATAATGCCCTCCACACGGTCGGCCTTGTCGCGTAAATACTGAAAGTCGGGAATGATGTAATCGATTCCCAGCATGTCATTTTCAGGAAACATAATGCCAACGTCAATGATCAAGATGCGATCACCATATTCGATGGCGGTCATGTTTTTACCAATTTCCCCAGCCCCTCCCAGGGGAACGATACGAAGTATTTGATTGTTCATGTGCAATAAACCTCTGTTGTGTCTCGGTCTGTCCATACAGACCGGTAAATTTTGTTGTATTTCACAGTCTGTACGTACAGACCGGTAAGTTTTGATATAAAAAAAGTCCCGCCATAGTACAACCGGCCAGGACTTGAAAAATCACGTTGTGGTGAAAAAAATAATCCTAAACAATAAGAACGAGGTAGTGCTAAATAAAACCTTTGTTCAGGCCGGATGGGCCAGGGAATCCATGAAGACGAACTGTATTCTATCACAGCGCTGACGTTTTGTAAAGCAACAGGGCGGAGGTAACTTCCTCCGCCCTGTCAGGTATTTTTTAGTATTCCGGCATTGGGGGAGCAGCCGGTTTTTCCGGTTCGGGAACGTCGGTGATGAGCGCTTCAGTGGTCAAGATCATCGCAGCGATAGAAGCAGCGTTTTCGAGCGCGCCGCGGGTTACCTTGGCGGGGTCAATCACACCGGCTTCAATCATGTCCACATATTCACCACTGATGACATCGTAACCGATGGTGTGCTTACCGGCCTTTTCTTGGGCACGGCGCACGTTTTCAATCACCACAGAGCCGTCCTGTCCGGCATTCTCAGCGATCTTGCGCATCGGGACAACGAGGGCTTTGCGCACCATGTTGACACCCATTTGAGCATCTTCGTTGTCCATCTTGACATCATCCAACACCGCCAGGGCATTGATGAGTGCCACACCACCACCGGGTACGATACCTTCTTCCACTGCCGCACGAGTTGCGGAGAGCGCATCTTCCACGCGGTGTTTCTTTTCCTTCAATTCGGTTTCCGTAGCAGCACCTACGCGGATAATCGCCACGCCACCGGTCAATTTAGCCAGGCGTTCCTGGAGTTTTTCTCGATCGTAATCGCTGGTGCTCTTTTCAATTTCCACACGAATTTGCTCAATGCGGCCCTTGATTTGCGCCGAGTCACCCTGCCCACCAATGATGGTGGTCTCTTCCTTGGTGGAGGTAACTTTCTCGGCGGTACCCAAATCGGCTAGGGTGACGCTTTCCAGTTTGCGACCGGTCTCTTCGGAGATCACGGTTGCGCCGGTCAAAATAGCGATATCCTGCAACATGGCCTTGCGGCGGTCACCGAAACCGGGGGCTTTGATGGCCAGCACGTTAAGCATGCCGCGCAGTTTGTTCAATACCAGGGTAGCCAGCGCTTCGCCATCTACATCTTCAGCAATGATGACCAACTCACGGCGCCCAACCTGTACCAATTTTTCAAGTAAGGGAACGATATCGGCCGCAGCAGAGATTTTCTTGTCGTAAATCAGCAAATACGGATTTTCAATGGAGGCCTCCATCGCTTCAGGATCGGTAATGAAGTAGGGCGAAATGTACCCACGATCGAATTGCATACCCTCAACGTATTCGGTTTCGAATTCCAGGCCCTTGGATTCTTCCACGGTGATAACACCGTCTTTACCGACCTTGTCCATCACTTCGGCGATCAGTTCGCCGATTTCGCGATCCTGTGCGGAAATAGAAGCCACGTTTGCAATTTCTTCTTTGGTGGTGACTTCAATAGCCTGCTCGCTAATGTTTTGTGCAACAGCCTTGGTAGCGGCCTCAATACCGCGCTTCAACAGCATAGGGTTGGCGCCAGCCGCCAGGCTTTTCAAGCCTTCGGTGACAATAGCGTGTGCCAGGACGGTGGAGGTGGTAGTGCCATCACCGGCGATGTCATTGGTCTTGGTGGCGGCTTCCTTCAGCAACTGAGCGCCCATGTTTTCAAAGGGATCTTCCAATTCGATTTCCTTGGCGACGGTAACGCCGTCATGGGTAATCGTCGGGGAACCGAATTTGCGGTCAATTGCCACGTTGCGCCCTTTGGGGCCCAAGGTGGTAATGACGGCACTCGCCAGAGTGTCCATGCCCTTTTGCAATTTACGACGGGCTTCTTCGGAAAAAACAAGTTGTTTGGCTGCCATAAAACATACTCCTTAAATTTTTTGATTTTTTATTTTTTCAGGTACTGTTTCAAACACAGAGCGTAAAACAGATTGGGTGAATCAGGATTCAGCGACAATGGCTAACAAGTCGCTTTCCCGCATAATGAGTAATTTTTCGCCGTCTAGTTTAATTTCGGTACCAGAATATTTTGCAAACAGGACGGTGTCCCCTTCCGCGACATCCAGTGGGATGCGCTTGCCGCTCTCATCTCGTTCGCCTGGCCCTACAGCCAAAACGGTACCCTTTTGGGGCTTTTCTTTTGCATTATCTGGCAGAAAAACGCCCCCGGCAGTTTTTCCTTCATCTTCGATGGGTTTAATGACAACTCGATTGCCAAGTGGTTTAAGTGTTACTGACACACTCACCTCCTGATGGTGAAAGTCTACTTGAATTTTATAAACTAAAATTTAGCACTCTTTCTCTTTGAGTGCTAAAAGACGCCATCATGATACCTGTATTAAGTACCAGATGCAAGATATTTGTCTCGAATTCTTATAAAACTTTGATATTTTGCGCTACGTATCTGATCTGAAAATAAACTTCTCATTAGGCTCGTGGCACCAGCTACTAAACGACCTCTGTGTTAGCCGAGTGCTCAGGTTATAGCAC
>DAOTZN010000307.1:0-2053 GCA_034434095.1 Anaerolineales bacterium
GCGGGCAAAGGCCAACAATCCGGGCTGCTTCGTGTGGGGCGACTCAACGAATGCGGACATCACCTGCAACACTACCAACCGCACCATCTTCCGCTCCACCGGCGGTTTCTACATCTACACTAACAGCGGATTGACCAGCGGCGCTTATCTGGCCGCCGGCAGCGGGTCCTGGGCTTCGCTGAGCGATGTCAACGCCAAACACAATTTCCGTCCCGTCGAGCCGCAGCAGATTCTGACCGCTGTGGCCCAACTGCCCATCAGCACCTGGGAGTATCGCGAGGAACCCGGCAACGTGCGCCACCTCGGGCCCACCGCCCAGGATTTCTACGCCGCCTTTGGCCTGGGCGCTGACGAGACCCACATCACCACCGTGGATGCCGACGGCGTGGCCTTGGTCGCCATCCAGGGACTGTACCAACAGAACCAGCAACTACAAGTCGAAAATGCCAAACTAAGCGCCCGCGTGTCTGACCTGGAGACCCGCAACCAGGCGCTTGAGCAGGAAAATGCCAACCAGCAAAGCCAGATTGACGATTTGCAATCCCGCCTGACGGCGCTGGAGCAACAGGTCGGTGCTGCGAGCGCCCCGGCAAGCGCCATCCCCAACGGCGGGCTGGCGTTAGGTGGGCTGGCCTTGCTCGGTGGGGCAATCTACCTGCGACGGAAGGAAGGAGTCCGGCAATGAAAAGATGGCCGCTCATCTTGCTTCTTCTGGTATTTCTGCTGCTGTCGGGGTTGACCATGAGCGTTTTCGCCCAAACCACCGGCTTCACCCTGCCCTGGTGGACGGTGGACGGCGGCGGCGGGACGCTCACCGGTGGCAACTACACCCTGATGGGCACCACTGGCCAGCCGGATGCGGGCCCGGCGCTCACCGGTGGCAACTACACCCTCACCGGTGGCTTTTGGAGCGGCGCACCCACCACCGCCCCAGGCGGCTACGCCATCTACTTACCCCTGGTGCTGCGCTAAATTCCCCGTCCCCGTAACATGGGGAAACAAAGACCTGGAGACGTTGCCGTGCAACGTCTCCAGGTGTCTTAAGCATGGGAGTAGCGGAGGGCAATGTCCTCCGCTCAAATATTTTGGGCACCAAATGAATCTTGTCCGTTTTTTTGTGTTAAACTTGCGCTACTGTGTCTAACTTTCTCCCCTAAATGCTGCCTATGACTCGTTGGATTCGCTTTTCGATTGCTATTTTGCTCGGTTTGGCGGCCGGATTGTTGTACGGCTGGGTGATTAACCCGGTTACCTACGTGGATACGCAACCACAGGCCCTGCATCCGGCATATAAGGCCGATTATGTGCTCATGACTGCCGAAATTTACCGCGCCGATGGGGATTTCCCGGCTGCCGTGCAGCGTTTGCAAGTGCTGGGCGATGAATCGCCTGCCGCGCTGGTGCAAAATGCGATTTCCTTCGCACTCAGCGCCGGATATAGCGACGCCGATTTGGAGACCATGCAGCGCTTGTTGCGCGTCTTTCAAACCCCTCAGCCTGCACCATGAACCGTGATTCCGCCCCTCCCTGGTATTTGCTGACCGGCTTTCTGCTCGGGATTGGCCTGGGGTTGTTCTACGCCTGGGCGATTTCCCCCGTGGCTTATGTGGATGTGCCTCCCGATACCCTGCAAGCGGATTACAAAGCCCAATATCGCGCCATGATTGCGCTGGCTTACGCCGCCGATGACAATTTGACGCGCGCTCAGGCACGCTTGGCTTTGTTGGGAGATGCCGATCCCATAGGGGCCCTAACCGAACAGGCCCAGCAGGCGCTGGCTGCCGGCAGGCCGGAAGCCGAGGCGGCCGCGCTGGGCAAACTCGCGGCGGCATTGGGGGGCGCGCCACAAGTGCCAACCAGGGTGGCATTGAGGCCATCGAATACTCCACAGCCGTCATTCCCCTCACCAACGGCTACAGTCCCCCTCGCGACGGCTACAGCAACCCCCGCAGTATCCGCCACAGCAACGCTTGCGCCCGGCAAAACGCCCTCACCGAGGGCAACCTTCCCCCCCCTGCCAACGCCTCCCCCCACGCCCACCCCCCGCCCGCCC
>DAOTZN010000308.1:0-1756 GCA_034434095.1 Anaerolineales bacterium
GCCTGGCGCTGGAAGCCGCCGTGCTCGGCTACCGCGTCCTGGTGGTCACCAGCAATCCCGTGTTGGCTTTCCTGCACCGCGCGCTGACCGCTCCAGGCGAACCGGTTTTATGGCAAAACGCGCTGGCGCGTCTGGCGGCCACTCGCGTGCTGGAACACCGCCTGGAGCCTTACGCCCTAGCGCATTACCACACCCCCTGCCCATCCTGTGGGAAAACCATCTCGGCACGCGCCTTCGTGTGGCACAAGGGAGCCAACGCCCCCCATGCTCGTCTGCTGGCCTGCCCGCATTGCGGCGACCACGGCCTGCACCGCGCCGACCCCGGCGATGCGGAACGCTTGCCTCCGCTGGAACGCAGCGCTCCCTTGCACCGCGCCCGCGCGCTACAACTCGTCACCCCGCCCGGCGACGCGCTGCGCCCGCAGGCCGAAGCCGCCATCCAAACCCTGCGCCCCCGTCCGCTAAGCGTACTCTTCACGCTGCTCAACCAGGCACAGCAACTCGACCTGCCTCCGGCGCTGCAACTGCGTCTGGATGCCCTGCTGCTCTTCGCCTGTGACCGCGCCACGACGCTATGGCCACACCCCGAACAAGCACACCAACGTCCGACCAGCCTGACCACCCCGCCCGTATACGCCGAGTGGAATCTGTGGCAGGCGCTCGAAGAAGGCGTTACCTGCTGGCAAAAAGCCGCCCATCCCGTGCCGTGCACCACCTGGCCGCAATTGCCCCCACCGCAAGGCGGCATTTGCATCTACCCCACCCGGCTACACGCGGCCGCCGAAGACATCGCCGCGTTACATCCGGCCGCGGTTTTGGCGGCTCTGCCACGCCCCAACCCGGCCTTCTGGAAACAATCTATCCTGTGGAGCGGCTGGCTGTGGGGACGCGCGGCAATCGGCGCCTGGTATGGCATGTTGCGCCGCTACCGCACCACCTGGGACTGGCACACCGCCCTGCTCACCGAGGCCTGGCGAGCATTGGTGCCCGCATTGCCCGCAAACACCCCCATTCTGGCACTACTGGCCGAAGATGAAGCGGCCTTTTTGCGTACCGCGCTGCTTTCCGCCGACCTGGGCGGCCTGCATGTGCAGGCACTGGCGCTGCGCCCTGAAGCCGGTGCGCAAATTCACGCCCGGCCAGCCGAAGCGCCACCGGCCCCCTTGCCCACCGATTTGCCCTCTTTCTTGCGTGCTTCGGCCCGTCAACACCTGAGCGTACGCGCCGAAGCCACGCCCGGCAGCCTGCTGCAAGCCGCCGGATGGCTGGCCTTGGCACGTGCTCGTCACCTGGCAGCGTTGGGCGATTCCCCTAAGAGTGCCTCACGCGACCTCAAAGCCGCAACCCGCGCAGCATTCGCCAATTTGCCTGCCGAGTTTCAAATCTTTCCACCCAAAGCCGACAACCCACAGACCCTTCACTACTGGTGCGCCCCGCTACCCCCTGCCCTTTCCCTGGCCGACCGCGCCGAGATGGCATTGGTGCAAGCGCTAATCCGACAACCTGGGCAGAGCCTGACAAGCCTCGAACGCGTTGTGTGCAAGGCCCTGCCCGGCCTGTTGACCCCGACGCGCGACCTGCTGCTCGCCATTCTAGCATCCTACGCCCGGCAAGGCCCACAGGGGGAGTATTCCCTGCGGGAAGAGGATGCGCCCTCAAGGCGCCGCGCCGACCTTCAAGAGATGGTCACCCTTTTAGGGCAACTTGGGCACCACCTGGGGGTGGCGGTCCGTACCCCAAAGGGAGAGCATCATCT
>DAOTZN010000309.1:0-2359 GCA_034434095.1 Anaerolineales bacterium
AAATGAAAGCGCTACCACTTTGGTCTCCGCTAAAACTTGTTAAAAAATCTCACCTATGGTATGAGAAGGCTATCCCAATGCAACCAAACCATGGGACGAGATGAGCACCTTGATCTTGTTCTCCCTGGTAAGGCAAAATAGCAGGGGCGCTATTAGCGCGGTGGGTACGGTATAATTCTTTTGGTGGGTCATGGCATTCCCCCCTTCTCTGGGCATCAACCCACCAAACCCACCCCGTGGGGCAAATTGAATTGACAGAAAAAAGTTTACGCCAACAGATTAAGAGGATAAATATGGCAAGCATAGCACCCAACGGCGCTAATCTAGGCTTCGAGAACAAACTTTGGGAGATGGCCGACAAGATGCGCGGCCACATGGACCCCTCGGAATACAAGCATGTCGTCCTGGGGTTGATCTTCCTGAAGTACATTTCCGATGCCTTCCAGGCAAAATACGAGGAACTAAAAGCCATCCAAGAAACAGAATATGCCGACCCGGAAGATCGCGACGAGTACCTGGCAGCCAATATCTTCTGGGTACCGCCGGAAGCCCGTTGGGAGCAGATTCAGGCCCAGGCGCCGCAGCCCACCATCGGCAAGGTCATCGATGATGCCATGGCCGCCATCGAACGGGAAAACCCCAGCCTGAAGGGAGTGCTTTCCAAAAATTATTCCCGACCCACACTGGATAAGACTCGCCTGGGCGAACTGGTCAAACTGGTTGGTGATATCGACCTCAAAGCGAGGGCCTTGGGCGTCAAAGACCCGCTGGGGCGCGTGTATGAATACTTCATCGGCCAGTTTGCCGCGGCAGAAGGCAAAGGCGGCGGCGAGTTCTACACGCCGCAATGCGTGGTGCAATTGCTGGTTGAAATGATTGAGCCCTACAAAGGCCGGGTATACGACCCGTGCTGCGGCTCCGGCGGCATGTTCGTGCAGTCCGAGAAATTCGTCGAACAGCACGGCGGCAAACTCGGCGACATCGCCATCTACGGCCAGGAATCTAACCCCACCACCTGGCGGCTGGCGAAGATGAACCTGGCCATCCGCCGCATTGATGCAGACCTGGGGCCACACCATGCCGACAGTTTCCATAACGACCTGCACAAGGACCTCAAGGCCGATTACATCCTGGCTAATCCGCCGTTCAACATGAGCGATTGGGGCGGCGAGCGTCTCACCGAAGACCCGCGCTGGAAGTACGGCGTGCCGCCCACGGGGAACGCCAACTACGCCTGGATTCAGCACTTCATCTACCATCTGGCGTCCAACGGCATCGCCGGCTTCGTGATGGCCAACGGCGCGCTTTCCACGTCCACGAACGCCGAACTCACCATTCGCAAAGGCATCATCGAGGATGACCTGGTGGATTGCATCGTCGCCCTGCCTGGCCAACTGTTCTACACCACGCAGATACCGGTCTCCCTGTGGTTCGTCACGCGCGATAAAAAGGCAGACCCTCGCCGTGGTCTCCGCGACCGCCGCGGTGAGACGCTTTTCATCGACGCCCGGCGCATGGGGCACCTGGTGGACCGCGTGCATCGCGAACTGAGCCAGGAAGAAATCGAGCAGATTGCCAACGTGTATCACGCTTGGAGATCGGTAAGGGTGGATAACCTTCCGCCCTATGAGGACAAGCCCGGTTGGTGGAAATCCGCCACCACCGAGGAAATTCGCCAGCACAACTACGTGCTTACGCCAGGGCGCTACGTGGGTGCGCCCCCAGTGGAGGACGACGGCGTGCCCTTCGAGGAGAAGATGGCCGAACTGACCGCCACGCTCTACGAGCAGTTTGAAGAAGCCCGGCAACTGGAGGCGGAAATCAAGAAAAATCTGGAGGTTTTGGGGTATGGGGAATAGACGGGAACGGAAACGCCTGCGGCACCCCACCCACGATTACAGCACGCCCGGCGCCTATTTTGTCACCGCGGTGACCAAAGACCGGGCCATGTTGTTTGGCCGGGTGGTGGACGGCACCGTCCACCTGAATGAGGCCGGTCAGGTGGTGGATGATGCCTGGCAATGGTTGGGTAATCAATACCCGTATGTGATGGTTGATGTCTGGGTGGTGATGCCCAACCACACCCACGCCATTATCGTGATTGCCCCCGTGGGGAACGGTGACCATGCCGTGGGGGGTGGTCGTGTGGTTGGGGATGGTCATGTCGTTGGAGGGGACGGTCGCGACCGTCCCCTCCAACGACGGCCAAAAATGAAACCGTTGGGCCAATTGGTGGGCGCGTTCAAAACCGTGTCCGCCAAACAAATCAACGTCCTGCGGCAAACCCCCGGCGAACCGGTGTGGCAACGCGGATACCACGACCGCATCATCCGGGATGAGCGAGAGTGGGCTGCCATCC
>DAOTZN010000310.1:0-2658 GCA_034434095.1 Anaerolineales bacterium
GGGGGTTCTGCGGAGTAGAAATATCATAAATCAACAACCCGGCCTCACCGGCAGCCACATACAAACGATTGCCATCCACAATCAGGCGCCGTACCTGTCCGGTTTCGTCAATCTTTATCCACGCACCGGTATCACGCGGCTTTTGGGGGTCACTGACGTCTACTACTTGCACGCCGGCTATGCCATAGCCCACGAACACCGTGTTGTCTTTGAAAGCCACCTGATCGGCAATCTCCTTGCCAACTTGCGATGCCGGTGCTCCTAACCAACCGACCTCACGCAAGGCGTGATTATCGGCATCAATTTGCAACACCCGTAGGCTGCTCTTATCGGCCACATACAGATACACCCCAGATTGCACCACGTCGCGAGCATCACCAAGGGTATCAAAACGGGTGATGGGTTCTATCTTTTGTTTTCCCCCACTCGTTAGACGCAGCCACAAAACACCATGCCGGCCGGCCGCTACAAAGGCCTCGCTAAGCGGCTGATTCTGCTGGGCATCTGTCCCCTGAGCAGTAGGCGTGGACCGTAAAGCCACGTCATACATCGCCCAGCGGGTATGCAACATCACAAGACCCAGTGCTGCTACGCCCATTACCAGGAATATAACAAAAGTACGCTGTCGTGTTTTTGCTAATATGGTCATTGGATCGATTGTATAAAAAATGAGAGTAAAAAGCAATACCCCTTCAAAATCCACCAGGGCTTTTTAGTGCTCCAATGCCAACGGAGGCGGCTCCCACGCCGCCGGCAGCCCTGTCTATTGTGACACCTCATGTAAGGGTTGCTCCGGTATGAAGCGAACATCAAGGCCACACGGCCAGGAAAACTACCCTATCGAGGGGGGATGCATCCCACCCTGGGGATGCCACCCATTCTACGGGGCAATAACATCCTATCGGCCCCGTTTTGAGAGGCAACCTAAAAGTCAAAGTATTCTTCAAAGACTGGCGACCACCCCTCTGGAGTGTACATCCCACTGGCTTTGTCCTGATGGTAAGTCCCATGATAGGCTCCCTTAGCAATAGCCGACAAAGCCTCCACCAAAACATCAATATCTTCCACTACGTTGTAAAGACCAAAAGAAGCACGCGTCAGGCCAGGCATTTCTGAGCGGTCGCCCTGTGCCATGCGCTCCCGCACCTGACGGGCGGAGGCATCATCCACATTGAGCAAATGCAGCAAATAAGGATGTGCACAGAAACAGCCACTGCGCACCCCAACGCCAAATTCATGTCCCAAGATCGCCGAAACCAGGAAGTGGTTTGCCGATTCCAGCAGGAAGGGGATAACCCCCACCCGCTGCATGGCATTCTCCGGATGGGTATCCCCGAAGATGTGAATGCCCGGCACGCGTGCCAGGTGTTCCAGGGCATAGGCAGTCAGTTCTGCTTCGTGCTGTGCCACCGTATCCATGCCGATTTCCTGCAATTGCCGCATGGCAGCCGCCAGGGCCACCGCCCCAACGGTGTTGGGACTGCCGGCTTCGTCCCGATCAGGGGGTTGTGCCCAGGTCACTTCATCTAAGGTAACCATATCGATGGTCCCCCCACCCACCATATCAGGGGCACCCTGCATAAAGGTATCACGACGGCCGATTAACGCGCCGGTTCCAAAGGGCGCATACATCTTGTGGGCGGAAATCGCCACGTAATCCAGGTGCCCTGGGTCATCCAGCGGACGCATATCCACCGCCCGGTGCGGTGCAAACTGGGCGCAATCGGCCAGAATTTGCGCCCCAACGGCATGTGCTTTCTCGGCCAGGCGATGAATGGGATTGATGTAACCGGTTACATTGCTGGCAGCCGTCACCGCCACCAACGCGACGCGATTACCGTAATGCGCCAGCAAAGCATCAAAATCATCCTCATCCAGGCGTCCATCCGGCAACACCTTAACGTGCACCGCGTGTGCATTGGTGCGCCAGGGCAAATCATTTGAGTGATGCTCCATGCGGGTTGTGAGTACGATATCCCGCTGGGGTGTGTAGGGGAAGCGCCGCGCCAGTTTATTCAGTGCTTCGGTAGTGTTCTTGCCAAAAATACAAGTGTGTTCCTGCGGGTTTGCCCCCACAAAGTCCAGCACGGTATGGCGCGCTTTTTCATAAAAATAGGTGGAAAGTTGGCTTTTGAAGCCGGTACCTCGGTGTACGCTGCTGTAGTATGGCAAGAATGCATCAATGGCTTGCTTCACACGTCGCAGGGCAGGCGTGGAGGCGGCATTATCCAGATTGACATACCGGCGGTGCCCCCCTCCGAGAACGGGAACGCTTACATTCACCCCCACATACAGGTCTCGAAAATCCTCGTGCATAGCATCTCCTAGGTGCAATGAAAACAGCGTAAACCTGATAGCGAAATTGTATCACGGTTTTGTGTGCCACAAGAAATAATTTCCAGTGCTCGTTCGCGTCCTTCGCATTGCTAAACACAGTTGCATTGGTTCGGTATGCTGTAAGCCTGCCGCATCCAAAGGTGACAGGCTGGAAAGCCTGTCCTACACGGCGCTATGGTTCAAAAACTTGCCGGCATTTTGGGCTACATTGCGCGTAATTACCTACCTGACCAGCATAGATCACAAATTTCAGCAAACTGAAGTACCGCCGACCTGTGGTCGGCCTTGCCAGGCAGAGCCTGGCGATACGTTTGCTGACAA
>DAOTZN010000311.1:0-13758 GCA_034434095.1 Anaerolineales bacterium
ACCCAGGAGGCAGGGTCGGCAGGATTCGTTGAGGTTGCTAAAGCAATGCGCTGTGTAATCGTAGACTCAACGCTGGCATAGAACATATAGCAGGTACCATTCTCGCAAAGCACATCCGGTGCCCAGATAACGGTCTCTCTCCATGGCAAGGCAGGGCGCTGCGCCAAAATTGGATTCAGCGTCGTCCAGGTGCATAAATCGTCTGAAACGCCATAAGCAAAATGGGTGTTATCGCTGGTATCAATGGATGCCAGGTAGTAACGTCCATCAAAAGTAAAAACGGTGTGGTCTTTAAGGCCAAAAGTCGTGGGAAACCACCCCATAGGGGCACAGGCAGCCACGTTATGTGCATTTGTAGCGGCAACAGGGAGGCTCAACCCGCCCCAAATAACAAATAGCAGTACAAACAGGGGAAAAATAAAACTTTGTTTCATAGAGACATGTCGGGTTGCGCTTGCAAAGGATGAATTTCTGACAGCGATTGCCACCGGCCTCTGAGCAAAGCAACCAACCAGGCTACACATACCAACCAAACGGGCAAACCCGATGGGATGATCAGGTACAAATCGGCCTGTTGAAAAGGCAAAAGGTTGGTAATCGTCGTCTGCAAAATCAACGAAAAATACACCAGAAACATATACGCGAATGCCCCCAGGGTATAACGCTGAACCCAATGGACTTCGCCGTTCCATACCGCCAATGGGAGCAGCCAGACAAGGTATTGGATGGAAAAAGCATGTCCCAGGGCAAAAAAGGTGAGCAAAATCAACAAAATGCCACGCGCCGGGCTTTCCTGGCGCGCCCGCCACAAAAACACCACTGCAAGGAAGAACAACGTTAGCGCCCGTCCCCAAACTAAGACCCAGCGGTACAAATTGGGGGATTCAAAAATTTGTGCCGCTATGCGGAGCAAGTAGGTATACCCCCAAATCCCTACGCCCCAATTGTAAGTCAGTGCACGGTGCAAAATGAGCCACGGGGAAGCAGAAAACCACAAAGCATACACGCCAATCCCCGCCAGCGGGACAAGCATGGCGCCCAACACCAACGCGACTTTACTGCGCCAGGTACGCGCTGCCCAAAACAACGAGGGCAGTGCCAAAACCGGAAACGACTTCGCCAAAATACCCAAGCCAAGGCTGACCCCGCTCCTTGCGGGGTATTCCTGTGCCAGTTCTATCACCGCTAACAAGATAAACAACCCCGGCAAAGCGTCAAATTGGCCGTGATACGCCGAAACAAATACCGCAACGGGGTTGAGTGCATACAACAGTCCTGCTCGCCAGGCCCATTGTGAGTTACGATGGTATAAACCTAAAAACAAGGCCAATGTCAACCCAACATCGGCGGTAATTGGTAGCAAGCGTACCAACTGCACAAACGAAAAGCCACCGACCTGGGCTATCTTCCATGCGGCTGCCAGCCAATACAGGTAGAACGGCAAGTAGGGGTGACGATTTACACCTTCGGTGGCCGCATATATTTCGCTCCCCTTAGACAGCATTTCACCTACCAACGCGAAGGACTGGATATCATATCCACCACCTACCTTTAGAATGACGTTGGGTAGCAGACGTACCCACAGCGCCAGCAGTAACAGCCACAAAACAGGCCGTCGCGCCGGCATCTTCCAGCGCGACGGAAGCACAACAAATGCAATCAACAACAAGAATGACCAAACGGCCGCCAGCAATAATCTCATGGCAAATCTATGTATACGGGGGATGAAATTTCCAACACATCCTCAGTGGTTGCAATTTGCGTACCCAATTTATCCAACACACGCGCGCCGGATGGAATTTTCACCGAAATGGGCTTTTCGTCCACTGACCACAACACCCAGGTTTGAGCATTATCCGAATGCACAAAAGCATACCCCTCTATCCCCGGAAAATCTTCAACAGGTCCCATCATACGGGCATCGGCTAGTTTGCGATTGAGAAATTGAAAAGCATAAAAAGCCGGATTAGGGTCAAACACATTCGCACCTATCATGCTGGCATAACGCCAACTCTTGCCCTCAAAATCGTACCAAATGGTACCCTGGACATCCAAAGCCCAATTCCGCAAGAAAGCGCGCACCACATAATCCGCCTGTGCCTGAAAGAAGGCCTCCCCCGGTGGATTGCAATCCCGCTTGTTCCATTCCGGACAAATCAGCGAGGTTTCTGTCAAGAAAAGAGGCTTATCTACACCGTAGTGAGCCATTAGTTCTCGGATATACGAGATTTTACCCACCACCACCCCGCCGCGTGTGTCCCAACCGGGGAATGCACGGTCCATCATCAGGGAACTCTGCACAAAGGGCGGATAACCATGAAAGTTGATGGCATCCAGGTAACTTCCGCCGCCATTACGCAGCACGCCTTCCAAAAAGGTCGTAGCGTGGCAATCTTTCCCTTCCGGTGGGTTAGTGGGGTCACAATCCATGAGCAAGCCACCATTCAGCACTTGCGCCGATGGGTCGGCCGCCTTAATAGCCGGATACACCACTTTGAGCATTTCAGCGTAATAGCCGCCGCCATAGTAGGGGTCGGTTTTATCACCCCAACAGCCAAAGACACTGTTTGCGGACACCAGCGAGGGGTCAACATCCGGCTCGTTACCCAATTCCCAGTAACGCACATTGTAAGGCGGCTGGCTGTAACGCTGCACCAACTGATAGATAAAGGCCGCAAAGGCATTCAGT
Source organism: Anaerolineales bacterium (assembly GCA_034434095.1). Taxonomy (GTDB): domain Bacteria; phylum Chloroflexota; class Anaerolineae; order Anaerolineales; family DRKV01; genus DRKV01. The sequence goes on from DAOTZN010000311.1 coordinate 2,690, forward strand.
TTGTCAGAGGCTACCGGTCCGCAGGTGTGACCGTAAACTTTCTGCGCCCACAATGGCGCGCCACGGATGATCAAAATCACATCAATATCATGGGCGGCCAATTGCTCCAAAACGGCATCGGTGCGCCACAAAACATCCCAGTTGTACACCCCTTCTTGAGCCTCCACCGCATCCCAAGAAACACCACCATAACGCACTAACGATGCACCGGAATCTACTAGCAGCGTCATCACCTGGTTATCGTAAAGTTTATGGGGCTCCACGCCAAACAACGGCATGGATGGCCAAGGGGTAGGTGTTGGGGAAGGTGTAGCCGTGGGCACAGGAGATGGGGATGGTATTACTGTTACCGTGGACAACGGAATGCCATCAGCGGGCGATAGCGTCGGTGAAGTTGCAGACACAACCACCGGAGCCGGCACGAAGGAACTGTTGCTACAACCTCCCAAGAGTACAATCACAAAAAGCAGGGCAAGCGGCCAGAGTAAATTCCCTGGCCGGTTGCCGCGTTGACCCATTTTCAGCGTCATAAATTCTCCTGATAATTCAAGGCAATTCGATGTACACCGGGGCGTTGATTTGCATGGTACTACTGGTCACCGGCACCGTGTTCCCCAATTTGTCATACACCGTCGTATAACCAGCAGGCATATTCAAAGTATGCTGGGTACGATCGGCAGGCCACACGACCCAAATCGTCTTTCCAGATTTTTGAAAGATATACGCACGCAATGCCGGATCCAAACCGGTTGGTTGCCCAACGTACTGTGCATCTAATAGTTCTGAAGCAGCAAATTTGAACGCATAATAGGACGGGGTAGGGTTCTGAGTACCTTCGATCAGGCCACCATTGCGCCAACCACCGCCATCCAGGGTATACCAGATGCTTCCCTCGAAGTCACCGGCCAGAGCACGCGCATACAGCCATACCACATAATCGGCTTTGGCATCTTCAAAGTCCGGGGGAGGGGGATCACATGAAGGACACAACAAAGCACCTTCGGTATGCAACAAGGGCTTGCTTACACCATATTGCTGCATGACTTCCTGCAAGAAACTGGCTTTCCCTAGAACAACCCCGCCTCGTTGGTCCCAGGTGGGGAAGGTTTCATCTCCAATGTTTCCACCACCATACTGAGGATAGCCATGAAAACTGACAATATCAAAGTAATCGCCGCCGCCATTGCGCAAAATACCTTCAAAAAACTTAGCCGGGATTTTCTTTGAGGCGTCACTGGACCCACAGTCAAGGTCATCTGGGTCGCAATCCAGCAGTAGGCCGCCAATCAACACCTGCGCGCTGGGATCGGCCGCCTTAATAGCAGGATACACCACCTTGAGCATGTCGGCATAATCGCCGCCGCCATAGTAGTGATCATTTTCGTCCCCCCAACAACCCATGATGCCCGTTTCTTTGTATGGGACTATGGTAGGGCTTACATCCGGTTCGTTCCCTAATTCCCAGTAATGCACGTTGTAAGGCGGCTGGCTGTATTTCTCCACCGCGGCCTGCATAAAAGCGGCAAAATCCGTTAGATTCTCGGGTTTGCTACAGGCCACGCCGGGGACAGATTGGGCCCACGAGGGCGTTGAGCGCACTGTTGCGATAGCATACATGTGGTTATTGGCAATGTTAATCAGGCTGCTCTCCGGCACACTGCTCCAATCGTACGTGTGCTGCCCATTAACCGGAGCAGTTGGTTCAATGTCCTTCCAATAAAAGGCTGGGAGGCGAATCCAGGATACGCGCGCCTCCACGGTCAGTTGAATAAGCGTGGGGTCATCGAAGGTTTTCGTTTCAGCGCCAAAAACCGTTGGGGGAGGAGGGAAATCGCGCGTCACAAGCGGCAAATACACATTGGTCGTCACGGCTTCTGCTGCCTGGGAAGGGCGCGTCAGGTAAAAAGATATGCCTACCAACAAAAGAGAAAAAACAACAAATACGGGTAAAATTTTACGCTTCATGCTAAAAACACACTCCTTGTGTACATACAACGGTGGCCGAATGGCCACCAATTCCGAGAAATCATACCAGAAATTTTTATCTTAAACCAGGAAAAACGGTTCATGAACAATTGTCATGGGCAGTGGCAATGATTTGCCAACGCGCTCCCGCACAATCTCAGTCCTTCGTCCCCCAATGAATTGCCATGGTGCCCAACATGCGCCGTCGAAAACCTACTTCCCGGAAGCCGGCCTCCCGCAGGTGTGCGGCCAGGTCTTCGGCGGTTAAAAACGCAGCGGTGGAATCGGGCAGGTAGGTGTAGGCATCCGCTTCACCCGTCAAAAGGCGCCCAACCAACGGAATAACGGTGTGTAGGTGAAAGTTAATAAAAGGGGTTAGCACATTACGAGGCGGACGGGTAGTATCCAGGGCGACAATGCGCCCGCCAGGTCGCAAGACCCGATACTGCTCCGCTAATGCACGCGGCAAATCTACCACATTGCGCAACAAATACCCCGAAACCACCACGTCAAATGACTGGTCGGGGAAGGGCAGGTTGAGTGCGTCCGCTGCACTCCAATCGGCAGGTTGACCATAACGAGCGCGACCAACGCGCATCATCTCCAGAGTATAATCCGCTGCCAGGGGACGGCAGTCCGGCGCTTGACGTAGGGCTTCGCGCGCCAGGTCACCGGTACCGGCCCCCAAATCGAGTACGGCATTCTGCGGCTGAATTTTCGCTCGGCGGATGACTTCACGCCGCCAGGAAATATCCTGTCCAAAGGTCATCACGCGATTCATCAGGTCGTAACGACCTGCAATGCGCGTGAACATGTCTTGTACGTATCGACGTCGTTCTTGAGGGGAAAGGTTCATAAGGGAATATTTGAAAATTTTTGATTGGCAAGCGGTATCTTCTTCTCAAAAAAAATAGGGAGAGACCGACCATGGGGCGCAATGAAAATGTCACCAAGAAGGCCCAAAAGCACGCAGGAAAAAGGCTTTGTGTCTTCGAACCTTTGTAGTAAAAACGCTAAGAGGCCCTAAGTTATTGAGATGATATGGAAGCGCATGGACACGAAAAAATTGTATCGGGCAAATAACCCGCCCATCAGTCCAGAATCAACGCCTGAGCAAAATCGCCCGCCGACAGTGATGTCACGCCAGCAGGAACTTTCAACAGCGCATCGGCACGCGTCATGCCATACAGGTTGCCAGAGCCTTGATGTCCGGCCAGGTAAGCCACGACTTGGTCGCCTTCGGTGCGCAAAATCACCCGCAGGTAAGACTCTCGAGCATCCGACTGCACCGGCTCACCGAGCACTACCTGACGCAGATGGGGGAGATGTTCCAACCCTAACATACGCATCAGGACAGCGCGCAGGAAAATATTGGCACTCACAAAGGTCGACACCGGATTTCCCGGCAGGCCCAAAAAGGGAACGCCCTGGAAATGCCCAAAGGTCAGGGGTTTGCCCGGTCGCACGTTGACGCGCCACAAGTGCAAGTCTCCCTGCCGTTCGATGGCCACGCGCATAAAATCGTAGGCACCCATGCTGACTCCCGCGGTTGAGACCAGCAAATCGGCGCCGGAGACTACCGCGTCATGCAGGGCATCTTCCACTGCATCCAAGCGATCTGGCAGGCGCGTTACCAGGAAAACCTGGGCGCCAAAACGTGGCAGGAGCGCCTGTAACGTATACGTGTTGGCATCGTAAATTTTTCCCGGTTTCAGCGGGACACCCGGCGGCAGCAATTCGTCACCAGTGCTAAAAAGCGCTACGCGGGGGCGGCGGCGCACACGCACCTTGGGCATGCCCAGCATCGCCAGGAAGCCAACGTCCTGAGGGCGCAACCGCCTCGGCGTCAGCACTACATCGCCGCGCTGCAGGTCTTGTCCCACGTGGCGCACATAAGCGCCAGATTGCACCGCTCTGAAGATTTTCACTACCGGCGGTAAGGGGTCGTCACCTTGCGGTTTGCGGCTCTGACTGGTATCTTCTACCGGCACAACGGCATCTGCTCCGGGGGGTAACACCGCACCGGTCATGATACGCGCGGCTTGCCCTGGCTCTAACGTGCATTGCGGCTCACTGCCGGCAGGGATGTCGGCAACCACCTGTAAGGTGACGGGAGACTCCGGGGAGGCCTCAACCACATCGGAGGCGCGCAGAGCAAACCCATCCATGCTAGAGTTATTAAAGGAAGGAATGTCCAGCGGTGAGCGGATTTCATCCGCTAAAACTCGGCCATCGGCCTGCTCCAGTGGCACTTCTTCAACATCCAATGGAGAAAAATGCTGTAAGATACGTTCCAACGCTTCGGTAACGCTAATCAAATGAGATGTCATAGAATTTCCTCACTCATGAGGCATTGATACGCACTGCCTCAAAGACATTCGGTAAGTTTTCAATGCGTGCCAATACCCGGCTAAGTTGATTGATGTTAGATACTTCCAAAATTAAATCGAAAACGGCAATATTTTGACTGTTCACGGCTACGTCCACCTTAGGCATATTGATGCCTTCTTTTTCCAGGATGGTGGAAACCTCGCGCATCAGCCCCAGGCGGTCATACGCTTGAATGCGTACCGGCACGGGGAGGCGCCCAGATTCTTTTTCGGTACGAAAGCCCCATCCGGCCTGGACAATGCGTTCGCGGTCTTTGACTTTGCGAATGTTCGGGCAACCCTGGCGATGGATGGTAACACCACGTCCACGCGTGATATAGCCTATAATGGGCTCTCCTGGCAATGGGTTACAGCAACGCGCCAAATTGGTGAGTAACCCCGACATTCCCACTACGGTGATGGCTTCTTGGGGATCAATGACCTTGTGGCTGGCTGAGACATATCCGCTTAAGTCTTCTTCTGCGGCCGGTAAGCCCTGCTTCTTTCGCTCCGAGTTTTCTAAATGCGACAGCACTTTACTGGTGCTAAAATCACCACAGCCAATGGCAAAAAACAGCGCATTCAGGGATGGAAAATCCAGTTCGCGCGCTAATTTTTCCAGGTTCGTATTTTGATAACCGACGCGCTTGAGTTCGTGCTCAAGTTGCTCGCGACCGCGGGCAATATTGGCTTCACGCGCCTGCTCTTTGAACCACCGGCGGATTTTAGATTTTGCGCGCTGTGTTTTCACCATCCCCAAACTGGGGTTAAGCCAATCTCGACTAGGGCTGCCCCGTTTGACAGTGACGATTTCCACCCGTTCCCCGGTCTGCAATTCATAGTTCAGCGGCACCAATTTGCCATTCACTTTTGCGCCACGGCAACGATGGCCAATTTCGGTATGAATGTGGTAGGCAAAATCAATCGGCGTCGCGCCGGCGGGCAGGTCTATCATATCACCACGCGGTGTAATGACGTAAACCCGATCGGCAAAGACATCGGTCTTCATACCGTCCACAAACTCGCGCGCATCTTGAACATCCTGCCGCCAATCCATCAAAGAGCGCAAGTAACGGATTTTCTGTTCAAATTTGCTGTCCGAAACACGACTTTCCTTATAGCGCCAATGGGCAGCAATCCCCTCTTCCGCCTCCCGATGCATGTCTTCGGTGCGAATTTGTACTTCCAGTGTTTTACCGTCGTTGTACACGACCGCGGTATGCAAAGAGCGATAATTATTGTTTTTGGGTGCCGCGATATAATCGTCAAACTCGTGTGGAATAGGTCGCCAATGGCTGTGAACAACCCCCAAGGCGGCGTAACAATAGGTTGCTTCCAGTTTTTCATTAACTTCGGGCGGTTCGTTGGGTGCGACAAAGGGTGGGACAATGATGCGCACGCCACGGATATCATTGAGCATTTCAAAAGGGATACCCTTGCGCTGCATCTTGCGGTAAATCGAATAGATGTGTTTGGGGCGCCCGCTCACACGTGCCGGAATGTTGGCTTCTCGCATAATCTCGCGCGCACGCTGGATGATGTTTTCCATCTCGCGCTCCCGCTCAGCACGACGCTCTTCCAAGGCGTTTGCAATTTCAAAAAATGCATCTGGGTTGAGGTAGCGAAAACACAAGTCTTCTAGTTCCCACTTTATTTGCCAGATGCCTAAACGATTTGCCAAAGGCGCAAAAATATCGAGCGTCTCTCGGGCTATACGCTTCTGTTTGCGTTCGGGCACATGGTGTAACGTGCGCATATTGTGCAAGCGGTCGGCCAGTTTAATCATTACCACTTCTGGTTGGTCGGCTACTGCCAGTATCACTTTGCGCAACGTTTCAGACTTTGCATCATATTGCCGGCTGCGCATCCACTTTTCCATTTCTTGATCGGAATCCGGTTCGTTTGGATGCTTTGGATGCACGGAGGCCTTCTCTGAAACATCTTCCGCCCGGGAGACACGTGGCAGGCCTGTCAATTTGGTCACCCCATCCACCAACACGGCCACGCGCTCCCCAAAATCGCGGCGCAGGTCATCCAATGTGACATCGGTGTCTTCTACCGTATCGTGCAGTAATCCGGCCTGAATAACGTAAGGCGCCGGGCGGAATTTTTCCACCAGAATATTCGCCACCGACACACAATGAGTGATATACGGCTCGCCCGAAGAACGCATTTGCCCCTCATGCGCTTTTTCCGCCACGCGGTAGGCGCGCAAGATTAACTCTCGATCGGCGGGAGTATAAACTTCGGGAAGTGCATTCATTAACGTATCAATCTTCATGGTATGTGGCTCTTTGTCAGTATTAAGCAAACAGCGGTCAGCCGTCAGGTGGGTAAGTGTCCGCGAACAGCAATCAGCGGACGCCTGCCGCCTGTCACCTGTCATACGTACAAGTAGTATAATCGTGGGCGCGCATGTGCGCAAGAGAAAACGCCCAAATGGGGCCACGCTGTGTTTTGTCACAAAACGCCAGCGTTTTCAGCACTCGCTCGCGTCCAAACAAACTCAAAATCGTCATCAAAAAAACACAGGAGAATTTCCGTGCTCATCACACCCGACAACCTCATCGAAATCAGCCAAACCCTGGCACAGGCTTGCGCCAAACGTGCCGGTCAAGCCGACCGTAATGCACGGTTGCCTGAAGAAGACCTGCGGGCACTGCGCGAAAGCGGCTACCTGGCGCTGAGCGTGCCGCTGGAACACGGCGGCGCCGGTCTATCGCTGCGCGAATGTGCCGCGGCACAACACAACCTGGCACAGGGCAATGCCTCTACCGCCATAGTTGCGGCCATGCAATTGCAAATTTTTGGTCACGCCCGCGAGGTGCGCGAATGGCCGGAAGCGGCCTTTGAACGTCTGTGCCGGGCCGCGGCACGCGAGGGCGCGCTGTTCAATTCAGCAGCCAGCGAACCCAGTTTGGGCAGCCCATCCCGCGGTGGACGCTTTCGCACCAACGCACAACCGGCCCCCGGCGGCGGGCATTTCATCGTCAACGGGCGCAAGACTTGGGTTACCGGCGGCCCTCACCTGACGCATCTACTCACCGCAGTCACCATTGGCGGGCAAAAGGGCATTCTTTGGATGTACAACAACCAACCCGGGCTGACCTGGATACGCACCTGGGAAAACGCCCTCAGTCTGCGCGCTAGCGAAAGCCACGACCTGGTTTTGGAAAACGCGGTCGTGCCGGCCGAAAACCTGCTCACCCGGGGCGAAAGTGCCCCGCAACCCAACCTGTGGTTCCCCGCCATGGTAACGGCCGTTTACCTGGGCACGGCACGCGCCGCCCGTGACGCGGCCATCCAATTTACACTTGAACGCGTGCCGCCCGCGCTGGGCAAACCCATCGCCACGCAGCCCCGCATTCAACGCGCCATCGGAGAAATGGACATCCGCCTACAGGCCGCCGAAGCCTTGTTTTTTAATGCCGTGGCTGCCTGGGACGGTAAAGAAAATCACCGCGCCGCCATCGCGGTACGCCTGGCGGCCGCCAAGCATTTCGTCGTTGAAAGCGCAGCACAGATAACAGAGCAGGCCCTGCGCCTGGCAGGCGGACAGGGCCTGAAAGATGACTGGCCATTTGAGCGCTATTTCCGGGATGCGCGCGCCGGTTTTATGAACCCTCCGGCGCCTGAAAACGCGTTAGAGCAGGTGGGCAGCGCAGCCATTGCACAAAAATCCGTTTAATGCGTTGGCCCTGTGTATCTACCACACAGCATGTTGTGGGGCTTACCGTCGGCGGCGCGCCAGAAATTGCAGAGCAACTATCGCGGCCAATGCCGACAGCCCAATGACCAAGGCCGTTTGCTCCAAAGTGTCCTCTGCAGTGCCGCCTGTCTGTAACGGCGCGGCCGTAGGCGGAGGCGGCAGGGTAATCACCACGGTGCCGGGCGTCCCCATCCAAACCGGTGTGGCAGTCGGCAAGCGCGGCCCGGTGGGTGTAGGGGTCGGGGTCGGCGGTGCTGGGGTATCGGTAGGTACGGGGGTCAACTCCCCGGCGCGGTGAATGACCAACCGCTCACCGGGATACAACACGACGTTGGCCGGTAGACCATTCTGGCTCATCAACTGCGCAATACTGACCTTGTAGGCCACCGCGATTCCCCACAAGGTATCGCCCTGCTGCACGATGTGCACAACCGAGCCATCGGCGTTGGGCGTTGAGGTCGCAATGGTACCTGCCGGCGGAACGCTCTCCCCACCTGTTTCAGTCGTCACGGGGGTCACACTCGACGTCTGGCTGCCCGCACCGCTGCCATACCCCACCAGCAAAACATAGTACACCGTTTCACCGGAGGACGCCACCCCCGCGCCCACGTCCTGATAATTGGGTCCCAGCATGGTATTCAAGTGCAAATCATCCCCCTGCCACATGCTGACCGCATCGCTCACCGTCATGCCATAGCCACCGGCGATATTTTCCGAGATAAACTGGCCCGCGTAACCGGCCGCCGCGGCGCGGTCTTTGGGACGCGTGCCCCCTTCTCCCGTGTGTGTCACGGTGTTATTGGCAGCCTGCCAATCGGCCTGAGCCTGGGCAGCCTGCATCAGCGCCTGGTTGACCTGATACGCCGGCAGCCCGTTGACCTGACGCAAATGGTTGACGGCGGCAATCAAATCTTGAGGGGAAGCGACAGAGGGGGCGCGACCCCACACAGGAATCGCCGAGACCCCCAGGAACAGCAACACCCCCAGGAGGGTCAGCGGGATACGGACGCCCTTTGGAGTGGTCATCATTCCGAGGAGACCTCCCCACCCTCGGGGGCGTCGCTTTCCCCCTCCTGCGTATAGGGCAACCGTCCCCCCAACCAGACGGTCATCAGGCTAATGTCATCCTCACCGACGTCACTATCCGGATAGGCCTCTCGAAAGGCAGTTACCAAGGTTTCAAAGTGTTCGCCCGCCGGCCATACGGTCATAAAACCGGGTAAACGGGTACGGTCGGCATCGGGTGGCAACAATTCCCAGCCGCGGGCAGTCAACAAATTATAGGTTTGCTGACGCAATTCCGGGTGCAATTCAGCCCAGGCAGCCAAAACACCGGCCGCAAATTGCGGTGATTTTTGAAAGGCCTTGATGGCAGGTTTACGTTGCACCGCTACAGGGGCCTTGTTTGCATTCCGAAAACCGGGCACGGTAACGTGCTTTTGGATTAGCGAGGTCAGGCGACGGGAGGTCTCGGCAGGCAAAGACTGGCGTGAGGCCAACACAAACGTGATGACCTGCTGACGATAGTCATCAAGCATAAATTCGTTGATGGCGTGAAAGGGCAAAAAAGCGATTTTTTTGTCGTTCATGCGGGCGATTATACCGCACCTTGCCGCATAAATCAGGAGAGCATTTCGTCGGCATCGTCCTCAAACTCATCCTGCTCGTCATATTCTTCGACCAATTCAGTCTCAAGCGGCCAGGGAGCCAGGGAGCGCGCCATGCCCGGGTAGGCATGTGCCAACTCGGTGAAGTAATCTAGTGTGGTTAAATCGGCCGGCAAATAGGCAATGATGTACAGCATCCCGTAAGGCGTGGAAATCGAATGCTGGGGAGGGCTTGAAAAGCGCAAAAGGGGTTGGTTCGGCAACTTCATCGAGGTCAGGCCATCTTCAAAGAGAAAATCTTCCTCTTGCTGAAAGGAGCGCAAATACACCTCGCGAAAGATGCTCATATCGAGTGCCGCGAAGAAGGCATCCATCATATCCTGGTAAGCTCGGGTAGCGCGGCGTCTGAGCGTAACAAAACGGAAAAAAATATACCGTCTGAAGCAGAAAGTTTTCCCGCTCTTCCACGATATTTCTTCCCAAAGGGGAGCGGTCAGAAAAAACGATGCGCATGACATTAAACCCACCGGGTTGTTGGGGCGCATCGTCCATCAATCCCCAGCCACCCGAAACCAGAGGCAGGATGATGTCATTGGCGGCAACCACGTTATCATAGTCATCCACCACAAAGGCCGGCAAACGGTACTGACCCAGCAGATTAAGCACGGAAGCCATGATTTCTTCTGCCGAATGCCCCGGGCGGGGCACATTCTCCAAACGCAAACCGGTGGCACACTCAAAAAACACCGTTCGCTCCCGGCTGGTCAGCCGGAAAACATCGGCTAACCGCAACAAGAGTTCAGGCTCCAGGTTCACTCGGACGCCACGTTCCAGATTGCTGATGACCTTGGGGGTAGCATTCACGCGACGCGCTAATTCTGCCTGCGGCCAGCGGCTTCCTTGGCTGGCGTAACACCTCATGACGCATGGCTTTGATGAGCAATCCAAATTCTCTTCTATCCATAAGGGGACGTTTGGAACTGAAGAACAGCCAACCATCCAGTCAAGGCGGTGTATTCTATCATGAAAACATGGCGAAAGCACTCCCCAAAATCGGGGAGACGCCTCCCCAAAATTGGGGAGTAAACCCATTGACAAAGGGATGAAGAAACGGCTATGCTTAATACAACACGCGCGTGTAGTACGGCGCATAAAAAACCTTTTCTCACTCATGGAGGAATAACCATGAACAAAATACGTCTTGTTACACTATCGCTGGTTGTGATATTGCTAACCGTGCTCGGCGTAGGCATAACCAATGCCAACACCCAAATCGATGCTGCCCACGTGGCCCCTGCCGGTAGCAGTACGTTTTCAAACGTCATCGAAGGAAGCCCAGATGGAGATATCGAGCGCGACCTGAAGAATAATGAAGAAGCCTTGCGGGCAATGGGATTTACCGACGAGGAAATCCAAGAG
>DAOTZN010000312.1:0-8724 GCA_034434095.1 Anaerolineales bacterium
GGGGTGATGACGCCCAATACCGCGGCCAAGACATTCCCGACGCCCTCACGTTTGCCGCCCAACCAGGCGCGGGTTTGCTCTGCACTGAAGAAGGAACGCAGCAGCGTAATGAGAAAAATCATGCCGCTGAGCAGCAAGATGATTTTGGGAACGTCATAAAAGAAAAAGGCCAGCGATTCCCCTAAGTGAGAACCTTGCGCTAAGCCAAGCAGCCCATAAGCCAGCCAATTTGCGAAAGGTTGGATGAGGTTGTACAGCAGGAACCATACCACGGCCGCCGCCAGAACCAATGCCCAGGCGCGCAGGTCGTTGTTCGTGGTGGGTATTTCACCTTTTTGGGTAACTTCAGTTTGCATTTGGGTTATTCTCCTTTTATTTTGTGTGCAGGCAGACCAACGCGGCTCGTTTATTCAAAAAATTGAATATGGTATCTCAAAAAAATTTACCGCATCAGGGCAATGTTGTCATGCTACCTCGGTACAAGCAGGACAGGTACAAACGTTGCCCGGAGACATAGTAATCTCAGGTTGTTCTCCTGTCACTATCCGCATGGCATCGATGACCTCAAAAATCTCCGGGTGGGTGACACGATAGTAGATGTTCAATCCCTCCCGGCGCGTAGTTACCAATCCGGCCTTTCGCAGGGTCATTAACTGTTGAGAGATGTAGGCCTGGCGCAGGCCAAGAGTCGCTTCTATGTGACAAACACACGCTTCTTCTGTGCGTAACAAGTCCAAAATTGCCAGGCGGACGGGATGTGCCAGGATTCTGTAGAATTTTATTTCTTGCTTGTAGGCCTGTTTGTAGGATTTCATACCTCGATCTATATTCAAAAATTTGAATGATGTGCAATATTTTACTTTGAGGAAAATGACCTGTCAAGGGTGACATTTGTCATTCTTAGGGCGAGCAAAGAAGACCAAAAGCAGTCCCGGAGTTAGCCCCAATAACGGTTATGGCGATGACCGGATGGCTGGCCTCGGCGAAGGTCATTCCTAGGGGTGCCTGGGAAGGCCGACCTCCAGGTCGGCACGTTGGGGGTATCCCCCAAGCCATAACGCAAAGTTGCCCGGATGCGAAGGCTTTTCTGGATACATGCCGCTTTTGGCGCTAAAACGTGGTTTTCTTTGCGGCTCTACGGCGCAAACGTATCGCCAGGCTCTGCTTGGCAAAGCCGACCATACCACTGCGTACCATTACATGGCACAGGTAGGTCGGCGGTACTCCGGTTTGCTGAAATTTGTGATCTATGCCGGCTGGGTAGGTCATTACGGCACACCAGGGTAATCACGATGGTTGCCAATAATTTTGCAGAAAATGCGTACTTATGGTAAACTGTATGGGCAACCTGACAACTTTGTAAGGACATGAAATATGCTAAAGAAAAAAGCAGCATACGCGTGGGGTGGAGTGTTGGCATCTGTATTTATGGTGTTGGTCACCATTGCCCTATGGGGACAGGTGTTTACGGTGGCCGGTGCAAGCAGGTTACCAGATGCAGGTTCTACCACATCCTACCTCGTGGAGTACCAGGGTGGCAGCATTAATATCATCATTGGCGCTGCCATGTTGGTGTTGATTGTCGTGGGAGCATGGGTCGCTTCTCGTCAACAATCAAATCCTGAAGCGTAGTTGTTGGCCTACCCCCAAATAAAGAAAGAGCAGATACGCGCACGCTGGATTGAACGTCCTTTGGGCGCGTTTTTCTATTGGCATTTTGCTGGTCTTGCGGTATAATGCCGACTTGTCCGGGTGGGTCCGACGCGGCAGAGGCTTCCTGAACCCCGCCAGGTCCGAGAGGAAGCAACGGTAGGGAGGTTTCTCTGGGTGTTGTCGGGTAGCCTACCCGGATTTCTTTTGCTCGTCAGCGTGGATGGATGACATCTGCGCTGTTTTGTTTTATCGCTGGTACAATTTGACCTATGAAAGTGAGCACGTTGCGTTGGTTGTCTTTGGGGTTATGTGTTACCGGCAGTCTACTGCTGGGAATGCACCTGTTTCGACCGGTCACCGTGTGGGTGGATGGCAAGCCGATTTCCTTGCGCACCTGGCCGGGTAGCGTAGCCGATCTGTTGGCCCGTGCCGGCGTATGGGTACGCCCTGAAGATGCGGTTTTCCCCCCTTTGGAATCTCCCCTGAGCGGGCAAATTTTTGTGCGCCGCGCTCGTCCCGTATGGTTGCAGGGAGAGACCCCCAAATGGCACTTTACCCACCGGCGTATTGTGGGCAACATCGCCTTAGAAGCCGGAATACGATTATTTCCGGGAGACAAATTGTGGGTGGATGGCGTACCGCGTCCCGCAGATTTTCCGCTCCCGGAGAAGGGTACACACGCCCTTCAGGTGTGGTCGGGCTCCCCGTGGGTGGTGCGCACCCCCGATGGGGAGCAGCGAATTTACCGGGCCGCCGCGGGGTTAGCAGATGCCCTGTGGGGGGCCGGCTTCCCTTTGTTTAACGGCGACACCTTCAATCCCGCGCCGGATGCCCTCCCCTCGGGAGCAAGAGAAACCTTCGGTTGGCAGCCGTCCCAAAAAATCCAGGTCCAAACGCATTACGGCGTGGTTTCCGGACGCGTAACGGCGGAGACGGTTGGGGAGGCGCTGGCGCAAATTGGTCTGCCGGCCCAAGGGTTAGATTACACCCTCCCGCCGCTCAATGCGCCGTTGCCCGACGATGGAAAGATTTTGTTGGTGCGGGTGCGGGAAGATGCCCTGGTAGAACAAACACCGGTTCCCTTTGAGGTGCAGTATCAGCCCTTGCCGGAGGTGGAAATTGGGGAAATCCGCGTTTTGCAGGCCGGGCAATACGGCGTACAGGCCCAGCGTATACGGGTGCGCCTGGAAGATGAGGTAGAAGTGGCTCGCACGGTGGAAGATACCTATCTGGCGCAAGAACCTCAGGCACGCATTGTGGGATACGGCACGCTGGCTGTGCCGCATACGGTGGAGACCCCCGAAGGCACGCTGACTTACTGGCGGGCGGCGCAGGTGTATGTAACTTCGTATTCCCCCTGCCGATTGGGCATTCCGAATTATTGTAACTATACCACGGCCAGCGGCCAGCGCTTGCGCAAGGGATTGGTGGCGGTAACGCGGCGCATGTATGCTGCCCTGGCCGGTTCGCAAGTGTACGTGCCCGGCTATGGCATTGGGACGGTGGCCGATATTGGGGCCGGTGTGCCGGGGCGGGAATGGCTCGACGTAGGTTTTGAAGATGACAATTTTGAACCCTGGCATCAGACGGTCACGGTGTATTACCTGTGGCCGCCGCCGCAGGATTTGACATGGCTGATTCCGTAAATCTCCCCCCTTTGCGCATAGCCGAGATTTTACAACGGCATGGATTGCACCCTGACCGTCGTCTAGGCCAGAATTTTTTGGTTGACGAAGCCGCCTTGAGGCGTATCGTGGCCGCCGCAGAAATCGCGTCCCGGCACGTGGTGTTGGAAATTGGGCCTGGATTGGGCAGTTTGACGCGTCACCTGGTGTTGGCAGCGCGGCGAGTGGTAGCCGTTGAACTGGATACCCGTCTACTGCCCGCCCTGCGCGAGACGTTGGCCGAGGCATCCAATTTGGAGATTGTAAACGGCGATATTTTACAGATAGACCCGGCTGCGCTGATGGCCCAAGAGAATTATCTGGTTGTTGCGAACATCCCGTATTACATCACTTCGGCGGTTTTTCGGCACCTGCTTTCGGTGCGGCCACGTCCGCAACGCATTGTGTTGACGGTGCAACATGAGGTGGCGCAGCGTATTTGCGCTCAGCCAGGGGAGATGAATCTCCTGGCGCTGGGAGTGCAGGTGTATGGTGAGCCACGCATTGTGACGCGCATACCGGCCGGAGCGTTTTACCCGGCTCCGAAGGTGGATTCTGCGGTGGTGCGTGTAGACATCAGTGGGCAACCGCGCGTGCCGCAATCAGATATCCCCTTGTTTTTTCAATTGGCAAAAGCGGCCTTCGCTCAAAAGCGCAAGACGTTGGCGAACACGCTGTCCGGTGGCATGCGTTGGTCAAAAGCGCAAGCCACGGCGCGCTTGCAACGCGCCGGCATAGACCCGCAGATGCGCGCTCAAATGCTGGATTGGGAAGCCTGGCAGCGGTTGGTGGCAGTGTGTAAAACGGAGGGGGAGGCCTAGCGGAGGCTCTTTAGGTCGCGATATTGTCGTCGTAGTTGCCATACCCGGATGGCGGCCTCGCGTTGGATGGCGAAAGACATTTTAGATTGCCCCCATTTCCGATCGGCAAAGTAAAACGGAACTTCCTGGAATTTAAAGCCCAGTTTGCAGGCCAGGTAAGTCATCTCTACCTGGAAGGCGTACCCGTTTGAACGTACACGTTCCAGCGGCATGGCTGATAAGGTTTCTCGCCGCCAGATGCGAAAGCCGCCGGTGACATCGTGTACCGGCAGATGCAAGATGGTGCGGGCGTACCAATTGCCAAATGCCGAGAGGACTTTGCGCCATAAAGGCCAGCGTTCGTCTAATTCGCCCCCAGGGACGTAGCGTGAGCCGAGCGCGACATCGCAGGTTTGTAGGGCGGCGTACAGTTCTGGGATTTTTTCGACGGGATGGGAGAAATCGGCGTCCATTTGCCCGATGGCCTGCGCACCGTTTGCCAGCGCCATTTGAAAACCCTGGATGTAGGCTGTTCCCAGGCCAAGTTTGCCGTTGCGATGTAAGATGTGCATGTGCCCAGGATGTTGGCGGGCTAAGGTTTCGGCCACTTCTCCGGTGCCATCAGGACTGTTATCGTCTACAATCAAGATATGTATATCTGGGATGGGTAAAGTAAATAAAGCGGAGACCAATTCAGGCAGGTTCTCCGCTTCGTTATAGGTAGGGATGACGATAGTCAGGGCATTCAAAGTTATTGCTGACGTAGAAGTTTGGTTTTTAGATCGTCCAGATCGGCAAATGGACCCTGTGAGGCGCTTAATTTTCCAATATGTACCTCAAGTTGATGCTCCCCCAAGTTGGTGCCTCGGTCTTTAAGTGGGTAGAAATATTCAAGGGATTGTTTTAAACGTGAATGGATGCGTTCTTTCACCGTATCGGCATGGGCGTCAGTGGTGACGATCACTAATTCCGTTGGGGCCAAATGACCAACAAAGTCGTTGGATGAGCCGGATTCGCGCAATGAATTGGTGACCATTAAACTGATGGCGCGCAGTACATCGTCAGAGGCGACAAAGCCATATTTTTCTCTGAAGCGCTCCAGGTTTTTCAAAGAGACAATCAGCAAGGCCCACTGGTGTTTACTCAGGCAGGCTTGAAGTTGCTCTTCTACCAACGGGCCTTCGGGAAGATTGGTGACCGGATTGTTGAGCGAACCCTGAGACACACGGCGCAATGAATTGCGAACGCGCAGGCGCAGTTCCTGGACGTCAAAAGGCTTGGTGATGTAATCATCTGCCCCTAGTTCTAAGCCTTGAAGACGGTCGTTACGAGAGCGTTTTTCGGTTAAGAAGATGATAGGGATATCTTCGGTGCGTCGGTTGCTGCGTAATTGACGGGCGACTTCATAACCGTCGATGTCCGGTAGGCGAATATCGAGAATAATTAAATCGGGGTGATTTGCACGGCAGGAACGTATCGCATCTTCGCCCCAATTGACGGTCAGAACATCATATCCTTGCACGCGAAAATAAGCGTTGAGCATTTCTGCTACATCAAGGTCATCTTCTACGACCAGAATAGTGTACTTTCTCTCGTCCACGAGGCACTCCCTTTTATTTTATGGGCGTTTTTTGGATAATAAACTCACAGACGTCGTCATTCATGGCTTTACAGCGTGATTCGTTGACACGAAATTCACTGCCGCCCGACAGCCATTTGAGACTCTCTTGCAGCAACCCTACGGCAATAAAGCATACCGGTTTATCCGAATCATGCCGTCCATGGCATACCGGACATTCGTGGATGGTGTACACAAAAACGTCATCTTTCTCTTCCACGGTTGTGCGCTGGTCACTGACCTGGCTGAAAATTTTGGCCATTGCGGGCAGGCCGATGCGCATTTTGGCTTGCAGAGGGAGCACCTTGAAGGCTAAATCGCCTGCACCGGCCAGCGCACCGAAGTTGCGCAGGGAATCGGCAAAGGTGGCTCGTCCGGCGCGTAAGGCCAGGCCTCGACCACCGCGTGGCCCATACATCTCTTCCAATGCCAGGTTAAGCGCTGAAAAATCTGCAAAATCGAATTCTTTTTCCAGGTTATCAGGGGGATAATTATTGATTAGTTCGTTCAGGTGTGCCAGATTGAGAATGGCATTAAGACCATTTTTACCCATGACTTCTTCGAGCGCGTCCAGGGTAATGCGAGCAAATTTATTGGCGTAGTATAGTCCGCTCTTTGGGATAGGTTCCATAATAAAGTCACCGAGAAGAGAGTTGATAGGGATGCTGTGGCTAGAACAGGAGTTAGATGAGCTTGGAAAGGTCTTCGGCAGCCCGTCGCATATCCAGGAAAATTAACCCTAATTTGGCTTGTTCACGGGCCAGGGCGGTCAATACGGCGTCTTCCCCGACAGACATCAGGATGACGTAGCCTTGCTCACCTTTGATATAAACCTGATCGAGCGCGCCGCGTCCCAGTTCCGTTGCAATGCGTTCGCCCAGGGAAAGCATGGCCGCAGACATAGCCGATACGCGGTCTTCTTCTACGCCTTGTGGCAAGGCAGATGCCATGCTCAGTCCATCCACACTGACAATTGCAGAGGCCTCGATATCTGGGGATGATGCTTGCAGATCGCGCAAGCGTTCAACCATGAGTTGGGAACGAGATTTAGTCAAGGTTCATCTCTCCTACGAATGTTGAATCGTGTGGTGCGTTACAGTCATTTTTAACGAAAAGCGCGTAGGCGCTCCCCTTAAATACCTTCATAATGTAGCATAGGCAAGGCAATGTGTCAAGGCACTTAGAAAGAAAAAATGCAATTATCTACCAACTTCGGAAATCATCAACCGGAGACACCTGGGACTCGTCGCGTAGGCGTATCGTGCTATTTTGTAACACGTCCTTCACTGGTATAATGCAACATGCTTTTGGTGTGAACTTTCACGTGTCACCTTGGGTGGTACGAAAATTTTTAGAGGTGTTGTTATCGATGCAATTCAAAACTAAGATTATCTTTGGGCTGTTGCTTTTGTTAATTGCCGGACATGTGTCTGTCGGGCATGCGGCAGAAAACATGCCCGGCAAGCTATATCAAGGGGAAGTACTCTGTATTCCGCAAGGCATGCGACGTCCTGTGAACGGCGACTGTTTATTGGCTGGCCCGGCGGCGTATCAGGCGCGCCTGGCCGCACAGGGTATCCATCTGCCACTGCGTCCCTTGCCTGCCATCTCGGTGGACCCCGCTCTGGCATACGTGCCTTATCAGTATGGACTCGTGCGTACAGCGAAGGCGCCGGTATATGCTTCCCTGGAAGATGCCCGTAAAGAAGCCGCCAAACGCGCGGTCAGACGACTGGAAGTTGGACCACGTGGGCTGACTTACATTTCCTACCAAGACCAGGTTGTGGAGGATGGCAGACGATATTACATGGTATCCCCCGGTCAATGGATGACGGCCAACGACGTTAGCCGCATTTCTCCGGCTAATTTCAGCGGGTTCGTCTTTATGACTACCCCGCGTAACGATTTCGGCTGGCTATTGCAGACCGCCGTACCGCAGCGTACGCCGGGCGTAGGCGGAGAACCTTTGCCAGATAAGACCTTGTACCGCTATGAAGTGGTGCAGGTATACAACCGTCAAACGGTGGACGGTGTGACCTGGCTGTTGATTGGCCCTGACCGTTGGGTGGAAGATCGCCTGGTGGGTGTGGTGCATGTCAACCCTGTGCCCCCTGATGGGGTGGACAATGGGCGCTGGGTTGAAGTCAACCTGGAGCAGCAAACCCTTTCGGTGTACGAGAATGGGCAACTGCGTTTTGCCACCCTGGTGGCGACCGGTGTCGCTCCGTATTGGACGCGTCCCGGTTTGTTCCAGATTTATGCCCGTCTGGAGACCGAAACCATGCGCGGCGTCTTTGAAGCCGACCGTTCCGACTACTACTACCTGGAGGACGTGCCCTGGACGATGTATTTTGACGAAGCGCGTGCCTTGCATGGCGCCTACTGGCACAACGGTTTTGGTTACCCCCGTTCGCATGGTTGTGTCAATATGTCGCTGGCCGATGCGCACTGGGTCTTCAACTGGGCACAAGAAGGGGACTGGGTGTATGTTTGGGATCCCTCCGGCCAGACGCCTGAATCGCCAGATGCCTACACCAGTGGCGGCGCATAGCCGTATGCCGGCCAGTAGAGGCGGCTTCCATGCTGTCGGATGAAATTTTGGGGTATGACAAGGTGCGTCAAAAATGGTATAATGTCGCCATGTTCCAGGACGTTGTCATACTGCACCCATCACAGTAATTGACAATTTATGCGCCTTTGCCTTGTGTGTCTACCACAAGGTGAGGGCGTTTTTCTTTATTGTATTGCCCTGGACAGAAATGCTTTAGGAGGCCCATTTGTATCCTCTCGATAACCTGGGGCATCTTAGTGTTTTTGGCTACCAAGGCACCCCGGCACAAAGCCTTCGCCCTTGTTTTTTCATGCCTTTGTGTTTGCGGGTTGCGCCCTATAGTTTTCCTTTTTGAGAAGTCGCCATGAACTCTGTTCACCACCAAGCATGAAAATGTGCTATAACCTGAGCACTCGGCTAACACAGAGGTCGTTTAGT
>DAOTZN010000313.1:0-2281 GCA_034434095.1 Anaerolineales bacterium
GTAGCAATGCCGAGGATGTTTTTCAGGTCTAGTTGGGCGGTTTCGGTGGGGGTCAGGTCTTCGGCCAGTAGGATGACGGGACGGGGGAAAGTGAGTGGTTGGGTGTGGCCTTCTGTCAGCAGGAGTAGCACTTGACGGCCAACGTCTTGTACATCGGTGGCGCGTTGCTGAAGGTAGGTGTCTTCCAGCGATTGGTAGGTAGCGGCGATTTCGGTGATAGCTGTTTGCCAGGCCGCGGCCGCGTTTTTATGTTGCTCGAAAATAGCGTTATGCACGCGCTGCAACAAGGCTGGGTCTTTCAGGATGAGGATATGGGCATCGAAGATGGCAGCCTGGTTTTCGCCGAATCGAGTTGCCAGACTATCACGGCGCTTGGCGATGGCCGCTTCGGTTTGGGTGAGTGCTTGTTGTAAGCGTTCCCATTCCTGCGAGGGGTTTTGCGCCTGGTGGGATGGCACCAATGGCTCTGGTGGTTGGTAAGTGTATGCCGGCCCGATGGCAATGCCCTCTGCGATGGGAATGATTTTTCCACCGTTTTCCTTGATAGATGGCTGGGCGGGGGTGGGTGTTTCTTGACTTTCTTCTATTTCTCCAAAGCCGGTTTGGATGAGCGCACCCAAGGCATCCAGGGCTTGGATACTTTCCGGCCCTTGGGCGTTTAGCCCCACTTGATGGTCTTTCAGTGCCCCCAGGGTTGCCAGTGAATTCAGGCTACGCGCTGAGACGGGGCCTTTGCCGGTGGTGAGGTTACGCACATACACCTCGGCATTGAAGCGGGCGGCTGTTTGGACGAATTTAGCGGCCGGACGGGCGTGCAGGCCGTGAGGATTGACCAGCGCAAAGGTGCGCTGTGGGCGGGTGATGGTTTGTTTCTCGCGGATTTCTGTGGACGATTGTGGTACTCCCAATTGTTCTTGCTTGGCGGTTAAGGCGTTTTGCGCCTCTTGGCATACCACTTGGGGGTCATCTGTGAGGGCTGCCTGGACAGCGGCTGCAATTGCGCCTTCGACCAGTGGCGCTGGACAGAGGTAGACGCGATTTTGCAGGTTCTTCGGTAATAATTCAAGCGCCATTTTGGCGCTGAGCACAGCACTCCCTAAATCCATGAGGACTACGATACCGTTGGGGTGATCCACTTCTTGAATGGCGCGGGCGATATCTATGGCATCGGTGCCAAAGACATCGTGATTTTCCCCCGCGCCCCCAGAGAATGCAATCGGCACCTCAGGTTCGCAGACTTGTTGTGCCAACGCAACCAGTGATTGTGCCAGTGCTTTGCTGTGTGATACCAAGACAAGACCGAGCATAATGAGACCTCAACGAAAAAGCGCGGGATTAACTACCCATTGTGCGCACTGTATTCAATAGCCACAATCCGTATAGGCTAGCAAACACCCCAAACAGGATGAGCATAATGTCAATAACACGGCGGCTTTTTTCTGTGGGGCGCAAGTCCAAAAGGATGCCGCGTAAGCCGAGCAAGGAATGGAGCACCAGCAGAAGCAGGAAAAGGGCTTCCATGGATACCACCAGTGGGTTTTGGAAATAGGCTACCACCTCAGCATGGGTAAGCAGGCCTTCTGGTGCCAGAAAATGGTTGACTACCAAATGGATGCCCAAGATAAAGACAATGATTGCGCCGCTGATAATTTTCGTAAACCACAACCAAAATGTTTCGCCGGCTTTTCGAGTAAATTGCATAAGAAAAATATCTCCAGAGAAAACAGGTTTTAGTGGACGGTAAACATCCGAACTGCAAAGACAAGCGTTCCCAGCACACTGAGCAACAGGGCGGCATAAAACATCTGCTTTTGCTGCGGGACGCCGATGTTGAAACTGGTGAGGATAACGCGTACGCCATTCAAGCCATGATACAGTGCCGCGGCGATAACCAGCAATTCACCTAAAATGTAGAACGGGCTTTTGGCTGCGGCAATGAACTGGTCAAAAGCCTGGGGCCCTTGCGCCAGTTTTCCTAGAACGAACAAATGCAAGTATAGGTAAAAGACTAAACCCAACGCGGCGATACGGTTGAGAATGAAGGCCCAGCCTCCTACATTTCTGCCCTGTGGGTTGAACCAATCCCACAGGTTTTTGGAGTTACTTTTTTGTGGTTCCATGATGGCATTTTCCTATGCGAGTTTTAGACGTTTGAGGCTGACTTGACGGCGCAAGTCCATGATGCGCCACCCTGGATCAACGTTGGATGGGCAAACGGCGCTACATTCAAAGGCGCTGTGACAGCGCCATACCCCTTCCTGGCTATCGGCCAGCGCCAGTA
>DAOTZN010000314.1:0-20473 GCA_034434095.1 Anaerolineales bacterium
TTCTGAACCACCCCATTCCCTTCGGAGGTTTTCTTATGTTTGTCAAACATGCGGATGATGTTCCCGTGCAAGAAGTCAAAGCCGGAAAAGACACGGTTATTCAGGTGCTCATTCCTGCGGAGGAAGGGCCGAATTTTGCCATGCGGCGCTTCACCATGCAGAAAGGTGGCGGTATGCCGCTTCATACCAACACGGTGGAACACGAACAGTATGTCGTCGGTGGACGTGCTCGCATTGGCATCGGCGATGAGGTCTACGAAGTACAGGCTGGGGATGTAGTCTTTATCCCCGCCGGGGCGCCGCACTGGTACGAGTGCATCAGTGAAGAGCCGTTTCAGTTTCTGTGCATCGTCCCGAATCAACCGGACAAGATTACCATTTTGACGCAAGATCCCACCGGTTGTTAGCCCGCCATGACCACCGTTACCGCAACCCTGGAACTGGAAACGCGCGGCCATACCGATATCCACGACATCACCGCCGAAGTGGTGGATTTCGTGCGCCAATCGGGGCTGAAAGACGGCATTTTGACCGTCTTTACGCCCTCTTCAACCAGCGGCATCACCACCATTGAGTATGAATCGGGCTGTTTGAGCGATTTGCGGCGCTTATTTGATGAAATCATCCCCCCGGAGCGCGAATATGCCCACAATGCTCGTTGGGGCGATGGCAACGGCCACGCGCACGTACGCGCCGCGCTGTTGGGCGCTTCGTTCAGCGTGCCCTTTGTCAACGGGCGTCCCACGTTGGGCACCTGGCAGCAAATTATCTTCGTGGATTTTGATAACCGCCCCCGTCGTCGCCGCATCATCGTGCAGATGGTGGGCATGTAGCGTAGCGCGCTTCAATGTGCTACGCGGGCACAGGGGTGGTTTTGCGCGTAGGTATGCAGCCCCTATGTGCTGCGCGATATCGCCCTTGGTTGCGGAATGAATTCCGCGTTACGGATTGGCGAACACTCCCAGATGGTTGCCGACCGGCCTTTCCCGCCCGGGCCGGTTGCGATGGATAGGGCTGTTGAGCACCTTAGGCCCCAACACGCCGGTGCGCACCAGCGTTGACGAGCCGCCGCCGTCCAGGTTGATGGCTTGCTGTGCGCCTAGTTCTACCAACAGGGCGGCCAATTCATCCAACCTCATCCCCTCGCTGTAGCCGGGTTGACGACCATCCACGACCACCAGAAACAGGTAGCGCCCGTTGCTGCTGATGCCCACCGCGGTGCGAGGGTTGGGCGCTTCGGAGGCCTGCGTCAGCACTTTCCCCTGCCGTACCAACCAGGCATTGCCAGAAAGGGCGTTGTACACCCGTCCGACCGGATTTTCAAAGCCGACCTGATTGGATGGCCCGAAGTAGATGGTGGGTTCGACGTCCGTATCTTGGGCGTAGATCACCCCTTTGGAGGCCGCGAACCCAATGGGGGCGACCGGGTCCCCTGGGCGGGGGTATTCATCCCAAAAGCCGCGTCCCCCCCAGGGAATAAACCCGTCCCCGTTGATGGCAATCTGCACCCCAAATTCGCGTACAAATTGGGAGGTGGTGCGCGCCTTCAGGGGCAGATCCGCCTCAGGGTCGCCGGGCGTCACCAGTAGGCGAATCCCTTCGGCTTTGAGATCCACCTGAACGATGTGTATCACCAGTGGACGGGGGCTGCGCGTCACCCGACGGGTGTAGGTTATCCCCTCAAACAGTCTTTCCGAGTCAATGGGGGCAGGCTGGGGGCGAACGCGCGGCCAGATGACCCACGCGCTGACCGCACAACCGATGAGCAGGAGAACGCCCGCACAGCCTGCCAAAATGCGTTTACGCATGAGAGGTTAAAGCACCGTTTCTTGCTCGGCGGTGCGCATGGCGTTGAAGGCCGCGATGCTTACCTCGATGATGTCCAGGGATGGTTCGCGAGTGGTCAGATGTTGCAAGGCCAGGCTGGGTTTGATGAAGGCCTTCACCCAGGCGTTGTCGAGATGATTTGCCGTCCAGCGCTGGTATTCGTAGGTGATGCCGGCCAGGACGGGTAGCAGCAGGATGCGACTGGCCAATTTCCACACCGTGGGTAGGGGGCCGAGCAGCGAGAACAGCAAAATGGAAAACACCACGATGTTGAGCAGGAAAGCCGTCCCGCAACGGGGGTGCTCCAGAGAGTAACGCGCTACCACTTCGGGTGTCAGTTCGGCGTTGTCTTCAAAGGCGTTGATGGTTTTGTGCTCCGCGCCGTGGTAGGCGAAGACGCGTTTGATTTCTTCCATCTGGCCGATGCCCCAGATGTACCCCACCAGGAGAATCAGGCGCACCACCCCCTCGGCTAAGTTGGCGCTCCAGTGAGAGAAATTCAGGAAGGTCTCGCCCAGACCGCCAACCCAGGCAGGAAGCAGGAAGAACAACAGGACGCCCACGCCTAGCGAGAACGCCATCGACAGGTAGAGCATCGGCCCTTCGAGTTGTTCCTCCTCATCGTTTTGGATGTTGGCCGAGATGGTCAGGGCGCGCATTCCCAGTCCGAGTGCATCCCATAGCACGATGAGGCCGCGCAAGAAGGGGATTTTTGCCAGTTTGCTTTTGTAAATGCCGCCTAATGGCTCGGTTTTGATGACGATTTCTTGGTTCGGGGCGCGCATTGCCATCGCAACGGCATTGCTGCCGCGCATCATCACGCCTTCAATAAGGGCTTGTCCGCCGTAAGTTGGGAGTTTAGTCATGTTAGTCGGGTAGTCTGGTAGTTTGGTAGTCTGGTACGTAGGGGCGTAACATGTTGCGCCCGTAGCACGTAGGGGTGAAAAATGTTTTGTCCCTTGCCTCCGTACGTTTAACAGCGGGTAGGGGGTGTGTAGCCGACACCGGCTGGAAGCCGGCTACACATCGGCTACACGTCTTCGCACGTTCTCATAAGTTGAAGAAGAAATGCACCAGGGCGTCAATTCCTTTATACCACGTGGGCAGATGCAAACTTTCGTTGGGCGCGTGCATGCTGTCGCCGGGCAACGCAAAGCCGGTGTTGACTACGTCCACGCCCAGGATGTTTTGGATTTGTCCCACCACGGGAACAGAGCCGCCCTCACGCTTGAAGATGGGACGCTTGCCCCAAACCGTTTCCTGCGCTTTTGCCAGGGCTTGTACGCCGGGGGAGTCGATGCGCGAAAGCGAACCGCGTGCCGCCCCGGGAAAGACCGTTAACTCCCAGGTGACCGTCTTTGGCGCGTGTGCCTTCAGGTAAGTGCGCATTTGCTGAACGACTTCTTCAGGGTCCTGATTGGGCACCAGGCGGCAGGAAATCTTCGCCATGGCATAGGATGGCAGCACGGTTTTGGCTCCTTCGCCGGTAAAGCCGCTGTACAGGCCGTTGACTTCTAGCGTCGGACGGGCGCCAGTGCGCTCAATGGGCGTATAGCCTTTTTCGCCGTCCCACAACGCCGGTGCGCCGCTCTGTTGCAGGTAAAATGCTTCGCCCATCGGCAGACGTGCCAGTTCGGCGCGTTCGGCCTCGTCCAGGGCGATGACCTTGTCGTAGAAGCCCGGCAGGGTGACGCGTCCGTCGGCGTCGTGCATCCCGGCAATCAGTTCGGTCATCACCTGGGCGGGATTGTGCACTACACCACCAAACACGCCGGAGTGCAGGTCACTTTGGGGGCCAAAAACCTTCAGTTCAAAGTAGACCAGGCCGCGCAGGGCGTAGGTGATGGTAGGTACATCGGGGGCCAACATGCCGGTATCGGGATTGAGGGCGACGTCACAGGCCAATTTTTCTTTGTTTTCGGCAATGTAGGTTCCCAGATGGGTGGAGCCGGTCTCCTCTTCGCCCTCGATGAAGAATTTGAGGTTCACCGGTGCGCCGCCTGCGCGTAGCATGGCTTCGGCCGCGTGCAGGGAGGCCATCACCTGACCTTTCATGTCGGTGGCGCCGCGGGCGTACAGCCTGTCGCCCCGCACGCTGGGTTCAAAGGGAGGGCTTTCCCACAAGTCAATTGGGTCGGCCGGCTGCACGTCATAGTGGCCGTAAATCAGCACGGTGGGCGCTTGCGGGCCGGCATGCAACCACTCACCGTACACCACCGGGTGACCGGGAGTTTCCGTCACGACCACGTTTTCCAGGCCGATTTTGCGCATGTGGGTGGCTACCCACTCAGCAGCGCGGCGTACTTCTTCTTTGTACTCCGCTGTGGTGGAAATGGAAGGAATGCTGCACACCGCTTTCAGGTCTTCCAGAAAGCGCTCACGATTTTCATGGCAAAAAGCCAGGGCTTGTTTCAGGTTGGACATCGGGGAATCCTTTCGGTAGTTGATTAGATTGGTTTGGACGCTTTATTTTACCGCTGTAGGGAGACATTCTGAACTCGCCCCTGCTCACGTGTCCATCGCCTCCGAGAAGGCCGCCAGTGAGACATCGTAACGGTAGTTGATGTTGCGGTGCCCATCTTCAAATTCCTGATGAACAAAGGGGATGCCGTGGGCTTGCAGGCGTTGGGCAAAAATGCGGGCGCCGTATTGCAGATTATACTCGTCTCGTGTGCCGCAATCAAAGAAAAGGAACTTGAGCGAGCGCAGCGCCTCAGCATACTCGGCCACCAGCGTTACGGGGTCACTTTCCAGCCAGCGCGCCCACACCTCAGCGCGCAATTCACCGCTGTACAGGTCAATAGGCAGGTCGAAGCCCAGCGGTGCTTCGGGGTTGGGTGAATAGCAAGATGCCATGGCGGCGATGTTGAGTGCATTGAAAAACGTATCGTCCTTGGGACGCACTGCCGCGGGGTTTTCGAGCATCTGTTTCAACCCGGGCTCGCCCACGCGGGCGTAATAGCGGAGAAGCCCCGCAAAATCCGGTTTGTAGCACAACTCAAAGTACTTATCCCCGCTGTGGTCGGCCACCAGCCCGAAAATATCCGGGTGATGCATGCCGAGCCAGGTAGCCCCGTAGCCGCCGGATGACTTCCCGGCCACAGCGCGGAAATTCCGGTCGTTGATAGTGCGGTATTTGCCGTCAATGTAGGTCACCAGTTCCAGGATGTGGTCCTCGTAGTTGCCGGTCGCGCTAGAATTGCGGTATTGCGAGCCACCGTAGCGCGTGCTGGCATCCGGCATAACGACAATCATCGGGCGCATTGTCCCACTACGTATCAGCCGGTCCAGGCGCTGTGCCATGGTTTCTTCCCACAACGAATCGTTGAGCATCATCAGCCCGCGGCCGGTAAAGCCGGCGAGAAGGTACACGCTGGGGTAGCGTACATCGCTGTTTTCGTAGCCATCCGGCAGGTAGACCGGCACCCGCCGCTCGACCGGGTCACCCAACGGATTGCCCTCCAGGGCGTGACTGTGGAAAGTTTCGATAATGACTTGGGACATAAATTCTCTCCTTGGTTAGGATTGATCTTTGTGGTATGACCGGCGCACAAAGCAGGGGAATACGCGGCTGGAAACGGACGCCCTTTGGGGTGGGAGGCTTCTTCAGGGGTTGGCCCCCACCCGTGAGGGCGCACGCTCCCTCAGGGGACGCGGCCACAAGGGGGGGGCGTCGATTCCCTGAGATGCAGCCGCATTTGAGCGCTTGCCTGTGCGGCGCAACTCATGGGAGCAATTATACTTCGGAAACGGCGTTCGGCGCCGCAGATGATTGTTGGCGTTAGGTAGCGCAGTTTGTCAGTAGCGCTTGTATGGAGTAAAATAAGTATATCTTGTCGATGGTCTCTGTAGACTGTATTTGAGTAAGGTGGTGGTTTGAATGAGTATTGGTCAATCTGAATTGGCGACTAGTGATATTGTCGGGCGTGAGCGAATCAGTCTTGAGAAGTTGGTTTCCCTTCTTTCCCAGGACTTGGATTTTCATAGCGAAGACAGCGGATATGCGTCACATAACTTTCATTCATTTCCTGCAAAATTTCCCCCGCAGTTGCCACGTAAGTTTATTGAAGAATTGACCGCTCCTGGTGATGTAGTACTTGATCCTATGATGGGATCTGGAACTACTGTGCTTGAAGCGTATTTATCTGGAAGATGTGGCGTAGGGTTTGATATTGACCCACTTGCGTTGATGCTCACTAAGGCTAAGGTGACACCTCTTAATGCAAGGCTGGTTTCTTCGGTCAGTCATAGGATTTTGGAGCGGGCAGAGCGTACCGTCAGGCAGCGGCGGCATGAGTTAGTGAGGAATTTGGAGAACCGGTGGGATTCGAAGACACGGGATTTTATTGATTACTGGTTTGCGCCTGAAACGCAAATAGAGTTGTTGTCACTGATCACCGAGATAGATCAAATAGAGGATGTAGAACTCAGAACCTTCTTTGAACTTGCCTTTTCTGCCATCATTATCACTAAATCTGGTGGGGTGTCTTTGGCCTTCGACTTGGCGCATACCCGACCTCATCGAGCAAAGGTTGTTATTGGAACATCTGGTGAAGTCATATTGGGTAGCAATCTCGCCGGTAGTTCGTCACGCCGCGTTAAGTTTCTGACCAAAACATTGCGATCGCCCTTTAGGGAGTTTGAAAAGCGGGTTGAACAAAATTTGAGATGGTTGAAGGGATCCAACTCGGATAAAGTCCAACCATGCTTGGAAGGGTTGTTTGAGCCGGAGTCAGAGCGCATTAAGCCTTACATTGCCATCGGAAATGCGCAGGGCTTACCCTTAGATGATGATTCTGTGGACTTGATTGTAACTTCCCCCCCCTATGCGTCCAATGCGATTGACTATATGCGAGCACACAAGTTCTCTCTGGTGTGGATGGGGTACCCCGTTGATGATCTTGGGCGGAAGAGGAAGGAATACATTGGTGGTGAAGCAGTCACAGACTTCAATTTTGAAGATCTGCCCGACAAAACCAGACAAGTCGTTGCCGATATTTCTAGTCGGGATGAGAAAAAGAGCCGTGTGTTGCACCGCTATTTTTCAGAGATGACACGAACTTTGCGAGAGATGTTTCGAGTGTTGAGACCTGGTAAAGCAGCAATAGTTGTGGTAGGAAGTTCCGTAATGCGAGATAGAGATACTGAAACCCATGCCTGTCTGGCTGAAATTGGCCGGCAAATCGGTTTTGAGGTTCCCAGAATTGGAGTACGCAACCTTGACCGAAATCGTCGGATGATGCCTGCCGGCTTTGAGATCGACCTAGAATCGCAAATTCAGCAGCGAATGCACGAGGAATATGTGATTGGCTTCTACAAGCCCGAAGCCCGAGATAATGAGAGCACAAAATGAGCATTGCACAGTTACGCATGAAGTATCATCAGCGTGTTTGTGAAGATATCATAAGGCTTCAGAGGGATGGACAAACTGCTTATCCCAACTTTGCAGACAGAGGGAACAAGGCCAGCCGAGCGATTGCCCACAGCATTGTTACTCGTCTTGGCTGCGCCCCAAATTATGAAAAGATTTCTGGGCAGACAGCGGGCGGACTTTTCGAGACAATCACCAAAGATTTCCTTGAGGAAGCCTTTGCACTTCTGCGACATCTGCGTCCAGGAGAATGGTATTACTCCACCAAGTCTCCGATTTCCGAATTCGACCAGTATGAGCATCTGGCAAATCTAGAGAAGATCGTCGAACAGGATAACTTGTTGGCGTCTGCACTGGGGACGGACTATATTATCACGCCTGATATTGTCATTGGCAGATGGCCGGTCTCAGATGATGAAGTCAATCGAGATGGAGTTGTGCTGGCCGCGGAGGATACCCTTGCCCGATTCACACCTCTCCGAAAAGCAAACCTGGAGCGACCCTGCCCGATTCTGCACGCGAGCATTTCATGCAAATGGACCCTCAGAAGCGACAGGGGACAGAATGCCCGAACCGAGGCACTGAATCTGATTCGCAATCGAAGAGGGCATTTGCCTCATATCGTAGCCGTCACTGCTGAGCCGCTTCCAACGCGTATCTCTTCTCTGGCCCTGGGTACAGGCGATTTGGATTGCGTGTACCATTTTGCCTTGCCAGAGTTACAGGAATCCATTGCAGAAATCGACAATGAAGATCAGATGGATATGCTAAAGATGCTGATAGAGGGTCGGCGCTTGCGAGACATCAGTGATTTACCCTTTGATCTGGTAATATAGGCCCATTACATCTTCAAATTGCGCGACATTGCTCACCCACTTGCAGCATCCGCCTCACTCTGCTCAGCTTGTGAGCCACCCGTGTTCTGACGGTGTCTCCCGTTTCTCGGTTTGTTCGCTCCCCTGCGGGCAGGCCCCGTTCCCGCAGCACCCGCTGCACTGCAAAACACTGGCCTGCCGACCACCTGCCCAAAGGCGAAAGATTTTTCGCCCCTACGTACCCCACTACCTGACTAACTGACTACCAGACAACCCGACGAACTCTGCTTTTCATGCTAAAATATATCTCGGATAGGTGGTCGGCGCGGGCAAAACTCAACTCGCGCCGGCGTTGAAGGTGGAAAATCTCCCTTCGACGAAAAGTGCCGCCATCCGGTCGCCTATCCGAGATGATAATTTGGAACGAATACATCATCCCCACCTCCCTTTCTGATGTCTTGCGTCTGTTGCAGGAAACCCCTGCCGAAAGGCGCGTGCTTGCCGGAGGCACTGACCTGTTGCTCGAATTGCAGCAAGGGAGACAGTCCCCCCTCCACACGCTGATTGACGTTTCCGCGGTGCCCGAAATGCAGGGCATTGAAATTCGAGACGAACGCCTGTTCATCGGCGCGGCGGAACCGCTCAGTAAGGTCGCTATTTCCCCCCTTGTTCAAGAATATGCTCAGGCGCTCAGTGAAGCGGCCGCGCTGATTGGCGGGCCGCAGGTGCGCAATGTCGCCACATTGGGCGGCAACGTAGCCCACGCCCTGCCCGCTGCGGATGGCGCGATTGCCCTGGCAGCGCTGGACGCCGAGGCCGAAATCGCCTCCCCGGCGGGGATGCGCCGCGTCCCCTTACCGGCGCTGTACCGCGGCGTAGGGCAAAACACCCTGACCGCCGAGGAAGTCTTGCTGGGCTTCTACCTGCCCTTGCGCGGCGAGGGGGAAGGTAGCGCTTTCCGACGGGTGATGCGCCCCCAGGGCGTGGCGGTTGCCATCCTGAACGTGGCCGTGTGGCTGCGGCGGGAGGGTGAACGCATCGCTGCCGCACACCTGGCGATTGGCCCCTCCGGACCGGTGGTGCGGCGCTTGACCGCGGCCGAAGACGCCCTGCGCGGTGGCGCGTTATCGGAAGAAACCTTCCGCCGGGCACATGAAGCCGTGCTGCGGGAAGCCCGCTTCCGCACCAGTGCTCAGCGCGCCACACGGGAGTACCGTCAACGCATGGCAGACGTTTTGTTGCGTCAGGCCTTGCGCGCTGCTTTTGAGAGGGCTGCCAGATGAAATTGACCGTCAACGGAAAACCCATTGAAATTGAACCCCGTCCGGGTGAAATGCTGGCCGACCTGCTGCGTGAGCGCCTGCATCTGACGGGCACCAAAATCGCCTGCAACGAAGCCGAATGCGGCGCCTGCACCGTGTGGGTGGATGGTGAAGCGGTGCTTTCGTGCACTTATCCGGCTGTCAAGGCGGCCAACCGCCAGATTGTGACCATCGAAGGGTTGGCCTCTGAGGCGCAGCCTCGACCCTCGGTGGGGGAGACGCTTCAGCGTGCTTTTGTGGCATACGGCGCTACGCAATGCGGTTTTTGTACCCCTGGTCAACTGATGACCGCGGGCGCCTTGCTGAGCCACAACCCCAATCCCACCCGTGCCGAAATCCGCCATGCTCTCAAGGATACGCTCTGCCGCTGTGGGGCCTACCCGGCCATCGAGCGCGCCATCCTGGCGACCGCCGAGGCCTTGAAAAACAACGGGCAATTGCCCGCGCCGCCCGTGCCGCCCTCAAACGAGCCGCTGCACGCCGTGGGCACCGTCCAGCCGCGGCCGGATGCCTGGGACAAAGTGACCGGGCGGGCCGTCTACAGTGATGACTTGCACTTCCCCGGTATGCTTCACGCCGCCGTGCGCCGCGCCGAAGTGCCCGCCGGGGTGCTCCGCCGCCTGGACGTGACCGCGGCCCGTGCCCTGCCGGGGGTCGTCGCGGTGCTGACTGCTGCCGACCTGCCCGGAGAACGCACCCACGGCCTGATTCGCTCCGACTGGCCGATTCTGGTGGGCGTTGGCGAATTCATCCGCTACGTGGGGGATGCCCTGGCGGTGGTAGCCGCCGAGCGCCGGGAAATCGCCCTCCAGGCCGCCGCCCTCATCGAGGTCGAAATTGACCCCCTGGAGCCCATCACCGATCCCGTCCAGGCGCACCAACCCGCCGCACGCCCCATCCATCCGGGCGGCAACCTGCTGAAGCACATCAAGGTCCGCAAGGGCGATGTGGCGCAAGGCTTTGCGGAAGCCGACGTGGTGCTGGAGCACACTTTCCACACCCCGCCCTACGACCACGTCTTCATGGAGCCCGAATGCAGCGTGGCGCGCCCCACCCCAGACGGGCGCATGGAAGTTTACGTTGGGTCGCAAATCCCCTACGCCGACCGTGACCAGGTGGCGCGCGCCCTGGGCTGGCCTGCCGAGCGCGTGCGCATCATCGGGCAGACGATGGGCGGCGGCTTTGGCGGCAAGGAAGACATCGCCGGGCAAATTCACGCTGCATTGCTGGCGCATCTCACCGGGCGGCCGGTCAAGTTGCTCTTCGACCGGCGGGAGAGTCTGCTGGTGCATCCCAAACGGCACGCCACCCAAATCACCATCAAGGTGGGCGCCAAACGTGATGGCACTCTGACGGCGGTGCAGACCACCCTCTACGGCGACGCGGGCGCGTATGCCTCGCTCAGCGAGAAGGTGATGGCGCGCGCCACCACGCACTCCTCCGGACCTTATGCCGTCCCGCACGTGCGCGCCGACTGCTACGCCATGTACACCAACAACCCGCCTGCCGGAGCCTTCCGCGGCTTCGGGGCGCTGCAAGGCCAGTTTGCTATCGAGCGCATGATGGACATCCTGGCGGACGAATTGGACCTCGACCCCATCCAGTTGCGGCGCAAAAACGCCTTGCAGGTCGGCAGCGTGACTTGCACCGGGCAAACGCTGCGCGAAAGCGTCGGCCTGTTGCAGTGCATCCGTCAGGTGGAAGAGCAAATGCAGCGCATCGCGCTGATGACAGGCTATCCCTCCGATTTCAATTTGAAATCCAAAATTGTGTCTCAAAATGCCGTTCGCGCCTGGGGGTTCGCGGCTGCCTACAAGAACACCGGCCTGGGCGGTGGCGCGCCCGATAAAGCCGGCGCCGAAGTGGAACTCTACCCCGACGGCCAACTGGAAGTGCGCACTTCCTCCGCCGAACTGGGGCAGGGCCTGGTCAGCGTGTTGCAATTGATTGTGTCCGAAGAGTTCAACTTGCCTGTGGAGCGGGTGCGCGTCCTGGTGATGGATACCGACCTGACCCCCGACGGCGGCCCGACCACCGCCTCGCGTCAGACCTACGTCACCGGCAACGCCGCCCGGCACGCGGCCATCGCCTTGCGTCAGGCCCTGGCTACCACCCTGGCCGAAAAATACGACGCCCCGCCGGAACAGGTGCGCTTTGTTGAAGGCCTGGCGCAGGTCAACGGGACGGCTATCCCCCTGGGGGAAGTGGCTGCCCTCCTCAAGTCCGAGGGACGAGAACCACGGGCGCGCTACGAATATTGGGCGCCGGAGACCAGGCCCCTGGGGGAAGGCGGTGATATGCACTTCGCCTTCTCGTTTGCGGCGCAGGCCGTGGAAGTAGAAGTCAACACCCAGACGGGCGAAGTGCGCGTCTTGCGCGTTGTCACCGCCACCGATGTCGGCAAAGCCGTCAACCCGCTGGGCTTGCAGGGGCAAATCGAGGGTGGCGTCATCATGGGCATCGGCCACGCGCTGACGGAACACTTCATCCTGCAAAATGGCGTGCCCTTCAGCGACCGCCTGGCGCGCTACCGTATGCCCAACATCACCCACACCCCCGAAATCATCGCCATCGTGGTGGAAGACCCGACCGCCGAAGGCCCTTATGGCGCCAAGGGCGTTGGGGAAATTGTCACCATCCCCACCATCCCGGCGATTGCCAACGCGATTGCCCATGCGGTGGGGGTGCAGGTAGACCGCCTGCCGGTGGATCAGGAAGCGCTGCTGCGTGCGCTGGAAGGATAGCCGCCGATGCTCTCCGTCGTTACCGAACTGCCCCTGGGATTGCCGGGACGATTCTATCGCAGCGTGATGCCTTTTGGCCCCTTCGACCGGCGCAACGAAGTGTGGGATGCTTACCTTCAGGCGCACATTTCGCTGGTGACCGTGCTGGTGGAGCCTCAGGAATACCTGGTACACGCCCGGCGGGATTTGCCCACTTTTTACCGCGCCCATCGGTTGGAGGTGCTCCAACAGCCCATCCCGGACTTTGGGGTGCCGCGTGATCCCCAGGGTTTTCGCGCCACCCTGAAGGGCGTCCGCGCCCACCTGGAACGGGGTGGGAACGCCGCGGCGCATTGTATGGCCGGGGTGGGGCGCACCGGCTTGTTTGCCGCCTGCCTGGTGCGCGATGTGCTTAACCTTTCACCGGATGACGCCATCGCCTGGGTGCGGCGCTACATCCCCGGCGCCCTGGAGAGTGCCGCGCAGGTGGATTTTGTTCACATGAACTACCTGACTACCTGACTGCAAAATGCAAAATGCAAAATGCAAAACTACCCGACTAACTGACCAACTGACCAACTGACTACCCGACTATCCGACTATCTGACTACCCGACTATCCGACTACCCGACTACCTAACCATGCTCATTACAAACGCCACGCTGATTACCTGGGAAGAAAAAAACCGCATTTTAGCGCGCCACGCCGTGCTGGTGCAGGACGGGCACATTGCCGCCATTGGCCCCAGTGCGACGTTGGAAGCGCGTTACCCCGACGAAGAGCGCCTGGATGCCGGCGGGCAATACCTGATGCCCGGCAACATCGTGGCGCACACCCATTTTTACGGCGCCTTTGCCCGCGGCATGGCCATCCCCGGCCCGGCCCCCAAAGATTTCCCCGAAATTTTGGAAAAACTGTGGTGGCCGCTCGACCAGGCGTTGGACGAAGAAGCCGTACGTCTCTCGGCGCAAGTCATGCTGGCGGAAGCCATTCGTCACGGCGCAACCACGTTGATTGACCATCACGCCTCACCCAATGCCCTGAGCGGCTCACTGGACGTGATTGCCGCGGCCGTGGAAGCCGCCGGAGCGCGCGCCGTGTTGTGCTACGAAGTCACCGACCGTTACGGGGAGGCCAAGGCGCAAGAAGCCATCGCCGAAAACGTGCGCTTTCTCCAGCAGACCCTGAACGCCAGCCGACAGACCGTCGGCGGTCAACTAGTGCGCGCCACTTTCGGCCTGCACGCCTCGCTGACCGTCTCCGACGCTACGCTGGAAGCCTGCCGCACGGCGGCCGAGGGCCTGGATACCGGCTTCCACATCCACGTGGCGGAGCACGAAGCCGATGAGTACGACGCGTTGGCGAAATCCGGCACGCGGGTTGTGGACCGGTTGCACAAGTTCGGCATTTTGGGGCCGAAGAGCATCGTGGCGCACGCCATTCACATTGACGCTCGCGAAGCCGCCTTGCTGGCCGAGACCGGCACCTGGGTGACGCACCAGCCGCGCTCGAACATGAACAACGGCGTCGGCGTGGCCGAGGTGGAATCGCTGTTGCGCCTGGGCGTGCCGGTTTGCCTGGGCACGGATGGCTTCTCCTCCACTATGTGGACGGAGTGGAAGACGGCCTACTTGCTGCACAAAGTCTGGCATCGTGACCCGCGCCGCATGAACGGCATGGATGTCGCCCGCATGGCGGCTTACAACAACGCCGCCCTGGCAAACATCTTCTTCCCCGAAGCGCCGCTGGGAAAACTCGTCCCCGGCGCGTTTGCCGACCTGATTCTGGTGGATTATCACCCCAACACCCCGCTCACGCCCGGCAATCTACCCTGGCACATCGTCTTTGGCTTCCATGAGAGCATGGTGACTATGACGATGGTCAACGGCAAAGTGCTGATGCGCGACCGTCAACTGCTCACCCTGGATGAGGCGGCCATCACCGCGCGGGCGAGAGAGATTGCGCCCCAGGTCTGGCAGCGCTACGAACGCTTTGTCCCCTAACCCCGTCCACGGTCTACCGTCCATATCACACAGGAAACGCACATGACAACAACAACCCCCAAACCCACCCTGGCCGTGCTTGGCGGCACAGGCAAAGAAGGCAAAGGTCTGGCCTGGCGCTGGGCCAAAGCCGGTTATGCAGTAATCATCGGTTCCCGCACCCCCGAAAAAGCGCGCCACGCGGCAGAGGAAATCCGTGCTCGCCTGGGGGCTGAGTCGGCCTCCGTGGAGGGCGCCCACAACCCCGAAGCGGCGGCGCGCGCCGATATTGTCGTGGTCACCGTGCCGTATGCGGCCCACCGTGCCACGCTGGAAAGCGTGCGCGCAGCCGTGCAGGGCAAAATCGTGGTCGATGTGACCGTCCCACTGGTGCCGCCCAAAGTCACCCAAGCGCAGATGCCCCCGGCGGGCAGCGCCGCGCAGGAAGCGCAAGAAATTCTCGGCCCCGACGTGGCGGTCGTAGACGCCTTCCAGAACATCTCTCATGAACTGCTGTGGGAGGGCGGCGAGATTGACTGCGATGTGCTCGTTACCGGTAAGGGCAAGAAAAACCGTCAGGTCGTCATCGAACTGGTGCAGGCTGCTGGACTGCGCGCCTGGGACGCCGGCCCGATTGAAAATTCCGCCGTCATCGAGGGGCTGACCAGTGTGTTGATTTACTTGAACAAGACCTACCGCTCGACGCACGCCGGCATCAAGGTCACGGGCATCGCCCCCTCCGCCGACTGAGCGAAGGAAGTGCGCCGCCAAGGCCCCAGATGAAGAACTTGAAGGCCACCGGCTACCGGCGTGGGCTTTTGTTTGCTCAACTTCGGTGCCCCCCGTTTGCAGTATAAACGCCTCGTGTGGAGCTACCGGAACAAAGAATCTGTGTGGCTGCGATACTTGTGAACAGACTTACCCTCACTCCTCTCCCCAACATCCCCCTCGTCCGCCCTGGCGATGACCTGACGGATTTGATATTTGCCTCTTGCAAGGAGGCAAACCTGACTTTGCAAGAAAATGATATCCTTGTAATTGCCCAAAAGATTGTCAGCAAAGCGGAGGGGCGGCTGGTCAATCTGGCAGACGTGACGCCCTCCCCCGCGGCGCTGGAACTGGCCGCCCGCAGCGAGAAAGACCCACGGCTTTGCGAACTCATCCTGCGCGAGAGCAACGAAGTGCTGCGGGTGCGCCCTGGGCTGGTGATTGTGGAGCACAAAGCGGGTTTTGTGTGCGCCAACGCCGGGATTGACCATTCCAATGTCGCTCCAGATGACCAAACCTCTGCTCGCCCTGAAGATTTGTGGTATCTCCTGTTGCCCGAAGATGCTGACCGTTCGGCGCAACGCATCCGTGCCGGATTGGAAGCCGCCGCGGGCGTCCGGCTGGGCGTGTCCATCATTGATTCGCACGGGCGCGCCTGGCGTGAGGGTACGGTTGGTGTAACGATTGGGCTGAGCGGTTTACCGGCTGTGATGGACGAGCGTGGCTGGAAGGA
This sequence comes from Anaerolineales bacterium, assembly GCA_034434095.1. Lineage (GTDB taxonomy): Bacteria > Chloroflexota > Anaerolineae > Anaerolineales > DRKV01 > DRKV01. The sequence goes on from DAOTZN010000314.1 coordinate 15,542, forward strand.
TTTGTTCGGCTACGAACTGCGCGTCACCGTGGTGGGCGTGGCCGATGAATTGGCCGCCGCGGCCAGTCTGATGATGGGGCAGGCCGCCGAAGGCACGCCGGTTGTGCACGTGCGCGGTTTCCCCTATCCGTTGGGCGAAGGCCGTTTGCAAGACCTGCTGCGCCCCAAAGAGAAAGACCTGTTCCGATGACCCCTGAGTTTACAGCCGAATTTTGGGCTGCTCTCGACCAACTGGTGGCCTCCAGTCCGATAGTGATTGACCGTCCGCGGGGCAGTCGGCACCCGCGCCTCCCGCAGATTATCTATCCCCTGGATTACGGTTACCTGGAGGGCACAACCACCGTGGATGGCGGCGGATTGGACGTTTGGGTGGGTACGCGCTCCCCAAAAACGCTCGATGCCCTGTTGTGCACCGTTGACCTGGAGAAACGCGACGTCGAACTCAAACTCCTTTTAGGCTGTCAGGATCACGAAAAAAGCCTCTTGTTAGATTTCCACAATCAAGGTGCCATGCACGCCGTACTCATAGAAAGGTATGACAATGACACAAATTCCCAACACCCATCTCGATTTACTGGCCGATAAAACCAAAGCCATCGCAGCCCTGGCCACCGTGATGGACGATGGCTCGCCTCAGGTGACGCCGGTATGGTTCAATTTCGATGGCGAGAACGTGTGGATCAACTCGGCCAAAGGCCGCTTGAAGGACCGCAACATGCGCGCCCGCCCCCAGGTGGCCTTGTGCATCCTGGACCCCACGGACCCTTACCGCTATTTGCAAATCCGCGGCCGGGTGGTGGAAATCACAGAAGAAGGCGCCGTGGAGCACATTCATCAACTGTCGCACAAGTACATGGGCAAGGCCTGGGATATTCCGGCCGGTGAAGTACGTGTGCGCTATTGCATTCAAATCGAACGGGCCGGCGCCCACTGAAAAAAACGTGATGGCAGACCGCCAGCCAACCTCAGACACACTGCACCATTTCTTGCGCACGCGACGCTCCATTCGCCGCTTCCGGCCAGAGCCTGTCCCGCAGGCAGTCTTGCGGCGGGTGTTGGAGACCGCCGTCCACGCGCCCTCGGCGCACAATTTGCAGCCCTGGCGCTTTGTCCTCATCCAGGACGAAGCCGCCCGTCAACGCCTGGGACGCGCCTTGACGGACAAGATGCGTGCCGATATGCAGGCCGAAGGCGCGCCTCAGGATGACATCGAATCTCGTGTCACCCGCTCCTTGCGCCGCATAGCCGAAGCGCCGGTCCTCCTCCTGTTTTGCCGTGATACTGCCGCCGTGCGTGTAGACACGCCGGAAGAACACTGCATGGGAACCCAATCCGTAGCCAACGCGGTGACAACTCTGTTGTTGGCTGCTCACGCCGAGGGATTAGGGGCTAACTGGATTTGCTGGCCGCTCTACGCTCCCTCGGAGGTGCGCTCCACTCTGAGTTTGCCTCCCACCTGGACCCCGGAGGGGATGCTTTTTCTGGGGTATCCGGCAGAAGAACCCGCGGAGAAGGGAAGGAGGTCGGTGGAGGAAGTGGTTTTGGGATTGTAGACCGTGCGCACCAAAGCAGACCAGCAAGCCCAAGACCTGGAAAAACGATTACACGCCTTCCGCAAAGCACTTTCAACTTCTAAAATTCGAGAAAATCCAATGTCCTACGAGACTCCCGTCAACCGTCAACCGTCCACCGTCCACGGTCTATCGTCCACCGTCCTCCGTCTAAAAGTCGTCGCTCTAGCCGGTGGCGTCGGCGGTGCAAAACTGGCCGATGGCCTGGCGCAAGTGTTGCCGCCCGAAAATTTGACCGTTATCGTCAACACCGGCGATGATTTTGAGCACTTCGGGTTGTACATCAGCCCCGACCTGGATACGGTGTGCTACAACCTGGCCGGATTGCATCATCCTGAAACCGGCTGGGGACGCCGGGATGAGACGTTCCGGGCGCTGGAGAGCGTGCGCACCCTGGGCGGCCCGGATTGGTTCGCATTGGGCGACCTTGACCTGGGCACTCACCTGGAACGCACCCGCCGCTTGCAGGCTGGGGAGCCGCTTTCGGCCATCACGCAAGATTTCTGCCGCTCCTGGGGGATTGCCCCAACCGTCCTGCCGATGAGCGATCAGCCGGTGCGCACCATCGTGCACAGCGAGGAGGGCGATTTGCCCTTTCAGGAGTACTTCGTCCACCGACGTTGTGCGCCGCGCGTGCACGGATTCCACTTTGCCGGTGTGGAAACAGCCGCCCCCGCGCCAGGGGTGCTGGAAGCCCTCCGCACGGCCGATTTGGTGGTCTTCTGTCCCTCCAACCCGTGGGTGAGCATTGATCCCATCCTGGCCGTGCCGGGCATTCGGGAAGCGGTGCAGCAGAAGCCGGTAGTGGCGGTCTCCCCCCTCATCGGTGGGCAAGCCGTCAAAGGGCCGGCCGCCAAAATGTATCGAGAGTTGGGGGTTACACCTTCGGCTGTTGCGGTGGCGAACCACTACCAAACACTGTTGCATGGCTTTGTGATGGATAAGGTAGATGCTGCGCTGAAAGCGGACGTGCATGTGCCCGTTTTGCTCACCCAAACGTTAATGCGTTCCCTCACTGACCGTAAGGATTTAGCCGCCGAAGTGCTCACTTGGAGCAAGCAGACCCTGTCTTTGTAACCTGCCGTTTATATTTTCTGTCATTGGAGTGAAGAGATTGCCCGCTGGAACCGTTTTCGTGAAAAAAGGAAGGTGTTTATGACATTATGGGCAATTGTACCTGTCAAACCGATGCGTCTGGGCAAATCACGCCTGGCGCCCGTTCTTTCAGAGGAAGAACGGATAACGTTGAATCAGCAATTGCTGGTTCATACCGTACAAACGTTGAAATCTATGCCGGAGTTAGAGCGTGTGCTGGTCGTGAGCCGTGATCCAGGGGCGCTGGCCTTGGCGCGTCAACATGGAGCGCGCACTGTGCAGGAAGATGATTCCTCACAACTCAATACCGCCCTGGAGCGGGCGACGCTTGTGGCGCGTTCTTTTCACACGCACGGGGTGTTGGTATTGCCGGCCGACCTGCCGTTCCTGGACGTGGATGATATCCGCCGCATGTTGGCCGCTGCTCATGATCCGCCGGTGGTTGTGGTCGCACCAGACCGCAAGCGAGAGGGTACCAATGCCCTGGTCATCTCCCCACCTGGTACGGTAACTTACCGTTTTGGCGAGGGCTCTTTTGCCCGTCATTGCGAATCGGCCCGACAGGCGGGTGCCCGTTTGGAAATCCTGGACCTGCCCTCCCTGGCGGTTGACCTGGATTCACCGGAAGACCTGCCTTTGTTAGATGGTTGGAGTGTTCCCCTGAAAAGATAACTCTACCCAACAAAAAAGGAATTTTTTATGACACGACGAGTTGCTCTTTACTTGCAAGATTCCCATGACCTGCGCGATGGATTGGATTACGTCCGTTACGCGGAAGAAAAAGGTTTTGAGGCTGTTTGGCAGGCGGAAAGCCGCCTGGTGCGCGACGCCATTGTCCCCATGGCGGCCTACGCCGCGGTGACCGAGCGCATCAAAGTCGGTTCGGGCGTCATCAACAACTGGACGCGCAACATCGGTTTGCTGGCGGCTACCTTCCTCACCCTGGATGACCTGGCGCCCAATCGCATCATCTGTGGCATTGGCGCCTGGTGGGATCCGCTGGCGCGCAACGTGGGCATCCAGCGCCGCAAACCGCTCAAGGCCATGCGCGAGACCGTCGAAGTGTTGCGCCGCTTGCTCAATATGGAACGCGTGACTTTTCACGGTGAGTTTCATCATGTGGACGGTATCGAGTTGGACGTGGTGCATGGCCGCCGCGAACCGCGCAACGTCCCCATCATGATTGGTGCTACCGGTGATAAAATGCTCGAAATGACCGGTGAAATCGCCGATGGTTGTGTGATGAACTATTGTGTACCGCCGGAGTATAACGACCGTGCGCTGGATTTGCTTGCTAAAGGGGCCAAGAAAGCCGGCCGCACGCTGGATGAGATTGACCGCCCGCAATTGATTGTTTGCTCGGTAGACCGCGACCACGACAAAGCCATTGAGACCACCAAGATGTTGTTGTGCCAGTATCTCGCCCAACAGCCGCATATTGCCAAAGCTAGCGGGGTGAGCGATGAGGTGGTGCACGCAATTCAATCCATTTTGGGTTGGCCGGCCACCAGGGAGCAAATCAACCAGGCCAAGCACCTGGTGCCCGATGAATTGGTGCATAAAATTACCGCCAGCGGTACGCCGGAGGAAGCGCGTGCGAAGGTGCAGGAGTACATCGACCACGGCGCGACCTGCCCGATTTTGTATCCGGTGGGCGGCGATTTCAAATTGTTGATTGACACCTTCGCGCAGGAGTAGAACTCCCACAAGCTGGGGCGTTTCACGGAAACGCCCCAACAAAAACATCTTTCCTTTTGCTAAAACGGCTTCACCGGAAGGGATGGTTCATTTGGTGCTCCAAATATGTGGGATAGGCTTTTAGCCTGTCCCCATTGGGTGTAGGGCGTTTGTGTTGTGTGGGATAGGCTTTCGGCCTGTCCCCATTGGGTGTAGGGCGTTTGTGTTGTGTGGAATAGGCTTTCGGCCTGTCCCCATTGGGTGTAGGGCGTTTGTGTTGTGTGGGATAGGCTTTTAGCCTGTCCCCATTGAGTGTAGGGCGTTTGCGACATGCGATGAATCGGAATTGAAGTCCTGCCTCAGTTCGTGAAAGAGATAGCGGATGGCATTGCCATCCGCTATCCATCCGGCCCAGGTGGGTGCTTTGCCGACCTGGGGGTCGGCGCACCCATCCTTGGGCGTGTCGAGCTCTGGCTCGGCGATAACTGTTGACTTGGAGGGCGGCGCACCCAGGCTTTGCCGACCTGGGGGCGGCGTACCCATCCCTGGGCGCGCCGAGCTCTGGCTCGGCGATAACTGTTGACTTGGA
>DAOTZN010000315.1:0-12607 GCA_034434095.1 Anaerolineales bacterium
CGGTAATTCCTCTGCCCTCTGAAACCGTCACCTTACCGCCCCAACCCTCACCCGTTTCTTCCTCTACCCCAACGCCGCAAGTTACCTTGCCGCCTGTGCCGTCTTCCGACGAAATTGTGCCGGGTGCCTTTGTGCAAATCAACGGTACGGGAGGCGATGGCTTACGCTTACGTGCCGAGCCTGGCCTGGATGGTGCTGTGCAGTATGTGGCGCTTGAATCGGAGGTTTTTCAGGTGCAGGATGGCCCTCAAGAACGTGATGGCTACACCTGGTGGCTGCTGGTCGCCCCCTACGATGCCACCCGTCAGGGGTGGGCGGTTTCCAATTATTTGTTGAAGGTACAGTCTCCGTGAGTAGCCGGTAGCGGTTGCGAGCCACTTGTGTTGTTAGCGATATTGTAGTGCTGAGGGCACGTTATAATCATTTCATCATCAGGACTTTCGCCAGAGCGCCCGGTGTGTAATGAGGCACCGGCTGGTCTAGAACCGGCTGACAAGCCTGTCCTACACCGTGCTTGCGAAAGTTTTCATCATATTGGAGGTTTTTTCTAATGTCTGTTCTACGCCCTACGGGTATAACTGCTGACCGTACGCAATCTACCTTGACGATTACCTGGAGCGATGGGGTGACGGCGGTCTATCCCTTTGCCTTGCTGCGTAATGCCTGCCCATGCGCTGAATGTCGCGGTGGACACGAAAATATGACCCCTGAGCCGACGCCGGAAATGTTCCAAATTCCGGTCATGGATGCCCGTGCCACTCGGTTGACGGATATTCAGGCCGTTGGCAATTATGCTATTGTGCTGGTTTGGGAAGATGGTCATCAATATGGTATTTTCAATTGGCACTATTTGCGTGCTTTGTGGGAAGGATTACAGGCCAACAAGCAATGAGTCGGATTGAAGTCCTGTGCCTCACCTGTGCCTGGTGGCACTGGCGCGGGCAGTTCGTGAAATGGGTAGCGGAGGGCATTGCCCTCCGCAACCCATTGGGATGCCAGCCCAATGGGTTGCCACGAACTGAGCCCCGCTCAGAAGAAAGAAAGTAAATTTTGGAGAAATCCTTTGCTCGGGAATGGGCAGCCAAAAGTGTCTACAAGTTTCTTAACCATCCCTGGTCGAGTGAAAAAATTGTAATGGTCAACTATTCTCAAAAGTGATATGCAAAAAAACAGCGGCGATCTCCTCGCCGCTGTTTTTTTACGAAAGGCGTGCATTTTACAAGTGATCGCGCAAATTGTGTTGTACAGCATAAGCGGCTGCTTCTGCGCGGTTACTGACGTTTAATTTAGAAAGAATACTGCTGACGTAATTGCGCACTGTGCCTTCCCCTAAAAAAAGTTCTCTGGCAATTTCGCGATTAGTCTTGCCCTCCGAGACCAGCAGCAAAACATGTTTTTCTTGTTGGGTAAGTTCTGAGAAAGCGGAAGCCTCTTCGTCTTTTGCGGCTTTACGTACTTCTTGAAAAATACGTTGGGTGACCACTGGATCAAGCAAGGCTTCGCCACGGCCGACGGCTTTGATGGCGCGTACGAGATCTTCTCCGCCAATTTGCTTGAGAACGTACCCGGCTGCACCAGCGCGAATAGCCGAGAAAAGCATCTCGTCTTCGGCGTAGGAAGTGAGCATGATTACACGTGTATCAGGGTAATTTTGGGTGATTTCCTGACAGGCTTCAATCCCTGAGCCGCCGGGAAGTCGGATATCCATGACGACAATATTGGGGGAAAATTCTTTTACGCGTTCGACGGCCTCGCGAGCCGTGCCGGCTTCGGCTACGACTTCAAAATCAGAGTGACGCTCTAATAGGGCGCGTAACCCCAGACGGACAATTTCGTGATCATCTACAAGAACAATGCGTTGTTTTAGCATGGTGGGTTAGGGGGTTTCTTTTTTCTTGAAATCTACAAACCGGTATCCAATACCGCGTTCGGTGAGGATGTAACGCGGATTAGATGGGTCTTTTTCTAATTTTTTGCGCAGATAGTTGATGTATAACCGAACGTAATGCGGTTCATCTCGATATTCATAGCCCCACACACGCGTCAGAATTTGCTCATGAGTTAATACCCAACCAGCGTTTTTAACCAGGTGATAGAGCAGACGGTATTCTGTGGGGCGTAAATCGACTAATTTGCCATCTAACCATACCTCACGGCGGTTGAAGTCAATTTTAAGGTGTTCATCAACCGTGATGACATCTTCCGGTGTCCCCATGACCATGTCCACTCGGCGTAACACTGCGCGTACCCGGCTAACCAGTTCCCGCGGGCTGAAGGGCTTGGTGATATAGTCATCCGCACCCATTTCCAGGCCGCGCACCCGGTCATTTTCTTCTCCTTTGGCAGTCAACATAATGACCGGAACGTTGTTGATCTCACGCAGCATACGCAGCACTTCAAAGCCGTCAATACCCGGCATCATCACGTCTAGTAATACCAGGTCGGGCATTTTGGTGCGTACAATTTCAAGCACGTCCTCACCGCGATAGGCTTCAATAACTCGAAAGCCGTCTTGTTCCAGGTTGAGCCGGATGAAGCGCACCATGCGTTCTTCATCATCTACAACCAAGATAAGACGATTAGCAAATTCGTTTTTAGGCGTACTCATAGAAAATCACTCGCGTACGAAGCCAATAATTTGTTCTTCGCCAGCGGTTGGCATCACTTCAATGAAGTTAATGCGTGACATTGGCCAGATAACTGTATCTACACCGTCAAGCAGGTAAAGTACGTCTTTGCCATCCCGCTTGCGTGGGTGCTTGACAATGACGATTTGGTCACTTGCTGCGGGCAGAGCATCCATTTCGCCAACAATGGGATCTTCGTTGGCAATGTGTATGATAACGGTAACAGACATAGGGCTTTAGGTGGCTACTCGATGGCAATTTGAATGCCTAACTTTCCGAACATGATGATGTCGCCGTCTTTAATACGACGGTACATGTTAGGGGGAATTTTGACCTTGTTGATTTGTGTGCCATTAACAGAGCCAAGGTCCATCAAATAAAGTTCACCATTTTCAATACGAATAGCAGCATGTAAACGGGATACACCTTTGGCATAAGCATCAAAGGGGCCAAGGTCGATGTCTGGCATAATGGATTGCCCTTTGGATGTCCTACCGATGGTGAATTCGGTTTGTCCCGTTAGAGGGATGGTGTCTCCTGATGGGATGATGCGCAAGTATACGGTGGCTTCTGCTGGAATCTTTGTGGATTCAACAGAGGGAGCCTTAAGGGGCGTTTTTTCTTCAATAGGTGAGTCGGTAGGCTCCCAATAAGCGGTGGACGTACCGTTTCTTTCGGAAATGGTATTTGTTTGCAGGCCATTAAGGCGAACCAGGCGTGCACCACATTCGCTGCAAAAGAAAGCCCCTTCAGGTTCTTCGTGTTTACATTGTGGACATATGATCATGGAACATTCCCCTCGACTTTAGAAGGTAGAAGTAAACTACGTGTGCCATACTTGATATGTTTCTTCCCACTGGGGGAAAGGGCAAGCGTTTCATTGATTTGATTGACCTCTTTGAGCACCTGGCGAGCCAGTTTGTGCTCACCTTGAGATAGTAAGTGTGTGGCAAGATTTTGTAAACGCTGTGTAGCAACGTTAATTTGACCTTGTTCAATTTCTTGCTGCGCTCGTTGCTGCATACGATATAAGGTAATTTTGGAGAGCGCGTGAATGATAGTTTTGGGCGGTTCATTAGCCTGTTCATCAGCGCCAACTCTTTGGCTCAGGTGTAAGGGTGCAGTAAAATCCGGATCAGGATGCAACGGAATCTGCATCGAAATTTGACCCTGAGTGAGATACACGCGTGATGTAGCAGGAGGAATAGGGTGCACCAGGAATTCTAACAGAATAGTCAACCGTCCATCAAGAGGAACTTGCCCAAAAGAAAAGCGCCCACCGCTATCTTCAATAGGCATTACATCTGGTTCAATTCTGAAGGCATACTGTAGTTTCGCTCCCATGCCGTCTGTGTACTGGTAGGTTACCTGGTTGGCAAAGATGTGCGAGAGCGCGAAAAATTTGTCCGTTAGATAATTTTTGATATCTGTGCTGTGTGCAACAAACGTGACCGAGCCGCCGGTGATGTTGGCCAATTTGTCCAGAAATTCATCATTCCATTCATTGCCTATACCCAGGCTGCTGATACCAACGCCTTGTTGGTGGGCTTGATGTGCCAGGATAAAGCAGCGCTCTTCATCCCCATAGGTGCGTCCATCGGTTAGCAGGACGATATGATTGACGTATTTAGGGTTGTAGTAATGACGAATTGTTTTGTAGCCTGCTTCCAGACCTTGATAAATTTCGGTGCCGCCATTGGCCTGCAGCATGCGAATGTCGGTTTCTATTTGTTTGGTTTGATCGGCTTGCCAACCTTGGGCTACCACTTCTGCACGGTCGTTAAACGTGACTAGTGAAAACCGATCGTTCGGTTTCAACTGTCGCAGCAGTTGAATGGCCGTATCTTTAACTACATCCAACCGATGACCACTCATAGAAGTGGATATATCTACCACCAGGCATAAATTGACCGGAGGAGGCGGGACATTACGAGCGCCGGGAGGGGCAGAGAACCTCAGCAATACATACGAAAGTTGCTGTTCTTCCAATGGGGGCAGACTGGGACGGCTATAGGCCACCTCGTAGCCGATTTCATGCAATTCCGGCAAGAGCGTTTGGTCGTATTTGACACGCTTTTGTGGATCTGAGAGCGTCTCATAGGCCTCTTGCACCTGTAGGAAAGCATCAGCGGCTTGTTGATCATGGGGAGAAATGTCGGGATGTAAACGGCGCGCGGCTTCACGGTATGCTCGTCGGATTTCTTCTGACGATGCATCACGTGGCAAATTTAAAATCTGGTAATAATCCCGTTTCGGTGGCATGGAATTCACGATCTCTAGTTTGGTAATTGTACCAGGATAGCAGAAATATTATCTGGTCCACCAGCCTGATTGGCCGCTGCAACCAGGTTTTGGCAAATTTCGGCAGGATTTGGGCCGGTATGGATAATGCGCTGAATTTCGCCGGCATCGACGACGCCCCATAATCCATCACTGCACACCAGGAGATAACCGGAAGAAGGCAATTTGCGGGTGGAAATCTCTGCTTGTAAAGGTTCGCCCTGGCCCATTGCACGATACAGCACGTTTCGTTGTGGGTGTTCAGAGGCTTCTGTGGGGGTGAGTTGTCCCATTTCTACCAATCGATTAACCATCGAGTGGTCACGCGTTAGTAATTCTAGTCCGTTTTGTTGTGTTATCAAGTAGGCGCGGCTATCGCCGATGTGTACGATAGTTAATTGTCTGCCAATGGTTACAGCAGCAGTGAGTGTTGTGCCGCCATTGGGTGCTGCCTTACGAATGGCGTTGTTGGCCTCCTGAATACCCGTTTGCAGAATTTCCTGAATGGATTGTTCAGGCGGTTCCAGATTAGGGTGAATGAGTGGCAGGTAAATATGCCGTATAATGTATTCGCCCATTACCCGGCAGGCGGTTTCGCTGGCCACATCACCATCTTCGTGACCACCCATGCCATCGGCTACGATGTATACGCCAATTGGAATCTGTACATGTTCGCCTGCTAGTAGTGAAGAAAACATAAAAATGCTATCTTGGTTTTGCTCTCGCTGACGCCCAACAGATTGCCCACAACCGGCGATCAGTTGGGGAGGCTCCAGAGACGGCATGATAGATGAGACCTCTGGTGCAAAAGCAGGGTCGTTTAATTGATCGGGTGAGAGTGGTGCGGTGACCAGTTCATCTGCCTGACGAATTTCTTGGGGTTCCTGACGCCCAAAGAGTCTTGCGAAAAACTTTTTCAATGAGTGCCTCCGCGTAATATAAATAAATGCTTCATGCCGGTAATGCGTATACGAAATGGTTGAACGAGCCAATGTAAATTGTATCGTTGTATATGACCGGTGTACCTGTGATGGGTGCGTTTGTTGGGTACTGCCAGCGTAAACGACCTGTACGGTATTCTAAACAATACAGATTGCCATCAGCAGAGCCGCAATATAGTGAGTCCTTGTAAATAACGGGTGAACTGGCGACTTGATTTTCGGTCTCAAATCGCCAGATTTCTTTTGATGAACGCGCATCAAGTGCATAGATAAAATTGTCGGCCGCACCGATGAAGACCATATTTTCGGTTAGCGTTGGGGTGGAGATGGTCGCTTTTTGCAGGCGGTAACGCCATATTACCCAACCGGTTTGGGCGTCTAGCGCGTAGAAGGTTGAATCCATGGAGCCAAAGTATACGGTTCCGTCGGCCATGATGGGTGAGCCGGTGATGGCTTTTTTTGCTCGAAAGCGCCAGCGGATTTGGCCACGAAAATCGGCGCAGTAGAGCATGCCATCCTCCGTTCCAAAATAAATGCTTTCTTCCTCACTGTTTACGAAGGGTGTAGATCGTACTGGGGCACCAACATCAATGCGCCATGCACGCCGTCCGCTAATCACATTAATTGCATGCAAGTGGCCATCGTCTGAACCAGTGAATATGTGCCCCTCGGCAATAACCGGTGATGAGCGAATGGGACCATCTGTGTAATAGGTCCATACTAATTGACCGGCACGTACCGAAACGACATGCACGCGATGATCTGCTGAGCCAAAGAAGACATAGTTGTCGTAAACGCATGGCCGACTTACGATACCGCCTTCAGTGGCGTATTTCCATAGAAATTTACCATCTTCGGCATTCAAAGCGTACAAGTTGTTATCATAACAACCTATGTACAAAATCCCCTCGTTGACGGTTCCTGTGCCACGGATTTCATCTTCGCACTCGAATTTCCATTTGGGCTGGATGTCGCTAGGGGCAGCAGTAATTTGACGGGTAGAGAGCCCAATTGTGGATAGTAAGCCTGTTTTCTTGGCGGCATTTAGCAAAGCATCCCGCATCGCCTCAGCGCTTTGGAAGCGATTTTCAGAATTATACTGCACTGCGGTGTTGATGATGGTCTCTAACTCTGGCGAGACGCTGGGGTTGATACGGCGTACAGGGGTATCCGTGAAATAAAATGGGGCTTCTGTGCGTGGGTCTTTGCGCGTGAGAATATGGTGTAGCGTGGCCCCCAGCGCATAAATATCGGAAAGATGGTTCGCCTCACCGCGATATTGTTCTGGGGGGGCGTATCCCTCTGTGCCGATCATGGTGCCTTTTTCTCCAATCTGGAAATGCTTGGCAATGCCAAAATCAACCAACATGATGTGACCATGCTGATTAATCATGATGTTGGAGGGTTTCATATCGCGGAAGATAATGGGATCAGGCTTATGGTTGTGCAAATACGACAATACATCGCATAATTCCAGTGCCCAGGTGAGAACTTGCTCCTCGGGAAAGAATCCCTGCGTTTGGTTTAGCAGGGCTTCTAGGTCGCTGCCATCGATAAATTCTAATACCAGGTAAGAGCGGTTATCTTCGGTAAAGTAGTCAAAGATACGCGGGATGGATGGGTGGTGTAAGGTCGCCAGGATATTTGCCTCGCGCTCAAAGTTTCGCACAATGGTTTTGCGTACCAGCGGATCCCGCGCCTGGTTGATCATCTCTTTTACTGCTACCCATTTGACGACATTGGGAAAGTGCATATCCCGCGCTTTATAGACGGTACTCATGCCACCCATCCCGATTTGGGCTTCAATTAAGTACCGATTTGCAAGTTTTGAACCAACCTTCAGCAAATCCCCGGTGGAACGTTGTTGCTTAGGGATCAGGCTATTGGTGATTTTCTGAGTTTCTTCCAATTTGGCACGCCTCCCACCTGTAAAAATAAGGGCATACAGTCTGGTGAGTGAATGTAGAGGTGTTTTTTCAATATTTTTTTGAAGATGGCTGTCGCCTTCGCTACTTTTTTGAAAAGATGTCGTATCATCTCAATAACTTGGGGCCTCTTGGCGTTTTTTACCACAAAGGCTCGAAGACACAAAGTCTTTATCCTTTTCTTTGTGCCTTTGGGACTTCGTGGTGACATTTTTATTGCACCTTGTGGTCGGCTTCTCCCTATTTTTTGAGAAAATACAAGACGTCTAAAAAAATTTTGTCTAAAGGCAAAAATTGATATTTTTCGGCGAAAACTTATAGCGGGTAAATAAAAAGGGTACAGAAGATTATAAAGTATTATAGCCATCTATGAACAGAAATGCAAATTGCATCTGTATTACAAGAACCTGCAAGTTGTGGCTTGTTTTCTAGCCCCTCTCTGCTTTTAAGTAAGGTGAGGGGCTAGAAAACACATTGGCTTTGTAAGGTGCGTTGTTGGTTGGTCGCCCGGTGCTAAGCGCGAAAATCATGGGGGAGGACCGGTTTATTTTGAAGAATATCTTCAATGCGTTGCATTATTTCGGGGGTTAGATTTTCCACGTAGTTTAGCGCCTTCATGTTTTCTTCTACCTGCCAGGCTTTGGATGACCCGGTGATGACGGTGCTGACATTCGGGTTTTTAAGACACCAGGCTAAGGCCAATTGTGGCAACGTGCACCCCAATTCGTCAGCAACGGGCATGAGTTGGCGCACTTTTTCTAATTGGGCTTGGGCTTCTTCACTTTCGAAGCGTTTTTTCAGCCACTCGTAGCCTTCGAGTGTGATGCGGCTGCCCTCTGGGGTGCCTTCCAGGTATTTCCCGGTGAGCAGCCCACTGGCAAGGGGACTCCAGATAGTTGTGCCCAGGCCAACGGTTGTATAGAGAGGCGCATACTCTCGTTCGACACGTTCCCGCACGAACATATTGTACTGGGGTTGTTCCATAACGGGCGGGATGAGGTGTTCACGGCGGGCGATCATGTGCGCTTCCATAATCTGCTGGGCGCTCCATTCGCTGGTGCCCCAGTAGAAGGCCTTCCCCTGATTGATGAGGTAGGTCATGGCGCGCACGGTTTCTTCAATCGGGGTGTGAATATCGGGACGGTGGCAGAAGAGCAGGTCAACGTAATCCAGTTGTAAACGTGCCAGGGAAGCCTCCAGCCCTTCAACCAGGTGTTTGCGTGACAGGCCCTTATCGTTGGGGCCTTCTCCACCCCAGAAAATTTTGGTGGAGATGACGAGATCAGAGCGTTTCCAGTTGGTGCGCTTGAGCACTTCACCCATAATGCGCTCTGCTTCTCCGGCCGCGTAGGCCTCGGCATTGTCAAAAAAGTTGACACCCGCATTGTAGGCGGCTTCCATGCAGGCCTGGGCCTCGTCCACACCCATTTGGGTGCCAAACGTGACCCAGGCACCATAGGATAGGGCGGAAACTTGTAAGCCGGATTTTCCGAGGTATCTATATTCCATCGTGTGTTTCTCCTCTCAGTGTTGGGTTATTGTGTGGTGAGTTGTGATGTGCAGTGCGGGCAACGGGTTGCCTGGATAGGAATTTCCGTGTAGCAGTAGGGGCAAGTTTTGGTTGTGGGGGCTGGAGGTGGAGCGGCTTCTGTTTTGCGGCTCTCTTGCAGGCGATTAGCCATCCGTACCACCAGGAAGATGGCAAAAGCGATGATGATAAAGTTCACCACCGTGTTGATGAACACGCCATAGTTGATGGTGGCTGCTCCGGCGGCTTGCGCCTCGGCTAACGAGGCATATTCCCCGCCCGAAAGGTTGATGTACAGATTGCTGAAATCTACGTTGCCTAACAACAGCCCAATAGGCGGCATTAAGATGTCGTTGACGAAGGATGTTACGATTTTCCCAAACGCACCGCCGATAACGACGGCCACGGCTAAATCGAGTACGTTGCCGCGCAGTAGAAATTTTTTGAATTCTTGAAACATAAACCCTCCCTGTAAGCGTTGAAAAAATTAAATTTTCGCTCGCAGACCGGCTTTCCCTTCGGCCAGTAATGCCTCGCTGCCGGCTGCCAATGTTGAGAAGGAGATTTGTGCGTAGTTCGTGCCGGGGCGCAGTGGGATGGGAGACTCCCCGGCGAGCACGGAGACCACACCGCCGCTTTCTTCTACAATAGGCCAGCCTGCGGCCACATCCCACAATTTGGGGGTTACTTCCAGATTGAGCGCTGCATTCCCCAGCGCAACCTGAATCATGTTGTAGGTCACTGCGCCCAGAATGCGGGTTTTGTAGGGCAAGGTGATGTCATAGCGCCGGTGGGTGCGGGAGCAACAGGCGAAGAAGGCCAGCGGCTTGGGCTCATCCTTGGGGAGTGGCACCCCATTTCGGGTTACGCCGCGCCCCCTTTGGGCGGCGTAGGTTTCCTTCAACAAGGGGAAGTGGATTACCCCTAAGGAAGGAAGTCCATCCACCCAACGGGCAATCGAAACGCCCCACAGGGGCAGTCCCCATTGATAGTTGGTGGTGCCGTCCAGGGGGTCTACAATCCAGATGGCTTTTTCGCCCTGCCAGGTGGTTCCGGCTTCTTCGCTGAGGATGCCATCCTGAGGGTAGCGCGTGTGAATGGTGTTGCGAATGTACTCATCGGCGACGATATCGGCTGCCGTGACCAGGGTATGGTCCACCTTGAAGTGAGGCTCCAGGTGCTGGCTGCGGAAATGTTCCTGCAGAATTTCTCCGGCGCTTTGTGCTGTCTGGATGGCAAATTCCAGGACTGTTAACATTTCAAAAGTATACCACGTCAGTCGGCTTCAATGACTTCCAGGTAATCCTTGTTGATGATTTTTTGTGGGTCGGCATTGAGCAAGGTGAGAAGTTCGGTGACCAATGTGGATTTGACTTCTGCATCGCTACGGCTCCAGGTGCGGCTTTTGATTTCAAGGAACGTGCCGGCGTTCGGGGCAACCACCTGATCGACGTTAATGAAGAACTCGGTGCCTTTGAAGAGAACGCGCCAGCGCGAACGATCTTTCTCGATTTCTGTTGTGCGGCTGGGTTTGAAGTATTCGCGGTAGAACCGCAGGCTGTGGGTGGCCTGTGCCAGGTAGCGGCTGCGGGAGAGCAAGATGTTGCCCGGGAAGGATTTGCGACTGGCCGGGCCGATGAGCGTCAGACGATAGCGCACGTTGCTCACTTTGCCGTTCTCATCGATGAATTCGTCTTCGCGGTAGCGCAGCAGGTTCGGGCTGTCTTCAAAGTGGAAGTAGGTATCAAATTCCCGGTAATGGCGGAAGCGTAAAATCTCTACTACCCCGGCGCGGAGGCGTTCTACGATGGCTTCAGGGTCATCAATATTGACCTTGGCCTGTACCTCAAAACTTTCCTCTTGGGTGGCGCCCTCGATGGCAACCAGTTTGGAGAGCACCGATTTTTCGCGCTCGATGATGAACGTGTCTATGTGGCGGGCATATTCCCGGGCCTCGGCCAATAATTCGGCCTCGTCCAACGTGAGCAGGTTATGGTCGCGCATCAGCCACTTGCCGTCTACCATGACATCGGTGACATCGGTGGATTTGGCCGCATAGACCAGTTGAGCGTAGCGTCCCTCGGGGTTGTGTGAGAAGCGAGGCGAGTTATGCAAGGGAGAAAGGTCGACCACAATCAGGTCGGCGCGCTTGCCGGGTTCCAGCGAACCGGTGATTTCGCCCAGGTGCAGGGCACGCGCGCCCATGTGGGTAGCCATGTCCACGCTGGTGCGCGCCGGTACAACGGTTGGGTTGCCGGTGCTGCCTTTTGCCAGGAAGGATGCCAGGCGCATTTCTTCGAACATATCCAGGTCGTTGTTCGAGGCCGGGCCGTCGGTGCCCAGCCCAACATTGACGCCCACTTCTAACATGCGGCTGACGGGTGCAATGCCGGAGGCCAGTTTGAGGTTAGAAGAAGGGTTGTGGGCTACACCGGCGTTGTATTGCCGCAGGGTGTGCATTTCGCCTTCGTCAATGTGTACGCAGTGCGCCGCGATGACTTTCGCATCGAACAGGCGCTGCTTTTTGACGTAGGGAATGATCGGCATGCCATGTTCGTTGACCATGTTCTCCACTTCCAGGCCGGTTTCGGCCAGGTGGATGTGCAGCGGGACATCGAACTCGGCGGCCAATGCCGCGCTGGCCTGCAAGATGGCATCCGTGCAGGTGTAGGGCGCGTGGGGGGCGACGGCCGGAACGATGAGGGGATGGTCTTTCCAGCGCTGGATGAAGCCGCGCGTGTATTCCAGCGCATCTTCGTAGGAGGCGGAATCTGGGGAGGGAAATTTGAGGATGGTTTGGCCGCACACGCCACGCAAACCGGCCTCGGCGGTGGCTTTGGCTACATCTTCCTCGAAGTAGTACATATCGGCAAAGGCGGTAATGCCGCCGCGGATGAATTCGGCCATTGCCAGTTTGGTGCCCAGACGCACGAACTCCGGCGAGACGAATTCCCGTTCGACGGGCATCATGTAGCCCAGCAGCCACACGTCCAGGCGCAGGTCATCGGCTAAGCCGCGCAATAGCGTCATGGGAACGTGGGTGTGGGCATTGACCAGGCCGGGCATGACCACCTTCCCCCCGCAGTCCAGGCTTTCGGTGGCCGTCCAGGCCTTGAGGACTTCTTTCTCCGGCCCAACAGCAGAAATTTGGTTGCCGGTAATGGCGATAGCCCCGGGATCGTGCTGCGTATAGCCATCGTCCATGGTCAAAATAACAGCATTTGTGAGCAGAATATCAGCGTGTTGCGTCATGGCTTTTTGTATGGGGTGAGTAGTTGTTTGGAGAAACTGTCATAATCATCTGCG
>DAOTZN010000316.1:0-2366 GCA_034434095.1 Anaerolineales bacterium
GCGGAAGGCAGTGCCTTCCGCTACCCCTTTGGGATACCAGGATTAGCCCCACTCTGCTTACAAAAGTGTCCACAAGTTTCTGAACCATCCCGAAGATACCCCACAAATCTAAAAATGACCTGCTCCGCGAGTTTGGGTCAAGAGTCGATTACAAAAACTGAAAATCGTAACGCAAAATCGCCAAGGAGCGAAGGAAAACAAACGCAATTCAAAAATCTTGGCGGCTTTGTACCTTGGCGTTAAAAAATTGGACTCTGGCGTTTTTTACTTGACCGCAGATTTACAGGGGTTTTCGCCGGAGAATAATTTGAAAATCTGCGCAATCTGTGTCCATCTGTGGATGAATGGGCTGTTTACGCCGGTTTCACCAAACTCCAGCATTAAACCAAACACCTCTGCGCAACTTTCCATCAATCACGGGGTTACGTTAATGCTTTATTCTGCAAACGCATACTATTTCTTTGCTTGTAGGAGCGAAACCATGTCCAAAATTGCCATTATCACCGATAGCACAGCCTATATTCCGGAAACGCTATGCCAACAATACAACATCACAATGCTGCCCCAGATTCTCATTTGGGGCAAGGAGACCTTCTATGACGGCGTAGATATTCGGCCAAAGGAATTTTACCAACGGCTGTCTACCGATTCCGTCATGCCCACCTCATCACAAATCAGCCCCGGTACATTTCAAAAAACCTTCCAACAAGCGCTAGATGATGGTTATGAAGTGCTAGCGGTGCTTATCAGCGAAAAACTCTCCGGCACACTGTCATCCGCAAGGCAAGCGCGCGCCACCCTGCCAGAGAACGCCCCCATTAAAATCGTAGACTCACGCAGCACCGTCATGGCCATGGGCTTCCAAGTTCTACAGGCCGCGCGCGCCATCGAAAAAGGCGCCAACCTGCAAGAAGCGCGCCAGATTGTTGAAAATGCCCGTCTACGTAGCGGTGCCGTTTTCGCGCCCAGTACGCTGGAGTTTTTGCACCGCGGGGGACGCATTGGCGGTGCATCCCGATTACTAGGCACAGCCTTCAACATCAAGCCAATTCTCAACCTAGAAGAAGGGCGCATTGAACCCCTGGAAAAAGTACGCACCTTCAAGCGAGCCCAGCAGCGGATGATTGAAATCGTGAGCGAACGCGCTCAGGGCGCGCCGATCCATCTTGCCATCATCCATGCAAACGCCCCCGATCAGGCCAACGAATTATTGGCACAAGCCCGCCAGAAATTAAACATCGTTGAAGACATGATTGGCCCCGTCAGCCCGGTCATCGGTGCTCACGTTGGGCCCGGACTGCTTGGCATCGCTTACCTGATTGAAGCCTGAGTTCTCTCTCTTAACCCGCAAAAGCCCGGCATGTACCGGGCTTTTTTAAATCGTACTCCGGTATCCCTTCAAAAAAACCTCGCCGCTAGCGCAAAAATTTATGGAAAAGATACCTATTGACAACCCCGGCGCACAAGTGGTAGCCTCAACGTTGGAACCCGTTCCCCGGAAATCCGCGGAAACTCCCTTTCACCTAAACCATCATTCACCTAAGGAGCCCCTATGAAAAATTTTGATTCCATTGGTGTTCAAATTGCGGATGTATTGCTACCCAAAGCAGGCATTGACCTGCAAAAATGGGCGACCATCGCCTGTGACCAATTCACATCCGAGCCGGAATACTGGCAACAAGTTTCCGAACTCGTAGGCAACGCCCCATCCACCCTCAACCTGGTCTTCCCCGAAGTATACCTGGAAGATGGCGATTCATCTCAGCGCATCGAGAAAATCCAACAAACCATGCGCGCTTACGTCGCCCAGGGGCTGTTTGAAACCCTCCCCCACCTGCTGTACGTGGAGCGCACGGTAGCAGGCAAAACTCGCAAAGGTCTTATCCTGGCGCTCGACCTGGAAAAATACGATTACAACAAAGGTGCCACCAGTCTCATTCGGGCAACCGAGGGCACCATCGTTGAACGCCTCCCACCCCGCATGAAAATTCGTGAGGGCGCATTGCTAGAACTGCCTCACATTCTGGTGCTAATTGACGACCCCAAAGGCACCGTTATCGAACCCCTGACAGCCCAAAAAGAACGCCTGACCCCGCGCTACGATTTCGATCTGATGATGGACAGCGGCCACCTGAGTGGATACGTTGTTCAGGATACCAACCTGGAACTTCAGGTGATTGCCGCTCTCGAAGAGTTAGCCCGCCCCGAAGTTTTCGCCGCCAAATACGGCCTCCCCGAAGATACCCCCGTCCTGTTATTTGCCATGGGCGACGGGAACCACTCCCTCGCAACGGCCAAGGCCATTTGGGAAAAAATCAAACCCCAGGTCGGCATGAACCACCCGGCACGCTACGCCCTGGTAGAAA
>DAOTZN010000317.1:0-3566 GCA_034434095.1 Anaerolineales bacterium
ACTGCACCCCATCATCTATCCTGGCAGCAAGGACCGGCGCGAATATTACCGCAATAATAACCTCAACCTGCCGGAACAGTACCACAACGGCGGCATCTGGCCCCTCGTTGGCGGGTTCTATGTTGCCGCGCTGGTCAAGGCTGGACGTATGAACGAAGCCCGCCGCCAGTTGGAGAAACTGGCCGAGGTCAATCGTCTGGGCATCGAGGAGGAATGGGAATTCAACGAGTGGTGTCACAGGCGCACCGGCCGGCCATGGGTTATCCGCATCAAGCCTGGTCGGCGGGGATGTACGTCTTCGCCTATCATTGTGTGGCGGAAGAAAAAGTAAGAGATTATGGCTTCAACATCGACAAAGAATTGTCAATGAGTTTACACTGCTATGCCAATTGTTTGGAAGAGAGCATACATTTCGTGTTGGAGGATCTGATAGTGTACGTCTGTTGGATCTTGCGGTTGGGGTGGGCGACCGCGCCTGGGCTTGCCTGCCCCCGCCAGGACAGGCAGGATGACCTTTTCGCGCAACAAAAGGGCGGCGGCGGCGGTTTGCAAACCCGGCAGCATGACTTCATAACGGCGCGAGCCTTCGATCTTGCGGACGATATTCTTGCCGCGCAATTTTTTCAGATCATAGGCGGCTTGGCGCGGGGTGTAGGTGTTTCCGTGGACGGTGGAGACAGCCTGAACTTTCGCCAGCAGGTCGGCGCAATGGAAGCCTTGTGGGGCGGGCGCCAAGGCCATCACACCTTCCAGCACGGCTCGCATGCGTGGCTGGTGGAGGTTGATCCCGCCAACACGGGTCTGCCCCACTTGGGTTGGCGCAGGCAGTTGGTCGAGTTCTGTGCCGCCGATACTGGTCACATCCAGACAGCGCAGGGAATTCAGGAAACGGGTCAGGATCTCTTTCAAACGGGAGACAATCTGGGAAAGCTTGGCAATCGAAACGCCACAGCGCAATACACGCGCATTGTGTACCGTAATCTCGATCCGCAAGACGTGGTCGCCTTTCGTATAAATCTTGGCGCTGATCTTTCCAAAGTAAATATTGATCACGGTCAAGTCATACGTCGGTCTCTCGATCACGATCTCGCAGCGAGGCGGCGGGTGGCCTTGGTGTCGGAAGGGACGCTTCCTGGTTCCGAAAATGGTCTTGAGCGTCTTCACGTTCAAGTGACGGCGGGTGCGATCCACGACGCCTTGAAAGATCTGTTCCATTTCACCGCCGCGCCGAAACAACAGATTGCGACTATACTCCTCCTGGTAAATCGAGTAGGCATAACGAAAGCCGCTGCGTTCCTGCTCCGCCAGGTTGAGCGCAAAACACAGGCAGGCCGAATAGATCCAACGCTCACACACCTGCGACAGTTGCCCTATCATGTTCGAGGAACACAAGGTGTCTGCAATCTGCGCCAGTCGTGTCGCGTCGGAAACATGGGTGAAGCAATTTCCTTCTTTCGTAAAAGCGAGCTCCTCCTTTCGGGCTTGACGTGCGACATACTCATGCCCATTGAAAATAAGTTGCGCCGTGAAGGGGGGGTGTCCACACAATTTGATGATGAGGTGTCCCCACTCGCGATCCACGATGTGAAAAGCATAGTGATTGACCCAGGCGGTCTTGCGAGTGAGACGAAGCCCTTTGCCGCTTTTGGTGCGGCGGACATCCCAGACGGACGCGGGCGCGCGGCCCACCAGAATCAGAAAGACTCCAACGAAGTTTGGGTCTTGAGGAAGATACTGCGCGGCAATTTTGTGCTTCCGTTCTCCTGTATGGCAGTCCAAAAGCGGAATTTGATGCGCTTTGGCATGCGCTCGTACGCGTCGACTGAAACGCCCTGCCATGCGCATCAGGTGAGTAGTATCCAACGTATCCTCGTTACCCATGAGATGGCGCCACCAGAGACGAAAACCGCCGGGAGTCTGCGCCAGACCATAATAGCCATTCAGAATCAGCCGATCCACACAATCATAGCTTCCGTTGAGAAAATCAGCGTAGTATTCGCTAAACTCATCTTGAACGTTGTCGCAGACTCCATTTATCATCGGTTTGCTCCGTTATTGGTCTTGTCGGATAGAACGAGCATAACAGGAACCCGTACTCTTATCAACTGCCCCGCAGGGGCCACTTTTTCGGAGCGCAGTCTACGAAAAAGCGTAGAGTATTACCGCTCAACATTTGCATTGAACGCGCAAATCATTGGGCGCTCTGAAAAGCGGTTGGGAAGTCGGTTTGGTAGAAACTTAACACTGCGAATAATACCTGCGAGCCGAGTTTGGTGATGCGGTAGAGGCGTGCGTCTTTGACTTTGGCGATCAAGCCGTGTCCACGCAGCTTGGCAATCCGGCGGGACATGCGCGTGCAGCGCTGTTTAGCTTCTTTGTCCGAAGCGGCTGGTTGGGGGTACAGCTTGGCGCACAAGTCGCGGTTACGGAAGCCGTTGAGGGCGAATTCGCCAGACAGGACGGCGGCAAACAGGCTACGATCAGCGTTTTGGAGTGGGTTGAAACGGGCGCAGCGTTTGCCATCATGGAGATGGCTCCGGCACAAGTCATCCAGGTGCGGGATGGCTTTGCTTTTGAGTTTGGCTTGCGCCAGGTGTTCGAGATAGCGCTGATTGGCTTGTAAGCCGACTTCGGCGTAGCGATACAGGTTGGAAACGCCCTTGCGCATCGGCGCCCACCGCAGCTTGCCATCCTCTGTCTGGCGACAGATTTTGAACTCGCTCGGATTGTTGATGGTCGTTTCCACGCGTAAGACGCTGGCTTTGTCGTAGAGTTTGAGTGAATTGCGTTTCATGGTGTGTTTGGCTCGCCAGCCTTCGGGACGCTTCTTGAGACTGGTGGTTGCTTCACCTTTGAAATTACCATGCAGCTTGCGCCCCAGGAAGCGCAAGATATCTTGACAGGCGGTCTTGAGGATGGCATGCTCGAACAAGTCGGGCAGGATTGCTTCCAGGCTGGCACGGTCTTTGAACATCACATCGGTGGCGATTTCAGCCTGGTCGGCCACCCAATAGTAGCCGCCAAAGCCAGCTTCCTGGATGACCTTCAGGATCGGGTTGACCCGCTCGGCCAACGTATTGAGCACCGGCGGCCACTCGAAGTGCTCGAACTTTTCACAGAAGGTCTGAGCAGTTGCCAAGTCGTCAATGCGGGTGAAGCTGTTGTCGTAACGTTCGTAAGCAATGCCTTGTTGGTCAAGATAACGTGACAGGCATTCCCGACCATTGACGTAGACCTGGATTTGAAACGGAAACCAGCTTTGTAAGCGAATGTGCATGAACCCCAGTTCCGCGTCTAGGTAGTAAAAGTAAAAGTGCAAACACTTGGTGCGACGACGGATGACTTCCAACTTTTGGGTTTGGCGATTGCCGCGTACCGTAAAGGTGGAGCATGGCTCCAGCGTGTAGAAGACACAAACCAGGCCTTCTTTCAGATTGTCTTTCGCCACAATCTCTTGCGCCAACGCCTCCTTCCTCTGCCCGCTTCTCGCCGTCATGGAGCCTTCCAGATACAGAAAAGGACGCCCGGCTTGTGTCGCCAGTTGTTCGGCATGTTCCTTGATCTGC
>DAOTZN010000318.1:0-2895 GCA_034434095.1 Anaerolineales bacterium
CTGCTACCCCCACACCCACTCCAACGGCTTCGCCGACCTCCTTGCCGACCAATACCCCGACTCTGCAGCCCAGCGTGACGCCGACACCCAGTGCGACGCCGACACCCAGCGCGACGTCCACCCTGCTCCCGACCAAGACCCCGATTCTTATCACCATCACCGCGCAGCCGTAGGAGGGGCAAGAGACAACTAGCCTCCGAACTGATGACTACCCGACTACCTCACAAAACGCTTATGCCCTTGCCCTCCCCCACTCCCTGCCTCGCCCTGCTGACCGACTTCGGCGCGCAGGACGGTTACGTGGGCGTGATGAAAGGCGTTATCTTTGGGATTGCGCCCAACGCCCACATCGTTGACTTGACGCATGAAATCCCGCCGCAAGATGTTTTTCAGGGGGCTATCTTGCTGGGGCGGCACTTCGCTTACTTTCCGGCCGGTACGGTTTTTATTGGGGTAGTTGACCCCGGCGTAGGTAGCGCCCGCCGTGCGTTGGCGGCTCAGTTTGGAGATTACTACTTCGTCGGCCCCGATAACGGCTTGTGTACGGCCATGTTTTTATGGGCACGTGGTCGGGGCGAGACATTGCGCATCGTCAACGCAAATGTGCCCCGTTATCACTTGCCGCAGGTCAGCAATCTCTTCCATGGGCGGGATATCTTTGCTCCTGTGGGCGCTCACCTGGCCACTGGGGTCTCGCTGGAATCCCTGGGTGTTGTGGTGGATGACCCCATTTTGCTGGATTTTCCCAGGGTTCAGGCGATTCCCGAGGGATTTCAGGCCCAGGTGGTGCAGGTAGACCACTTCGGGAACCTGGCAACCAATTTGGAGCGGCACACCCTGAGGGGGCGGTCGGTTTCCCGCGTTCACTGTGGGGGGCGCGTCATCCCCTTTGGGTGTACGTTTGCCGATGCGCCCCCCGGTTCCCTGATTGCGCTGTGGGATAGTGCCGACTTGTTGAGCATTTCGCTGGTCAACGGGAGCGCCGCTGAGGCGTTGGGGGTGGGCGTTGGCGCACCGGCGCGGGTGGAAGTTCAGGGGAGTGGTAGTTCCCCGGCGTAGCCGGTCAATTCGACGTAACCGTTGCCGCTGTGGGTTCCCTGGACGCGTACCGCACCTTCCCAATAGGCCGTTGGCGCGAGCACAAGTTCTTGATCGGCCATCCAGGGCGTGACTTGCACATCTACCTGCAAAGCGGGGAGGCTGACCTGCCATGCGGAGGGGTAAACGCCACCGGTGTGGGGGCTGCGCCAGGTTTGTTGTGCCTGGATGGTGAAATCCTGCGCACTAAGGGCGCGGGTGCTGCCATCGGCGAAAATCCATGTGCCGGAAGAGAAGGGAGAAAGGCTGCCATCGGCGCGGCGCAACTGGTAAAGCATCAGACCTGAACCGTCGTCAAACTGCAAAGAGAACCAATCCCAGCCGATTTGGTCTTCTCCTAGCACGCTGGTGCTGAATTCGTGATCCATCCAGGCCAAACCGTTGACCTGAAAGACGCCCTGCGTGGTTTGCAGTGTGCCTTGCGCCTGCAAGCGCGGCAAACTGTAGTAGTACGAAGCGTTTGTCGGATCGGCGCCCTTGCGGCTATACCCGTTTTGACCGTGCAGCACCGGGCCTGTGCGGTCGTTGAGTAGCAGGTCAAGGCGCAAGTCTTCCTGCGCGGCGAAAAGATGGTAAACCCCTGCTGTGCGTTCCTCGATTTCCCAATCCTCCAACCAAACGTGATAGGGAGTAGATTGTGCACCGGCCAGCCCTGGGCCGCGGCGCGAAAAACGTTGAAAGGCGTGAAACGTCCCGTTTGCGATGTCGCTGAGCGCGAAATGGGCAAAGTACAACTGCCCATCTTGCCAGGTGGAATCGCTGGCGGTTGTGGGGCGCAACGTGACGCGAAAAATGGTTAACTCGAAGCCGAAGTGCCGGCCATCTGTACTGTCCAGATTGCCGGTGTAGTACCACCACTCGGTGCGGAAATCGGGGTGGGGGCCAAAGTCATCTGGGAAGGCCAGCGGACGGCTGCCATCGGCGACTGCGAAGGGTGTTTTCGTCAGGGCGGCTTCGGGTAAACGCAACGCAACATTCGGTGTGGGTGTTGTGCGCGCAGTACAGGCACTCAAGAGAAGGATGACAAACCAAAAGTAACGTCGCATGGTGTAAATTATACCGTGGCGGGTGTGAGGTCATTCATCCACATTGACATTCCTAAAGGGTAGCGAAAGGCATTGCTTTCCGCTGCCCCTTGACGTTAAAAAATTCAACGCTGAAGAACCAACAAATCGAGAGATGATTTACAGACGAATCCTAACCTAATTTCGGGTATAATCGCAACACTATGTTTATTGATGAAGCCAAAATTTACGTACAATCTGGCAAAGGTGGCGATGGTATCGTCCATTTTCGCCGGGAAAAATATATCCCACGTGGTGGGCCCGATGGCGGCGATGGAGGCCGCGGCGGGGATGTGGTGCTGGTGGTAAACCCGCACCTCAATACGCTGGCGGCTTTTCGCCATACGAAAAAATTCCAGGCTCAAAATGGCGCCAATGGCGGGCCAAATAACCGCACCGGAAAATCGGCCGATGAACTGGTCGTGGAAATTCCACCGGGCACAGTCGTGTATGATGATGAAAGTGGCGCAGTGTTAGGTGATCTTACCGAGCCAGGTCAGCGTTTGGTGGTTTGCCGTGGTGGGCGCGGCGGACGTGGTAACACGCACTTTGCCTCCGCCCGATATCAGACGCCGCGCCTGGCAGAACGCGGTGAGCCGGGGGAAGAACGCGTTTTGCGCTTGGAACTCAAATTGATTGCCGATGTCGGCATTGTTGGCGTGCCCAACGCGGGCAAATCCACCTTTCTCGCAGCGGTTACGAATGCTCGTCCCAAGATTGCCTCCTATCCCTT
>DAOTZN010000319.1:0-4141 GCA_034434095.1 Anaerolineales bacterium
AGGTCATCACGGTGGATAAAAGCAACGTCAAAGAAGCCATCATCGACTCTGGATACTGGCCTGCCAGCGATTTCACCGGCCTGCCGTAACCTGGAACGTATGTCGTATGCAGAGGGGGGATTTCCCCCTCTGCATTTTTTTTGATTGGTATACCGATTCCCACTTGTTCCTTTGTTGAACTTGCATCTTGTCAAGCCGGTCGCTTTGTTGTTGGCATTTTGTAAAGGCGTTAACTGCTATAATAGCCGCAAAGGAACGTTGATGAATAGGAGCGAATCATCTCTCTCCGGTGGTGTTTGCTTTACCTTGGGAGATCGTGAGAGGATATTTTTATGGAATCTACAACCAAAGCCAAACCACCCGTCGTAGAGTTGCGCGGTATTAAGAAGAATTTTGGCGCGGTCCAGGCCCTGCGCGGGGTTGACCTGATGTTGCGCCACAACGAAGTGTTGGGAGTGGTGGGCGATAACGCAGCCGGAAAATCCACTTTGATGAAGATTATCAGTGGCGCGTATATTCCCAGTGAGGGTCAGATTTTGATAGATGGGAAATTAACCCATTTTTCCAGCCCAATGGATGCCCGGCGTCAGGGCATTGAAATGGTTTACCAGGATTATGCCCTCGCTAACAACTTAGACGTAGCCGCGAATGTGTTCCTCGGTCGGGAGGCGGTGAGTTTACGCTTAGGGCCTATCAGCGTAATGAATTACCATTACATGGAGCAAGAGACGAAGCACCTCCTGGAGCGCCTCAAAATCAAGATTCCCTCGGTACGCCAGAAAGTGGAGCGCCTCTCTGGTGGACAGCGTCAAGCGGTAGCCATTGCTCGCGCGACGGCTTTTAATGCTAAAGTCATTATTATGGATGAACCCACGGCTGCTTTGAGTGTAGCGGCTATTGAAAAAGTACTGGATTTGATTCGGCAACTCAAAGCGCAAGGGGCATCCATTATTATCATCAGTCACCGTCTTGAAGATATCTATCAGGTGAGTGATCGCATGGTTGTTTTGCGCCACGGGCTTAAGGTACATGATAGCCCGGTAGAGGGCGACCTCCATGAATTCCGGGAGCGTGCTGTAGCCTATATGGTCGGAGCGAGAAACGACTTTCCAGAAGAAATCATTGCTTGATGGAGGCGAGGAAACGAAAAATGTCTTTTATTCAACATGCTCGAAAATTGATGCGGGAAAACATCCGTGAGTATGGGATGTTCATTGCTTTGTTTGTGATCATTGCAGTGTTCACTTTTCTGACGGATGGCGTCTTCATTTCTTCACGAAATATCGTCAATCTGATTAACCAGACCGGCTACATTGCAGTCCTGGCGGTTGGCATGACACTGGTCATTGTGATTCGGCATATTGACCTTTCCGTGGGTTTTATGGCGGGTTTTCTTGGCGCGGTTGCAGCCATTGCCATGGTCTTCTGGCATTGGCCTGTCTATGCGGCTATCTTGTTTGTCCTTGTGTTAGGGATTTTTGCCGGATTACTGACGTCCTTCCTGGTGGCCCAATTGGGCATCCCTTCTTTCGTTGCAACGCTGGCCGGGTGGTTGGGCTATCGTGGGGCGCTGCAACTGGTGACCAGAAGCACGGGAACGATTGTCATCCCTAACGATGCTTTTAACGCGATTGGCAATGGCTTTATTCCCGATATTCCCATTAACATTTTGCCGGAGATGCACAAATTGACACTGCTTTTGGGGCTGCTTGGTGTCATTTTCTTTGTGTTCAACCAAATTTCTACTCGCAAGAAGATGCAAGGATATGGCTTTGAAGTTTTGCCGGTAGAGATGTTTATCCTCAAACTGGTCTTTATCTCTCTTCTGTTGGGTGGCATCTTTTGGATATTGGCCGGATACAAAGGGCTGTCCTGGACGGCGGCAATCGTTATTCTTGTTTTGCTCGTTTACGATTTCATCACCACGAAAACGGTATTGGGGCGGCATATTTATGCTGTCGGAGGAAATCCGGAAGCCGCAGAGTTAAGCGGTATCAGTGTCAAACGTTTGACCCATGTGGTCTTTGGCTCGATGGGGTTCCTGACTGCTCTATCGGGTGTCTTATTTGCCTCCCGTTTGCAATCTGCCACCACGACAGCGGGCACGCTATTTGAATTGGATGCCATTGCAGCGGCCTTTGTAGGTGGCGTTTCAGCGGCCGGCGGGGTAGGTAAGGTAACAGGAGCCATCATCGGTGCATTGGTGATGACTTCCCTGACCAGTGGCATGAACCTGATGGGCATTGACATATCCTACCAATACATTGTCCGGGCGCTGGTACTGGCCGCAGCGGTGATTTTCGATGTGGCCACCCGAAACACGAAACAATAGCAAATAATTTCCCCTGCTGAGGAAATAGGAAACGTAAGCCAGGAATGATGCCGTTCCTGGCTTACGTTTAAGTTACAATAGATTGGCTATGTCGAACCCTTTGCTGCAGGTAAACGGTATTTCCAAGTCGTATGCTAACCTCAAGGTGTTGGATAACATCACCTTTGCGTTGCAACGCGGTGAAATTTTAGGATTAGTCGGACGGCGAGGCTCAGGAAAATCCACGCTGTTGCATTTGATGGGGGGCGTAACCCGTGCTTCTGAGGGAACCATCTTTTTGGAAGAGCGCAAAATCCAATTTTTGACCCCCGACCAAGCCCATCGGCAGGGGGTTGAACTTGTCCCACAGGTTCCTCATATTGTAGAGCAACTGAATGTTCTAGAGAACATCTTTCTGGGGCGTGAAATCAGTCGCTCTCGCTTTGTCCGATTCCCAGACTTTCGGAGGATGCGTGCGCTTGCCGATACATACCTGCAAACCTTCGATTTAGATCCCGATTTTTTAAACGCCTCTGTCAAGGATCTTACTAATGAGCAGCGGCAACTTATCGTTCTGATGAGGGCCTTTGTTCAATCCCCTAAACTCTTGTTGCTTGATGATGTGCTTTCTACCCTCAATTTCCGGCGTCAGGAAATTTTGCTCGAATATGTGCAGCAAAAGGCCGCAGAGGGGCTAGGCGCCATTATTTGCAGCGAAGACATCAAGCATTTGTTCGCTATTACCGATAGAATCCTGGTGCTTTACGATGGTAAATTGGTCGCTGATTGGTCAACAGCGGATTGCACACCGCGTGATGTGGTGGAATCTATTGTAGGCTCAAGTCATCGAGAACAAGTCACGCCGGTAATTTGGGCATTGGAAAATTATCACAAAGCCCAACAGCAGACGGATGAATTGTTTCGTCAGCAGACCCAATTGCACGCATCTCTGGAAGTCAGCGATACATTGAATCGGCAACTGGTAGAGAAATTAAGCGAACAGGTTAAGGCCATGGATCGCCTCAATCTGGCCTTGCAGGAAACGCAACGGCGGTTGTTGACAGAGCGTGAGGAAGAGCGCAAAGCGCTGGCGCGTGAACTACACGACTCTGTTATCCAGGATTTGTTGAGCATCAACTATCGCCTGGAAGATGTCGAAAGCGAGAAATCATCTACTGGACACCGGGAGGAATTGAACGATATCCGTAACGCCATCCGAGATGTGGTCAGCGATTTGCGCCAAGTATGCCGGGATTTGCGTCCCCCTACTATTGACAATCACGGCTTGTCTTCGGCGATTCCATCCCTGGTCAGGGAATGGGAGGCGCGCACCGGCATCGCCGTTTATTTAGAAATTGATAGTACGCTGGGGCGCTTACCGGAGTTGATTGAGTTTTCTGTCTTTCGGATTGTTCAGGAAGCCCTTAACAACGTCAGCAAACATGCGCAAGCGCAAAATGTGCGTCTCCTTTTGCAGCGTACCCCCGGGGACAGTTTGTCCATTAGCGTCTCGGACGATGGACATGGCTTTCTGGGCCCTGTGGATTTGGCCGAATTGTCGGCTCAGAAGCATTTTGGTTTGATTGGCATCAGTGAAAGGGTCGCGCTTTTGGGGGGAAATATGCACATCGAATCATCACAAGAAAAAGGGCTGACCCTCCAGGTGGAAATTCCTTTCCCATAACCTCCCTGTTGGGGTGCGATAGACGTTAAGGGGGGAGTGTAAATTTCAAGAAGATGGACAGGCCGGAAAGCCCGTCTTACACCCTCGCCTTACCAGCGCAAGGTCACCGGACGGTTTTTCCAGGTGGCTTTACCGGCCAGCGTCTG
>DAOTZN010000320.1:0-3198 GCA_034434095.1 Anaerolineales bacterium
GGGTGGGGGACGCCATTGGTCGGGGGAGACGCGCCGCCAGCGGACGGGCGGCCTCCAGAGTGCGCGGTAGGGGCTGCCAACCCAGTTTTTGCCCTAGGCGGATCAGCGGTGGTGCAAATGGCAGATGTGCTAGCCCCTCCTCTAACGGGCCATGCCAGCGCAGGCGTCCATCGGCTTCCAAGATAATGAGCGTATCGGCCAGGGGCAAGATGCGTTCCAGGCGGTGCTCGGCCAGCAGGATGGTCATTCCCAGATTGTGGTGCAGGCGTTGCAGCATGTTGAGCACCTCGTCGGCTGCCTGTGGGTCGAGTTGCGAAGTCGGTTCATCCAGCACCAGCAGGGTTGGGCGCAGCGCCAGCGCGGCCGCGATGGCCGTGCGCTGCTGTTCCCCGCCGGAGAGCGTGTGAATGGCTCGTTGGCGTAACTCCCACAAACCGAGCAAATGCAGCGTCTCTTCCACCCGCCGGTGCATCTCCTCGCCGGATACCCCCAGGTTTTCCAGCCCAAAAGCGACCTCATCTTCCACGCGCCCTACCACGAACTGCGCCTCCGGATTTTGGAAGACAAAGCCAACCGTCTGGCTCATGCCCTGCGGACCGACCTGGACGGGGTCCAGCCCGGCGACGCGCACCTGTCCGCCGATTTGACCGCCGCTAAAGTGCGGCACCAGCCCGTTGAAGCAGCGCAACAGGGTGGATTTCCCGCACCCCGAAGGACCGACCAACAACGCGAAGGCGCTGCGCGGCACCGTCAGCGTGACATCCGTCAAGGCGCGACGGGCCGCCTGGGGGTAACGGTAAGAAAGTGCGTGCGTAGAAATCAACATATCATCATCCTGGGGGCACGTCCCCTGACATGCCTCCACCGTCCGCGCACCGTGTCATCGTAAGGGCCACGTCCCCTGACGTGCCCCCACCGTCCGCGCACCGTGTCATCGTAAGGGCACGTCCCCTGACATGCCCTACGCGCCCCACAGCGCGGGCACGAGCAATAACCCACCGACCACAAGCGGCAGCCACGCGAAAGGGGGGGCGTGCAGTGTCGGATAGGGCGTATAAGCCAGCGTAGCGCGCACACCGGGCCACAGCAGCAACGCCAGGGCCAACAGCGCCCCCAGCGTGCCGAGCGTATCGGCGGATTGCCACGCGAGGGGATGGTAAACACTATGCGGCCGCATCTCTCGTCGTCGCAAGATGAGCAGCCCCAGCAGCAGCGCGCCCGTGACGCTCGCCACCGTGCCCCACAAGCGTTGGCCCCACAAGACGGCCAGCAGCCAACCCGTCAGTAGCGCGCCCAAACCGAAAGAAAGCGTCAGCCGCTCGCCGGTGCGCAAGGGCGTGGCGTGGGATGTAAAACCGCGCGCCGCCATGGCTTCGGCCAATTGCAGGGCCTGCTCCAGGCCGCCCACCAACAGCGGTAGGAACAAGGGCGGCAGGTCTCGCAGGCCGCGCAGCCGATGACCGCGCAGCGCTTGCGCCGTCCGAATGGCCTCCCACCGGCGCACCGTCAGCGGGATGAAGGTCACGGCAATCGAAACCACAACGGCCAGCGGATAAAACGCGCGCGGCACCAGGCGTAGCAAGGCGCGCAGCGGCAAAACGCGGTTGAGCACCTGAAAGGTAAACAAAATGCCCGCCAGGATGAGCCCGTTCAGCAGGCCGAAAACCAACCCTTCCAGCGTCACCGCACCACCCAGGAGGGGCAGGCGCTGCGGCAGGCGCACCAACACCGTCTCGCCGAAATGCGTCGTCAAGGCGTTGAAGAGTGCGCTCAGCGGGAGCAAAATTGCCAACAGACGGAGCGGCACAAACGGCAAAGCGCTCTCGGCGCGCGCCGGCAACCGCCGGCCGGTCAAGAGCACGACCAGCAGCAGGGTAGTCAGGTAAACGGGGTTGCGCGTCAGGCTGAAGGCTATCAACACAGCCGCAGCCCAGACGAGCCAGGAAAAAGGATGTTGCATGAAATCAACGCGCTGGGGGCATCGGTCGGTTGCCCCTGTAGTGAACCTATCCGGTCGTTTCCAGATGTTGGTAGCGTGTGCGGGCATAAAAACGCCGCAGGGCACGCAGGGTGGCCGGGGCGAGCAAGGCAATCAGGGCCACATTGCCGAGCGCGCGTGCCGTATCCCAGGCCAGCGAGGTGACCAGGTAAAACGCGGCGTAACGTTGCAGCGCGCTGCGTAGCGACAACCCGGCCTGCCAGGATTGCTCCACCGGGCCGGTGGCCAGCGGCCAGAACGACAGATTCATCAGCGCTCCGAAGGCGAAGCCCCACAGGGCACCCAGCAGCGCCAGATACGCCACCTCCAGCCACGCAAACCGGGCGCCCCAGCGGCGGATCAATGGCCGTCCCAACGGGGCGCTCATCCCCACCCAACCGGCGGTGAACATTTGCGCGGGCAACCACGGTCCCACGCCGCCGGTCACCAGTGCCGAGACGAACAACGTCAGCGCACCCATCAAAAAACCCAGGCGCGCCCCAAAAACATACCCCACCAGCAGGATGAGAAAAAACACCGGACTAAACCCGCCCGGCCCGGGGATGACGGTCTCCACAAAGCGCAGGGCGGCATTCAGCGCCACCAGCACCCCCAACATCGCCAGCGTCTGCGCGCCGGAAGCCTCGGATTGCGTCTCCAGCACCAACGCCACGAAGGCCAGGAACAACAATCCGGTCAGCACGAGCGGCGAGCGCGCCCCTTCGCTGCCCATCCCCGACCGGATGAACGGCCCGATGAAGGCCGCCAGCCCCAACAGCCCGGCCAGGAAATACACCACAAAGCGCAAAATCTTCATCCCTGCACCTGATGCCGGTAGATACGCCAACTGAGCCACAACAACAGTAGCCCGAAAAAGAACATCCCTCCGCCGATGGTTGCGCTATTGAAAGAGGCCACAGACGGCGCGGGGGCCGCGGCGGGTTGCGCCTGGATGGTTGTATCGCCCGCCCCAAGGGAGCCTGTACCCGCTGCCGGCCCGGAAGGTGTTTCCGTACCCTCTGGGCTGGCGCTGGCCGAAGGCGTTTTGCTGGGCGAAGCGGTCGGCGTAGGTGTTGCCGTGCTTGTGGCCGTGGCTGTGGCCGTTGCCGTGGGTGTTGCGGTGTCGGTGACCGTTGCCGTTGCCGTGGGTGTTGCGGTGTCGGTGACCGTTGCCGTTGCCGTGGGTGTGTTGGTGTTTGTGGGGTAGACGACAATAGGGG
>DAOTZN010000321.1:0-2339 GCA_034434095.1 Anaerolineales bacterium
CCCGCGTTGACGGGTTGCAGTGCGGTTTGTTGGGAAGGTTCGCGCACTTTGCCGGTGACGCGCACCAAATCGCCGGATTGCACCGCCGGGATTTCCTCTCCCGTCAGGATGAACAGCCCCTCGGAGGTGGCTGCGGACGCGTCCGGGGAGGGGGACTGCACCCAAAAGCCGCCTAGCCCCGGAAAGATACCGGTAACCAGCCCCTCGGTGGTGAGCGTTTCCCCCACATAGGGGGAACGCGTTCCTTCCCCCTGGATGGCCCAGATGGGCACGCCGCTACCGGGGAAGAGGTAACGCGGGGTAATTTTTGCTCCTTGCGGCCACTCGTCGGCGTTGACGGTGGCATCTTCCAACACAACCGTTTGGTCGCTCGCCATCTGGAAGGTGGCGCTGACCTGAACATTGGCACCTTCTCCATCCAGTTCGGGGATTTGCCATATCAACGCGCCGCTTTCGTCCACCTGTCCACCTTGGCCGATGTCTTGCAATTGCAGGCCGCTGGGCAGCGGCAGGGCGATGCGTAGGTTGTGCACCTTGTTGGGCAGGTGATTGTAGGCGGTCAAGGTGACCTGTACTTGGCCGCCGGGTTGAGCGTTCAACGGGGCGCTGGCCTCCAGGCGCAGTTCGGGTGCGAAGATTTCTTGCAGGTCGCTTTGCGTGCGCGGGTAGAGTTTGCGCTGTCCATCCCGTTCTTCTAGGATGCCGATGGCGCGCATTTGCTGCCCGGTTTGGAAGGCTTCGATGTTGATGTTGGTGAGTTTGTCGATGTAGAGCGTCAGGGTGTCGCCGTTTTCATCGCTCAGGTCGATTTCGTAACTGTAGGTAAACTCGTCCAGGCGGGTGATGGTGCCCTCCACTTGTAGCAGCAGACCTTCCATCTCTTCGCTTTGGGCTTCAGCCGGAGTTGCCACGCGTGGGGAGATGGGAGCATTGTCCACCGGTGAGGCCAGAATTTCGACATCATCCGGCACGACTACGGGCACGATTTGGGAGGCGCCGCGATAGGCGCCAATGACGCCGTGGACGCGGAGACGCGCCCCGATGTTGACGTTGACCAGGCCCTCGCCGCCGAAGACTTGTACCTGGATGCCGCCGCTGTCGTCTTGCAGGTAAAATTTGGTGTTGCCGCCGCCGGCGTAGTAGCCGCCGGTGTACATGGTGGCGGTGCCTTCGATGGTCAGTTCGGCATCCATCAGCGTGCGGGCGGTGCGGATGGGGATAATGCCACCGGCCACTTCGGTGAAGACGGGGGGGGCAAAGGCGTAGCCTTGCCAGTTGTTGGCGTGGGCGCGCACCGAACGCAGCGCGGCGGTGAAGTACGTCCACGGCAGGTTGACCGGTAGTTTCAGGGTGGCGCGTTGACCGGAGGGGAGCGCACCCACCTCCCAGGTGACCGCGTTCCCCTCGGAAACGGTAACCCCCGCGGGGGCGTCTGTCAGGGTAACTTCCTGGGGCAGGGTAAATTCTACGGTTACGCCGTCCAACTTTTTATCCGAGACGTTCTCTACGTCTATTTCATAGGAAAATGCGCCTCCCGGCGCGGCGTTTTGGGGCGCGTTGACCTTGAGCACCAACCCGGGTGCGAAGGGGGGCACGAGTGGGGCGCCGCTGTTTTGCGGGGCGGGGGTGTCCATGGTGACGAAGTCGGCGGCGTTGTTGTCTGTATCTATGCCGTTGCCGGTGCTTTGTCCGGGCAAGCGCGCTAAAATCTGGCCGTTTTTGGGCGCGGCTGCGGGTTGGCTTTCGGTGAAGTCGGGGGGCGCTTTTTCGCCCCAGCCCAGGCTGTCTACCGGGGTGCCGTCACGTTGACGTAATTGCAGGCCGCCGTAGGCCAGGTTGAGGGCCTGCTCAAAGGTGGCATCGGGCAGGGTGCCCAAGTCTGCGCCGCTGTGCCCCAGCAAAGTGTAGCCGTGCGGGGGAATCAGCGCATGCGCCTGCCAGCGATAGACCAGGGCCGGCTGGCTGCTTTGGTTGAGTTGGTACCACACGCTCCAGCCTTGCAGGTCAACCGGCTGATCGGTGGGGTTGTAGAGTTCGATGTATTCGGCGTTGTTATCTCCCGCTTTGCCGGTTAGCACCTCGCTGATGACGGGGTGGTTGGCCCAGCCTTCGGTGGGAAACTGGGTGTTGAAACTTTGGGGAGCCGTCGTTGCCGATGGAGTGGGCGTGGCCGGCGCGCTGGTGCAAGCGGCCAACAGCAGGGTGAGTACAATGAGAAGGGGGAAGACTCGATTTCGGCGCATGGTTTATCCGTGAGTTGGTTTTGGATGGGTATTTGTCAACGGGTTGGGTAATGCGGAGATGATTGTACCGCGCTTGCAGGTGACGCGCAACAGCCG
>DAOTZN010000322.1:0-10881 GCA_034434095.1 Anaerolineales bacterium
CGTCTACCGTCTACCGTCCACCGTCCATCGTCCATCGTCCACCGTCTACCGTCTACCATCCATCGTCCATCGTCCACCGTCCACCATCTACCGTTCACCCTCCATCACCTGCCGAAAGGCCGTGCGAGCGGCTTCCAGGGTGCGGGCAATCACCTGGTCATCGTGAGTGGTGGAGAGAAAACCGGCCTCAAACTGCGAAGGCGCCAGGTAAACGCCCTCCGCCAGCATGGCCGAGAAGAAGCGCCCAAAGCGCGCCGTATCGCAGGCCTTGACGGTATCCCAATCCCGCACAGGAGTTTCCGTGAAGAAGGTGGCAAACATCGTGCCGACGCGCGTCTGCTGGATAGGAACGCCTGCTTCCTGAGCGGCATGTCCAATCCCCTGGGTTAAAGCCGTGGCGCGACGTTCCAGGGTCTCCCACACCTCAGGGGCTTGCAGCGCCCGCAGGGTAACGATACCCGCCGTCATCGCCAGGGGGTTTCCCGAAAGCGTCCCGGCCTGATACACTGGCCCGGCCGGCGCGACCATCTCCATGATTTCACGCCCACCGCCGTAGGCGCCCACCGGCAGCCCGCCACCAATCACTTTTCCCAGCGTAGTCAGGTCTGGGGTGACGCCATACAGCGTTTGCGCGCCTCCTGGATGGACGCGGAAGCCGGTCATCACCTCATCAAAAATCAGCAATGCACCATACTCACGGGTCAGGCGGCGCAGTCCGGCCAGAAACCCATCCGCAGGGGGAATCACGCCCATATTACCGGCCACAGGTTCGACAATCAAGGCCGCGATGTCTTCGGGATATTGTGCAAACAAGGCCTGCACGCTTTCCAAATCGTTATAGCGAGCCACCAGCGTATCCTGCACGGTGCTGGGGGGGACACCCGGAGAGTCGGGCAAACCCAACGTGGCGACACCCGAACCGGCCTGCACCAAAAGAAGGTCGGCATGACCATGGTAGCAGCCCTCAAACTTGATGATTTTATGCCGTCCGGTGTAGGCCCGCGCCAGGCGCAGCGCCGACATGGTGGCCTCGGTGCCGCTGTTGACGAAACGCAGCATCTCGATATGGGGCATCAGGGCGCGTACCTGCTCGGCCAATTCAATTTCCAATGGCGAAGGCGCACCGTAGGAAGTACCTTTGACCAGTGCTTCCTGGAGCGCAGCGACCACATCGGGGTGTGCATGACCTAAAATCAGTGGCCCCCACGATAGGACGTAATCAATAAACCGGTTGCCGTCCACGTCGTAAAGGTAGGGACCCTCACCGCGCTCGATGAAAAGCGGCTGTCCACCCACCGCTCGAAACGCGCGCACCGGCGAATCCACCCCGCCGGGCAAGATATTTTTTGCTTTGGCAAACAAGTCAATAGAGTTTTGGATGTTCATCTCGTCTCCTTGTCGATTTGGGTACGGTCAGGCGAGAGCAGTGTCCTCGCCTGACGGTCTCACCAGGCAGAGCCTGGCGGTCACGTACCGCCGACCTATGGTCGGTATCACGTACCGCCGACCTACCTGTGCCACCTGTGCCATGTAATGGTGCGCAGTGGTATGGTCGGTACTACCAGGCAGAGCCTGGCGGTACGATTGCCGCGCGGTTCGTTTGAGCTCCGCTGGAAGAGTAAGCCTCTACGCGACAGGTTCTGCTGCTACCTGTGCCACAGCCATCTCGCCGGAGTGAATGCAATCGGGGATGCCAATGCCGCGGTAGCCGTTACCGGCCAGCGCCAGCCCCGGTCGCCCCCGCAGACTGCTCTCCACCTGAGCGAGAATTTCCTGATGTCCCAGGTTATACTGCGGCATAGCCCGTGGCCACATAAAAACGCGCTGCACCAGCGGTTCGGCGCGGATGCCCAGCGTGTGGCGCAATTCCTGGCGGGCAATCGTCAGCAGACTGGCTTCCTCCCAGGGAATATCCTGCCCGGCCCGGCCAATGAACACCCGTAGCAAGGCGTAGCCATCCGGGGCACGGTGCGGGAATTTGGTTGAAGTCCAGGTACAGGCCAACGCCTGACGCCCCTCCCGGCGGGGAATGACGTAGCCGTACCCATCCAACGAACGGGGCACCTCCTCCAGCCGATAGGCTAAGGTCACCGTAGCCGTGGAGACATAGGGAATGTGCGCCAACGCAGCAGATAAATCGGCATCCACCGCCTGCAACAACTGCGCGCTGACCCAAGCCGGCGTCGCCAGGATGAGCGCATCACTCGCCAGGGCAGTGCCATCCGCCAAATTGACCCTCCAACCGCTGTCCGTCTGCGCCACGTCGTGTACCGGCGTATGCAAGCGTAAATCCACCTCATGGGCTTCCAGGTGAGCGACCAGCGCCTCGACAATCTCCGCCAGGCCGGTGGTGGGCGTCAAAAAGGCCGAACGGCTGCCCTGCGTAGCCTTGCCACGTGCTACCCGCTGGCGGTACATGGTCATCGCCCCGCGTGCCAGACTGCCATACTTGCGTTCCAGGTCGCGCAGGTACGGGAAGGTTGAAAGCAAGGACAATCGATCGCCGTCACCGGCATAAATACCGGACATAAGCGGCTCAATCAGATTTTCGTAGGCCGCCCGTCCCAGGCGACGCGAGATGAAATCCCCCAGGGATTCATCGGCCTCATCTTGCCTGACCGGCAAGACAAAATCCAGCCCCAGACGCAACTTTTGGAGCGGGTTAAGCAGACGGGTGGTTAACATGGGACGCACCTTACCGGGAATCATCATCGCCAGCCCATCGGGGAGCGGCGTCAGGCGGCCGCGGTGGATGACGTAGGTATTCTTTTGGCGTGGATTGGTGCCGTGCAGGCGTTCTTCCAGCCCCAATTGGCGGCACAACGCCACCCCCCAAGGTTTGCTCGCCAAAAAAGTATCCGGGCCGCCCTCGATGATGAACTGCCCGCCATCCAAGGGCAAGCGCACCGTGGTAATCTTGCCCCCCCAGCGATCGGCGGCTTCAAGCACGGTCACTCGCCAATCGGGATGTTCACGGACGGCATAGTAGGCCGCCGAAAGCCCGGCAATGCCCCCCCCCACCACAATCAAATCACGCATTCTGCACTCCTCATTCTGCATTCATCATTTTGCATTCTGCATTTCGCATTTTGCATTCTGCATTTCGCATTCCTACAAGTGTGGCGCTCGCCACTTCTTAATGATTTGGGCAAAAGGTGGCTGGATTTTCTTTGCACGGAAAGGGAACCAGCCCAATTCGGCCCGGATGGCCTGCTCCTTGAGTTCGGTAGCGCCCCACACCAGCGAAGCCCCCACCGCGCCCAGCAAGGCCGAGCCCCAATCGGAAGACACGAACAACGAAGCAAGCACCAAAAGGACACCCAGCCCGATGATGTACGGCCACCACAGATAACCAAGGAAGCGTTCCCCGCGGATGACCCATACAAAGCCCAGGCCGATGATGAAAAAGGTGACCACTCCCAGCAACAAGCCGAACGTGTTCATTGCGCCCTCCCTTTGCTCACCAGAGCAACGGCTTCTTCCAGGGTCACCGGACGCCCCAAGGGGTCGCGGTTCAACAGGTCGAGACTGGTGGCCGCGGGGGATTGTGCCAAAATGCGGGCGTGGCGCGGATTTTTGGGGTTAGCCGGCGCATGCCCTTTTTTGATGCGCTTCTCCTGACGGAGGAACTCAAACCCATCCCATAGCACGGTTACGCCCAGGATGCCGGCGGCAGCCGAAAGCGACCGACTGGGGGTCAACAGCGCCAGGGTTTCCAACGCCAGGCCGAGCAGCACCGCGCCCCCAATGGGCTTCCACAACCGGACGGTGCGCCGTTCAATCACGCGCACCCCCACGTGTCCCCACCAAATACCGAAAAAGGTACTGATGGCTGTCACTAAACCGAGGGTGTTCATGCGGAAAACTCCCGTACAAAGTCCACCACCGCCTTGACGTGCGCCGGGGGAGTGTGTTGCAAAATGCCGTGTCCCAGGTTGAAGATATGCCCCGGACGCCCTTGGGCACGGCGCAACACGTCGTGCACCTTGTCACGCAACACGTCTAAGGGGGCAAACAGCGCGACCGGGTCGAGGTTGCCCTGCACGGCGCGGTCTTCTCCTACGATGCGCCAACCATCGTCTAACGGGATGCGCCAGTCCAGGCCAATCACATCGCCACCGGCCTGCTTCATCAACGGGAGCAAGGTGGTGGTATTAGTCC
Organism: Anaerolineales bacterium; assembly: GCA_034434095.1. Lineage (GTDB taxonomy): Bacteria > Chloroflexota > Anaerolineae > Anaerolineales > DRKV01 > DRKV01. Next base: position 4,162 of record DAOTZN010000322.1, read on the forward strand.
CAAAGTGAATCACCGGCACGCCGGTTGACTGGGCGACTTGCAACACCTTGCGAGAATAAGGCAACACAAAGGTTTCGTAATCCTGGGGGTTGAGGCCTCCTACCCACGAGTCAAACATCTGCACGGCCTGTGCTCCGGCCTGAATTTGGGCCATGATGTAGGCGGCCAGGGCATCGGAAAGTTTGTCCATAAAGGCGTGCCACAAATCGGGGGCCGCGTACATCATCCCCTTGGTGGTGCGGTAATCCCTGGAAGGGCCGCCCTCGATGACATACGAGGCCACCGTAAAGGGTGCGCCGGTAAAACCTATCAGCGGCTTTTTGCCGTCCAGTTCGCGGCGCACCAGGCGGATGGCTTCCAGCACGTGCGGCAGGCTCTCTTCCGGCACCAAGGGGCGCAAACGGTGGAGATCATCCCAGGTGCGCAGGGGATTTTCAATCACCGGGCCTTCACCTTTAGCAAAGTGAAAGTTAATCCCCAGCGGCTCCAACGGCAGCAGAATATCGGCAAACAGGATGGCAGCATCCACATCGAAGGCGCGCACCGGCTGCAAGGTCACTTCGGCGGCCAGTTCCGGCTGGCGGACGATTTCCAGCAAGGTGTATTTTTCGCGGATGGCACGGTATTCGGGCATGTAGCGCCCGGCCTGGCGCATAAACCATACCGGCGTCACATCCACCGGTTCCCGGCGGCAGGCTTTGAGGAAGCGGTCGTTTACGCCCATGTCGGTTTAGCGTCCTCCTTCCATTGAATGTCGTACTCGCCGCGCTGGATGGCATCCCAAACCAACGTACAAGCGGGGTCAGAGGCCATGTAATTGCCGGTCAGGCCATAGGCGCGCCCGCGTTGACCGCCGCAAACGTCACGGTAGGTGCAGGTGCGGCAGGGGCCTTCCAGTGCTTCGTAGTTGCGCAGGTCCTTGAACACCGGGTGATTGCGGTATACGTCCACCACGTCATCGGTGCGCACATTACCGGCAGTGACGGGCAGGAAGCCCGAAGGCTCAATATCGCCGGTGTGCGAGATGAACAGGAAGCCGTTGCCATCGTTGACGCCCTTCGTGGGACGGTTGAGCCCATCGGCGTATTGAAAGCCCGCACCCTGGAAGGTGACCGACCCATCGGCGCTTTGTTCGGCCTTTTTGCGCTCAATCGCTACCCGACGATACATCGGGGCAGCCGTGCCTTTGATGTCAAAAGGCGCCTTCTGCGAGAGTTCATACAGCCAGTTGAAGACCTGCTCGTGTTGTTCTGGGGTGATAATTTGCTCGGCCATTGCCCGCCCGGTGGGTACCAGGAAGAAAACCGACCATTGCACGGCCTTGACTTCTTCCAGGAACGGCACCATCTCCGGCAGAATATCCACGTTGTGTTTGGCAACCGTGGTGTTGACCTGCACGCTCAGGCCGACTTCCTGGGCGCGGTGCAAAATGTCCATAGTGCGCTGCCACGAACCATCTACCTTGCGAAAGGCATCGTGCACTTCGGGGCGCGGCGCATCAAGCGAGAGCGCCACCCGACGGATACCGGCTTCTTTGGCTTTTTGCAACCGCTCCAACGTGGGTAATGCCGTGGCGGTGGGTGTCAGGGAACAGCGCAACCCTTTTTCGTTGGCGTAGGCAACCAAGTCGAACAAATCGCGGCGCATCATCGGGTCGCCGCCGGTAAAAATCAAAATGGGGCTGCCGAATGCCGCCAGACGGTCAATCAGTGCGAAGCCTTCTTCGGTGGTCAGTTCGCGCGGGTCGCGGTGGTGTTGGGCATCGGCGCGGCAGTGCACACAGGCATAAGCACAAGCGCGCGTCACTTCCCAGGCGATGGTGAAGGGTGCCTGGTTAAAATCCACTACCGGATAGCGCCGGTCGTGGTATTGCCGCTCAGCAGCGGCACGTTCGGAGAGGTGCTGGGACGTCACAAGAAACTCCTTATCGAGAATAACATGCTCAAGGGCTTGCGTGCCGGCAGAGGCGGCGCTCACGCCGCCGGGGCCTCCCGGCACAGCCCTGAGGGAAAATTCGTACCCCACGTGGGGTCAAGATTGCAGCCAGCGGGCTGCCTCCAGGGCGTGGTAGGTGATAATCAAATCGGCGCCGGCACGTTTGAAGCCGGTCAACAACTCCAATACAACCCGGCGTTCATCCACCCAGCCATTGGCGGCCGCGGCTTTCACCATGCTGTACTCACCGCTGACGTTGTACGCCGCCAACGGCAGTTCGGGGAAGGCCTCTTTCACCCGGCGAATGACATCCAGGTAGGGCAGGCCGGGTTTGACCATCAGCATATCGGCGCCTTCGACCACGTCAATGGCGGCCTCACGTAGGGCTTCTGCCCCGTTTGCCGGGTCCATCTGATGGGATGAACGGTCGCCGAATTTGGGTGCGCCCTCCGCGGCGTCCCGGAAGGGACCATAAAAGCCCGAAGCGTACTTGACGGCGTAAGAGAGAATCGGAATGTGCTCAAAATTGTGGGCATCCAACGCGCTGCGAATGGCCTGCACCATGCCATCCATCATGCCAGAGGGCGCCACGATATCCGCACCGGCCTCCGCATGGCTGACGGCCACCTTACCGAGCACCTCCAGCGTGTCGTCATTGAGCACGAACCCCTCCGGCAGGTGGGCGTGCGCATGATCGCCTGTGGAGAGCAGGCCACAGTGTCCGTGGTCGGTATATTCGCACAGGCACACGTCGGTCACCACCACCAAATCGGGCAATTCCCGTTTGATGGCGCGAATGGCTTGCTGCACAACGCCCTGCGGTGCGAAGTTCTCCAGACCGACGGGGTCTTTTTCGGCCGGGATGCCAAAGAGAATCACCGCCGGGATGCCGAGGTTCCAGGCGCGGCGGGCTTCGCTAACGGCTTCGTCCACCGAAAGTTGGGCGATGCCCGGCATGGAAGCAATGGGCGTACGGCCTTCGCCATGCCGAACAAAGAGCGGGTAGATAAAATCATCCGGCGTCAGCCTGGTTTCGCGCACCATGTCGCGAATGCGAGCAGTGCGGCGCAAACGCCGGGGACGGGAAAGCGGGAAGGGAGGATAATTCATTGGATCAACCTTTCGGAGAGTTTTAAGTCTTGGTGCCTTCATGGCAAAAAAACGCTCATCGTATCGGCAGTCTGGATAGCCGTCACCAACCCTTCCAGGGTGTGCGGTTCGGCAACCACCGGCGCAGGAAAGCCGTGTTCACGGGCCGCCTGCGCTGTCGTCGGACCGATGCAGGCCACCCGTGGATGGCCGGGCAGCGCCAGGGGATCCAACCCGACCGCAGTGAGCAGGGATACAAAGTTCTTCACCGTTGAGGGGCTGGTGAAAGTCAGCCAGGCCACACCGCGGCGCAACGCCTCCAGGCCAACCGGATCGGGAGCGGCCGGCAGGGTACGGTAAACCGTGACCTGATGTGCCACACCACCGGCCCGCGAGATACCATCGGGCAGCGTCTCGAGAGCGATATCGGCACTGGGGAAAAGCACCCAGCGACCATGCACATCGCCCAGCAAAGGCAGCAGGGCTTCCGCGGTGTACACATCGGGCATCACATCCGGCTCAATGCCGTGGGCGCGCAAAGCGGCCGCAGTTTTTGCACCGATGGCCGCGATTTTGGGCTGGTCTGGCATCCCCGCCGGCAGGGGATGGGTGGCTGCGACCGCGTTGGCCGAGGTGAACACCACCCAATCGTAGCAAGACCACTTTTCTAGGGCACGCTGCCAGGCAAGGTTGTCTTCCACCGGGCGGATGTCAATGGTGGGGAAGACAACCGGGGCGTATCCCGCGGCGGCTAACAAGCGGGACAGGGCATCGGCATCTTTTTGGGGACGAGTGATGACAACGGCATTCATACACGCCTCAACACATCCGCAGCACCCTGAGAGAGGGCTTCTGAAGCCAGGCGGGCGCCCAGTTCGGAGGGATCATCGCCTGTGCCGCTCACCCGGATGAATTGCCCCCCATCCGGGGCGGCCACCAGACCACGCAAGTGCAAGCGCCCGTCAACCACCTGGGCGTAGGCCGCTACGGGCACCGCGCAACCCCCACCCAAAGCAAGCAGGAATTGCCGTTCGGCAGTGACCGCCAGGCGGGTAGCGCGGTCTTCCAAGGCGGCCAGCAGACGCAAGGTCGTTTCATCATCCGCGCGGCATTGCACCGCCAGCGCGCCCTGTCCAGGGGCGGGCAGCATGACGTCCAGGGGCAACCACTGGCTGACATGCGCGTCCAGTCCCAGGCGAAGCAGCCCGGCGCCCGCCAGGAGGATAGCGTCATACTGACCTTCCAGGGCCTTACGGATGCGGGTGTCGATATTGCCGCGCAGGTCGGTGATGACCACATCCGGTCGTTGCGCTTTGATTTGCGCTGCCCGGCGCAGGCTGGAGGTCCCCACGCGAGCGCCCGGCGGCAGACTTTCGAGGGTATAGCCCTGCGCAGAGATGAGCGCATCCCGCACTTCCGCGCGCGCCGGAATGCAACCGAGCGTCAAGCCGGGGGGATTCTCGACCGGCAGGTCTTTGAGCGAATGCACGGCGGCCTGCACGCTTCCGGTTAGAAGGGCGGCCTCCAATTCCTGGGTGAACAGCCCTTTGCCGCCGATTTGGGGCAGGGGTTTATCGAGCACCTTATCACCGCGGGTGGTGATGACGTGTTCACCGCACATCAAATCGGGGTGTGCGGCTTGCAAGGCGCGCATGACCCATTGAGTCTGCCAGCGCGCCAGAGCGGAGGGACGGGTTGCAAAGGTGAAGTTCATGGGTAGTTAGGTAGTTAGGTGGTTAGGTGGTCAGCCGTCAGGTGGCAGGCGTCAGGTGGCAGGCGGCAGGTATCAGGTGGTCAGGTGGCAGGCGTCCGCTGACTGTTCGCTGATTGCTGCCCGCTGTTCGCTGACACCTGTCCACCGTCCACTATCTACCGTCCACCGTCTACCAAGCAAGGCTTGCCGGAGAAGGAACACAGCGCGCCTTCGTCCTCCAGCGGGAAGAGCGTGCGCGCGACGGTAGCATATTCGGGTGCGTGAGCACAACTTGCTTCGGTTTTCAAACGCTGAATAGCAGGCGCCAACAGTTTCTTGACCAGCGCCTGGGTCATTTTCTCAACGCGCTTACGTTCGGCGGCGCTCAAATTCGGCAGGTGGCGCAGGGTTTTCTCTAATTCGTCCCGGCGGATGCGTTCGGCATAAGCGCCTAACTCGGCCACCAGGGGGAGCATGTCCAATGAGTTCAGATAAGCGGTAAAGTCGTCCAATTCTTCTTGCAAGATGGCTTCCACGTGTGGAATTTCATCATGGCGCGCCTGCAACGATTCCTGCAATTGCCGGTCGAGGCTGTCCATGTCGTAAAGCCACACGCCGGGAATCTCAGAAGCAGCGGGGGCGATGTCACGCGGCACGGCAATGTCAATCATCACCAAGGCACGCCGCGCACGTTGGGCCATGACGGCGTTCACCATTTCGGCCTGGATGAGCGTATGCGGGGCGCCGGTAGAACTAATCAAAATATCGGCTTGCAAAAGGGCTTCTTCCAGACGTTCAAAGGTAGCGATCTCTGCCCCCCAACGTTCGGCCAGCGGGCGAGCACGCGCCAGGGTGCGGTTGACCACCAAAATATGCTGCGCGCCGCGCTTGCGTAACGCCTCCACGGTCAGTTCGGCCATTTCACCGGCGCCCAAGACCACAATCTGTGCGGCGCGCACATCGTGCACCGTCCGTTCGGCCAACGTGGCCGCCAATGTGGCTACCGAAGCCGGGTTGCGGCTGATGCGCGTTTCGGTGCGGGCACGTTTCCCGGCATGGATGGCAGTCTGGAACAAGCGATTGAGCAGCGCACCGACCGTGCCCTGACCGCGCGCCAGTTCCAGTGCCCTCACCACCTGCCCTAAAATCTGCGGCTCGCCGATGACCAGCGAATCCAGACCGGCCGTTACGCGAAACAGGTGATGAGCGGCTTCTTCATTCAATAAGTGATAGGTGTGAGCGCGCAATTCATCGCCCCTTACCCCGCGCGTCTCGGTCAAAAAGTCCACCAGCGTCTGGCGGTCATCATGTGTCATCACGGCATACAATTCCACCCGATTACAGGTCGAGAGGATAGCCATTTCCCGGATGCCGTCAAACCCCTCCCCACAGCCCAGACGTGCCAGGGCGGCCTGTACTTCTTCGGCACGAAAGGCCAATCTTTCGCGCAAATCCAAGCCGGTTGTAGCATGATTCAACCCCAAACAGTGTATGTACATACGCATCTGCTCCCGTCGTAATCGTATCGTTCAATAAATCACGAATCCCATTGTATGGGAGGATGCAGCAGGCACAAATGTAAGTTTATGAAGGTTTGTCTAAAAATTTGATGAGAAAACGAAACAGGCCGCCTCGTGAGAGACGGCCTGCGGCTTTTGGGGACCCCCCCCGAATTTCAGAGGGGATCAGATACCCTTTGGGGTGGTACCGCGACTCAGGAGCCACGCGCCCCCCAGAAGGGCGAGCGTTCCCGCCACAAACCCAAGGGGACCCATCCCCCCCTCGGAAGTGGCGTGCAAATCCAACAAAGTGATTGCCGTCGGGTTGTAAGCATCCTGCTCATCGCTGAAGGTCCAGGTGGAGAAGGTCGAGACGTTGTAAATCGTCAACAGGTTGATGCCGGTGTTCCAGTCGTAGTTGTAGGTGCCGGACGGACAAGTCCAGGTGGTACCGGTCCACGTGCACTGCGAATCGGAGGCGGAAGGCATCAGTTGCCAGGCCGC
>DAOTZN010000323.1:0-7186 GCA_034434095.1 Anaerolineales bacterium
GGGTGGGCGTCTGCGTTGCGGTTGGGCTAGGCGTTGGCGAGGCGGTCGCGGTGGGTGGGAGCGGAGTATCCGTCGGCGCGCTGGTCGACAAGACGGCCAACGCGGGCATGGTCGGAGGGGGGAAAGGGTTCAGGGCTGAAGTTGGATGGACGTAAATCCAACCAACCAACCCCGCGACCCCGAGGGTGGCTGCCAAGAACAAAATGGTTAACAAGTTCCACAAACAGCCCGCGCCCCGACGGGCGCGAGATGGATGGGAGACGGAACGGTTCGATGTCATAGTTTCAGTGGGTATTCACGAGGCGTAAAATCAGGGTTCCTGGGTGAACTTGAAGAGAATCAGATTTTGCTGACAACTATCGTAGGTGCGGAAGTAGTATTGTTTGGAAACCGCCACACCATCTGCACTGAAGAGTTGCAGATACAGGGTTTCCTTGGTGCTGTTGGGGTCATTTGCAATGGTGATTTCAAAGCCACCATCCCCGTAGGATGTACCGGCCGCGGTAGTGGTGGTGAGTTGGATGGCTTTGCCTTCATACTTGCCACCCAAGAAAACCGTCAGCCCGTTGACGGGAGTGCCTGTAGCGTCCAACACCTGCCCGCCAACACCCATCCAGTCACAACCACGTCCATTGACCGTGCTCGATTCAACCCAGGAGGGCGCGCCGCCGCTCAAGTTGTACGATGGCACCGGCGTTGGCGTGTTGGTTGGGGAGGGCGTCCAGGTTGGCAGGACAAAGCGCGTGCTGGTGGGTGTAGGCGTGGATGGTGTCTGAGTAGGCGAAGATGTAAAGGTAGGCGTTGGTGGCTGGGTAAGCGTAGGCGTCCAGGTGGGCGGCAGTTGGTTAAGCGGCGTAGGGGTGGCCGTCGGCAACACTACTGCCACCGGTTTGGTAGGCGGAGGCAACGGGTTGATGGCCGTATTCGGGTTGATGAAAATCATTAATACCGCCCCGATGACACATACAATGCCAAGTAGAAAGATAATGGTCAGAATATTCCACAGCGTGTCGCGAGAAGAAGTCATGAATGGCCTTCCTTTACTGAGTCACGGGAGAAAATAAGACAATGTCGCTGTTTTGTCGCCGGGTTGTCAGCCAGGCTTTTAGGGCTTGTGCCTGCAAGGTGAGACGTGCATCAGAACTTAGCAGGTGGTTATCGTCTCTTTCTATCGTTTGAACGATATGGTAGCCAAGGTCACTTTCAATGATATCGCTGTATTCACCGGGTTGCAGGGCAAAGGCTGCCGCTTCAACCTGGGGGAAGGGGAGGTATCCCTGGGGAAACCAACCTAAGTCTCCCAACGTGAGGGGGTCGTATTGTGAAGCCAGGGTTGCAAAATCTGTGCCATTTTGTAATTGGGCATAGACGTTTTGGGCTTCTTCAAGATTATAGACTAAAATCTGGCGAGCGTGAACTTGCAACATCGTTTCAGGGACGGTTGCCAGAATACGGTCTCGCTGCCAGGCCGCAGCCATTTGACGGCGCAAATCAACGAGTAGACTGTCTTCAGTGTAGGCGTTTGTTTGTAGCCAATCGGCCCAGGCGTCTCCTTGTGTAGTGCGCATCTCCTGAAGAACGGCAAGCAGAGCATCTTCGTCGATTGTGTACCCTTCCGCATAGGCAGTCTGCGCCAGCAAGGTTTGCGAAATGAGTTCGTTGAGTGCCAACTGGGCAGATTGATCCTCCGGTAAAGGGGACAATCCGGCTGCTGCTCGGCCGACTTGCAAGCGGATGATTTCGCTCTGCAATGTGCTCAGGGGTAAGTCCTCGCCATTGATTCGTGCCGCCAGCGGTTGTGGCGTTGGCGTAGGCAAGGGGGGCTCCGTTGGAAATGGGGATTCTGTGGGTAGGAGCGTTGGTATGATCGGGGTGTCCGATGCCATGGGTGCAGGCGTTACCTGCGAGGTACTACACCCGCTGCTGAGGAGTATGACTATCCCCAAGATAACTGTAAACGAGAAAAAATGCAATCGGTCTTTTGTCTTATTGAGGTTCATATAGATTTAGATTATACTTCAAGTATCTCATCACTTGCTAACAACATCGTTTTCATTACCAAGGTATAGCACACCAATGCGTTTATTCCTTCGACGCCTGTTCCGCATCCTGTTCCATTACCTGACGCGCATGGATGTCTCTGGACTTGAAAATATTCCCAAAGAGGGCGGTTGCCTGTTGGCGCTCAACCACCTCAGTGTTCTGGATGCGCCTTTAATCTTTCATCTGATTGACAGGCCAGACGTTACGGCCATTGTAGCGCGTAAACACCAACGAAATCCCTTGTTCCGTTGGGTTATCAATCAAGCCCAGGGTATTTGGCTGGATCGAGAAAATTTGGATGTGGACGCGTTGCGGACGGCGCGGCAGGTATTACGCCAGGGTTGGATACTCGGTATTGCCCCGGAGGGTACGCGTAGCCGGACGAAGGCGCTTCAACCCGCACATCCCGGTGTGGCCTTTTTGGCCGCCCAGTGTAACGTCCCTATCCTGCCGGTGGGGATATGGGGTACAGAGAAGGCCATTGCTCTGTTGTTGCGTTTGCGCCGCCCTGACATTCACGTGCGCTTTGGCAAACCCTTCTTTCTGCCACCTTTAGAGCGCCGGCAACGCTCCCAATCCCTCCAGCGCAACACTGAAATGATTATGCGGCACATTGCAACGTTGCTTCCACCAGCATATCGCGGTGTTTATCAGGAACCCGATAACGCCCCATAGTCCATCAATTAGCCCAAGGAGAAGTTCGATGCTTCCTACAGATGGCATGCATTACCTACAAGGTGAAAATGCTCGCTTACGTAAGGAAAATGAACGTTTGAAAGAAGAAAATCGGCGTGTGAGGCGGGCAATCAGTGCTATGAACCACTTGCTAAACTCCTTGCCAGATATCACCCCGCAAGTGGATGCCATTGGTTTGGTATATGCGCTCTTGGAAGTTGCGGTGCAGGCAGTGGATTCGGAGGACGGCTCCCTACTCCTGCTGGATGAAACCAACAGAGAATTGTACTTCGCAGCAGTCTTGGGGAAGACTGCCGATGCGCTGACCGGGCTTCGTATCCCGATGGACGAAGGCGTGGCAGGTTGGTGTGTGCTCAATCACCAGCCGCGTTTGGTTGAGGATGTGCGTTTGGATCCGTATTTTTCATCACGGGTGGATCAATTGATTGATTTTGAAACGCGCTCCCTTATCGCGGTACCGTTAGCATTGCATGACCGACTATTTGGCGTACTGGAGGTAGTCAACACACGTAGCGGCACCCCCTTCAGCGAAGATGACCTGGACGTTATGCAACTGGTAGGGCATTTGGTGGCCCACGCGTTAGAGCAAGCCGATGAATCTCGTCCACCTGAGTAAGTGCATTTGTCGCTAAAAATTTAGAGTATAATGAGACGACTGTTAGGCTGCGCGGGGCGTAGCCTTTCTTTTTTTGCAACATCATAACCGGTGGATAGCCGAATAACCTTCCACTCATCCACAGATGGACGCAGATTACGCAGATTTTTTAAATCATTCTCCCTCGAAAATCCATGTAGCTCTGTGGATATGTTACAAATTTTGACACTACTTGTGTGTAGTACAATAATTCCGTCAGGAGTCAATGTATGATCCATCCAGAAGAAGAACGCACTACTACAGTTATTGAGCGAGATGCAAAGAAAGAACCGCCGCGCTCATGGCGACACTGGTTTATCGGCAGGCCACTGCAAACTAGCGATGCCCCTCATCAAACGATTGGCAAAGCCATTGGGTTGGCTGTTTTTGCATCAGATGCGCTCTCATCCACCGCTTACGCCTCCCAAGAAATCATGGTCATCCTGGCTGTGGCGGGGACGGCTGCCTTCGGATATGTTTTCCCCATTTCTTTGGGCATTGTGGCGTTGCTGATTATTGTCGCATTGTCTTATGAACAAACCATTCATGCCTATCCGGATGGCGGCGGCGCTTACATCGTCTCGCGTGACAACCTGGGAGAATTCCCCGCCCTGGTTTCCGGCGCAGCCTTGTTAACCGATTACATTCTCACGGTTTCGGTCTCGATTTCATCGGGCGTTGCCCAACTGGTATCGGCTTTCCCGGCGTTGGAAGATTACCGCGTCTGGTTGGCAGTGCTTTTCGTGTTGTTTATCATGACCATCAACCTGCGCGGTGTAAAGGAATCCGGCATCGCGTTCGCTATTCCGACGTACTTTTTTATCGTGATGATGTACGTCACGGTGGGGATTGGCCTGGCACGTTATGCGATGGGCACGTTGGGGGTGGTTCCCAATCCGCCGCCTCTCGAAACGCTGGGCGAAACCCTGACGCCGATTTCGCTCTTCATCATTCTGCATGCTTTCTCCAGTGGTACAGCAGCCCTGACCGGCATCGAGGCCATCTCCAACGGCATCACGGCCTTCAAGGAACCGCGCAGCAAAAACGCGGGGATTACGCTCTTATGGATGGCAGGCATTCTGTCATCGCTTTTTCTGGGGATTTCGTTCTTAGTTTCGCATATCGGTGCGGTGCCATCGGAAGCAGAAACTGTTATCTCGCAACTTGGACGGGTTGTCTTTAACGGGCGCGGCCCACTCTATCTGGGCATTATCAGCGCCACCACGGTTATCCTGATTATGGCAGCAAATACCGCTTTTGCCGATTTTCCTCGCCTGAGCGCCCTGGTTGCCAAGGATGGCTATTTGCCACGCCAGATGGCTTTCCGCGGCAGCCGTCTGGTGTATTCCAGCGGCATTATCACCCTCTCAGTGGTTGCTTCCTTGTTGATTATCATCTTCCAGGCCAACGTTACCCGGTTAATTCCTCTATACGCCATTGGTGTGTTTTTGTCCTTTACACTTTCTCAAGCCGGCATGGCGCACCGTTGGTGGAAAATTGGGCATATTCCGCCGGGAGAAGAAGTGATAGAACGCGGCTCTACCCTGCGATACGAGAAAAATTGGCAACTCAAGATGTTCATTAACGGCTTTGGGGCTGTGTGTACTCTGGTTGTGATGTTCATCTTTGCTATTACTAAGTTTGAGGATGGCGCCTGGGTAGTTTTGATTCTCATCCCATTGCTGATTGCCCTCTTCCAAAGCATTCACAACCACTACAAATCGTTGGCGACCCGACTCTCCCTGCAAAATTATCTACCCCAACCGACCCAAAAGAAACGTCACCGCGTGCTATTGCTGATCAGCAGCGTGCATCGTGGCACCCTGGAAGCCCTGCGTTATGCGCGTACCCTCTCAGATGATATCACTGCCCTGCATGTTGTCATTGACCCCGATGATGCCGCAAAAACGCTTGCCAAATGGGAAACCTGGGGCGATGGCACTCGCCTGGTACTGTTAGATTCACCGTACCGTTTACTCATTGAACCCATATTGAATTATCTGGACGAAATTACCCGGGCCAGCCAACCCAACGAGATCATTACCGTGGTTGTGCCACAGTTCGTACCACAAAAACGGGCACATCGCTTCCTGCATAGTAATACCGCTGATATTTTGCGGACGGAATTGCTCAATAACCCACGGATTGTTATTTCCGAAGTCAGTTACCTGGTATAAAGGCAAGGCCGATGTTACTGTGAAAAATCATCTCGAAAATTCAGCGCGACGAGCGTTGGTGTCATCGAGAAAAACATAACTCTGACGTTTTTTATTTGTCCGCTATGGGTCTTCGTTCTGGGTGACTCCCAAAGAGCGCTTAGGTGAAAAGACGTCGCACACTTTGTGTTCTCTACCGGTCAAATTGGACAAGAAGATTACCTGCAATTTGAGTTACACGAAATAAGGAAAACCGCTATGAAAAAATACATCATCATCGGTTGCGGCCGCGTTGGCAGGCAACTGGCTTACAATCTATACAAACAAGGTCATGTGGTCACGATCATAGACCCAAACATTGAGGCCTTCAACCATCTACCGCCGGATTTCCGCGGTCGCACTATAGAAGATGACGCCTTAGCAGAAGGCGTGTTGCAACGCGCCGGTATTGAGGATGCCGACGGGTTGGTTGCAGCCACCAGTTCAGATACTGTCAACGCGGTCGTAGGGCATATAGCCCGCAGCGTATACGGTCTTTCTAACGTTATCGTGCGAAATTACCATCCCGACAAACGCGTAATGATGGATGCCTTTGGACTGCAATACATCAACTCCACGGCTTGGGGGTCTCAAAAAATTGAAGAAATGTTGTTTACGGAAGACATCCATACCATCTTTTCGGCGGGAAACGGTGAAATCGAAATCTATGAGGTCATCGTTTCTCTCGCGTGGGATGGACGCACCGTACAGTCTTTGTTGGAAGGTATTTCTCCGATAATGGCGGTCACGCTGACCCATGCCGGTAACGCATCCATTCCAACCTTGGAAACTACGCTGCACAACAACGATGTACTCACCGTGGCAGCCAGTCTACAAGCCATTGAAACATTACACACTCGCCTGAAAGCAGGCAAAGAACAGGAGGCCTGAAATGTTTGTAATCATTGTTGGTGGTGGCCGTACCGGTTCTCAATTGGCCTCTATGCTGCAAGGCCAAGGCCACGCGGTGCGCTTGATTGAAAATCGCCCAAACTTGTTGCCCCGTCTGCACCGCGAACATCCTACTGAAGTTATTGTAGAAGATGACCCGTCCAACCCTGCGGTCTTAGAGGCTGCCGGTTTGAAAGATGCCCAGGTGTTAGCCGCTTGTCACAGTGACGATACGATTAACTTGGTGGTGAGTTTTATCGCGCGTGAAATGTTCAATACCCCGCGTATCATTGCGCGTGTCAACAATCCACGCAACGCCTGGCTCTTTAACGAGACCTTCCACGTTGATTCTGCCCTAAATGCTTCTCATATCTTTGCCAGTCTGATTCAAGAAGAAATGTCGCTGGGTGATATGGTAACGCTGCTCAAACTACGGCGCGGACGCTACTCATTGGTCGAAGAAAAGGTGCCTCAAAATGCCAGTGGCATCAATATCGCCATTAAAGACCTGGCATTGCCCAGTTCTTGCGTAATCGCCGCCATTATTCGAAAAGGTGAAGTTTGCTTGCCTACGGGCAACACGACTTTCCAACCAGGCGATGAAGTCCTTGCCATTACAAACAAAGAAGGCGCGCAGCAACTGCAACGTTTATTTTCCCCCCAATAAGACGAAATGCCGTCACACACATTCCCTATGCCTGAACGGTTTTGGGGAGAGCAGGCATAG
>DAOTZN010000324.1:0-10844 GCA_034434095.1 Anaerolineales bacterium
AGAATAAGTTTCCTCACTTGCTCGCCAGGCAGCGTCATTGCGAGGGCGCTCTTTGCCCGAAGCAATCTCCAAAAGGGCAGAAAAACCACTCAAACAAGCATTTTCCAGGCCTGAGGAGATGGCTTCACCGCCCAGAACGGGCGGCTCACAATGACAGCGAGGGAAGTGATTTATGGACAAACACTAAACTGGGGGCGCCAACCCCCAGGTCGGCAAAGCGCCAAGCGGAGGGCAATGTCCTCCGCTCCCCCTTTGGGATGCCAGTTCAAAGGGCTTCCACTCCAAAACCTTAACGCAAAGTCGCCAGGACGCAAAGGTTTTCTGGATGAAAATCTGCCCGGTTGGGGCACCAAAACGTGATTTTCTTTGCAACGCTGCGACTTTGCGTTAACTCTTCAACGCTGAAGCACCCTTTAGGGTTGGCCCCGCTCAACCGGCAAAGCCAGATTCCAATGAAAGAAAATCACCCTCGCTATTTTCCCTTGTCACCTTTCGGTTTACAGGTATAATCAGGCGCGTATGTCTAGACAACTTTCCTCCTCTCATCCGGTCTTCCGGCTCCTGGTGAAAACACGTTTACCAGAACGTGCCCGCAACCTGTGCGCCCAATTACCCGCCATTGGGATTGCGCAAAGCCTCCAACTCCAAATTCTGGATTTATACTTTCTCCAGGGAGAACTCACCCCAACGGAGATTGCACAACTCCAGGCGCTTATTTGCGACCCCGTCATCGACCAATGTGCCTTTCTGCACCCAAATGATGACGGGGTCGCTGCTTTAAGCCCCGATGAACACATGCTGGAAGTGACCTTCCGCGCCGGCGTAACCGATAACGTTGGCCGGCAATTACTGGCTGCCGCCCATAGATTAGGCATCCACGGCTTGCAGCAAGCCGCCACCGGCAAGCGTTACCTCTTTCGGGGGCAAATTTCGCCTGTCGAATTGCATCGTATTGCCCGCGGACTCCTGGTCAACGAAACCATCCAGCAATACGCCCTCGGGGCGGTTCCCCCCCCATTTGGTGCGCCGCCACCCGCGGTTTCCCCGCCGGAAACCATCCCCCTGCGAGCGCTCAATACCGATGAACTCATGAGGCTCTCGCACCAACGTCGTCTGGCGCTCGACAGGAACGAAATGCAGCACATTCAACGCTACTTCGAGCGCGTAGACCGCGACCCCACCGACGCCGAGTTAGAAACCATCGCCCAGACCTGGAGTGAGCACTGCGTGCACAAGACCTTCAAAGCACGCATTCACCTGCAGAAAGCAGACGGCAGCCAAGAACACATCCCCGGACTGATTCACACCTTTCTTCAGGCTGCCACGCGTAAACTTTCTCCCCCCTGGCTGCGCTCAGCCTTCGTAGACAACGCCGGCGTGATTGCCTTTGACGAAGAACACGATTTATCCTTCAAAGTGGAAACGCACAACCACCCCTCGGCCATCGAACCCTTTGGCGGCGCAAATACCGGCGTGGGCGGCGTGGTGCGCGACTTGCTGGGGGTTTCTCACCGTCCCATCGCGGTGACCGATGTGCTGTGCTTCGGCCCTCAAACGCTCCCGCACCAAAATTTGCCCCAAAACGTGCTGCATCCGCAACGGGTGCAAAACGGCGTGGTGGCTGGCGTAGCCGATTATGGCAACAAACTCGGCCTGCCCACCGTCAACGGCACAGTGCTCTATCATCCCGGCTACACGGCCAACCCACTGGTCTATTGTGGTTGTGTTGGGCTGGGCAAACGCGGTGTCCACCCTCGCCAGGCACAGCCCGGTGACCGCATCATCGTGCTGGGTGGACGCACCGGCCGCGATGGGCTGCGCGGCGCCACCTTCTCCAGCCTGACGATGGACACCACCACCGCCCAGGTGAGCGGTTCGGCGGTGCAAATCGGTGACCCGATTACCGAAAAAGGGCTGATAGAAGTGGTTACCCGCGCCGCCGAGGCAGGCCTGTATCACGCCATCACCGATTGCGGCGCGGGAGGACTCTCCAGTGCCGTAGGGGAGATGGCCGAACCCCTGGGAGCGCGCGTGGAATTACAGGTGGTGCCGCTCAAATATGCTGGTCTGGCCCCCTGGGAAATCTGGCTCTCAGAGGCCCAAGAACGCATGGTGCTGGCCGTCCCCCCTGAAAATTTACCCACCCTACAGGCACTATGCGAAACCTACGGGGTCGAGATGAGCGACATTGGCGTTTTTGAACCTACCGGGCGGCTGCGCGTTTTTTACAATGACTGGCCGGTAGTAGACCTGGAGAACGCCTTTTTGCACACCTGCCCTCAACAGGAATTGTCCGCCATCCAGCCGAAACTCCGCCAGAGAAAGGCCGTATCGGTGGCCGAAACACGCCTCACTCCCCGCGAGATACTGGCCGCCCTGCTGGGGCATCCCAATATCGCCAGCAAAGAAGCCGTTATCCGCGTGTACGACCACGAAGTGCGCGGCGCAACCGTAATCAAGCCGCTCACCGGCCCCCACAGCGGCCCATCGGACGCCGCCGTCCTCAAGCCCCTGGAAATTCCAGGCTGGCGCGGTTTCGTGCTCAGCAACGGCGTCAATCCCTATCTCATCGAAGCCGACCCTTACCTGGGCGCAGTCAGTGCGGTGGACGAAGCCATCCGAAACGCCGTAGCGACCGGCGCCGACCCCGACCACCTGGCGCTGCTCGATAATTTCTGCTGGGGCGACCCCCGCCGCCCAGAAACGCTTGGCACACTGGTAGAAGCCGCCCGCGCCTGCCATGCGGCTGCCCTGCACTACCGCACCCCCTTCATTTCCGGCAAAGATTCCCTAAACAACGAATACCTGGGCGCCGACGGAAAACGTCATGCCATCCCCGGCACGCTGTTGATTTCCGCCATCGCCATCCATCCCGATGTGCGCCGCGCACTGACGCTAGACTTCAAGTCCGCCGGGAACCACGTCTACTTACTGGGCGACTGGTATCCTGCGCTGGCCGGTGCGCATGTGACCCAGGTCTGCACGCCGCAGGTCTTCCCCGCCGAGATCCACCGCCCGCCCGCCTGGCCGGAAAACGCCCCCACGTTGTACCGCGCCCTGCATCGTGCCATCCATCGGGGGCTGGTGCGCAGCCTGCACGATTTGAGCGAAGGCGGCCTGGCCGTCGCTGCCGCCGAAATGGCGCTCAGCAGCGACCTGGGTGCTACGCTTTCCCTGGACGACCTGCATCCCGACTTCAACACCGCCTTGTTTGCCGAGAGCAACGCCTGTTTGCTGGCCGAAATCGCCCCTCAGGATGTGGCGGCATTTACCGCAGCACTGGAGGGGCTGCCGTTCCGGCGCGTAGGGTCGGTCACCGAAAAGCAACAACTCACCTTTACTCACGGCACACAAATTTTGAGCACTTCGCTGGATGACTTACGCCGCTGGTGGCGCGCCTCAGGAGACACCCCATGAAAAAAGCGCTCATCTTGCACGCACCCGGTACCAACCGTGATGGCGACCTGGCCTATGCCCTACAACAGGCCGGTGCACAAACTCACATTTACCCGCTCACGCGCTTGCGCACCGAACGCACCAACTGGCTGGAATACGACCTGCTGGCGCTTCCCGGCGGTTTTTCCTACGGCGACGCGCTGGGAGCCGGTCAACTGTGGGCGCTTGACCTGCAAACCTGGTTTTCCGACCAGATGCAGGCCTTTGTCGCCAGCGGTCGCCCGGTGCTCGGCATTTGTAACGGCTTTCAAGCACTGGTCAAGAGCGGTATACTCCCCGGGAACGGCCGGTCGGCCACCTTGACTTTCAACGCCAGTGGACATTTTGAGTGCCGCTGGGTGACGCTGGCCCCCAATCCACACAATGACTCCTTTTGGTTGCGCGATTTGACCTCCTTCACCTGTCCGGTGGCACATGGCGAAGGACGCTTCTTGACGGACAGCCAGCAAGACCTGTCCCCGGCCGCGCCGGCCGCCTTCCCCGAAGCCCAAATTGCGCTGCGCTACCTCCTGCCGGATGGCTCTCCCGCCCAAGGACGCTATCCCGCCAACCCCAACGGCTCCCCTGGAGATATTGCCGGCATCACCAACCCCCAGGGCAATGTCCTGGGGCTGATGCCGCACCCCGAAGACCACATTCACCCCTGGCAGCACCCGGCCTGGACACGCCAACACCCGAGCGGCCTGGCGCTGCCTTTGCTGGCAAATGCGCTGCGCTACGGCTAACCTTTGGAACAAACCATGAACACACAGATTTACCAATCCCCCTACAGTTGGCGTTATGGCACCCAAGCCATGCGCCATATCTGGAGCGAAACCCACAAGCGCCGTCTGTGGCGTCAGTTGTGGGTAGCCCTGGCACAGGTACAATCCGAATTCGGCCTGGTATCCCTCGAGCAGGTAGCCGACCTGCAAGCCCACGTGAACGACGTAGACGTGGCACGCGCCCTGGAAATCGAGGCCGAAATCCACCACGATTTGATGGCCGAGGTGCGCACCTACGCCGAACAGTGCCCGCTGGGCGGCGGCGTGATTCACCTGGGTGCGACCTCAATGGACATCGAAGACAACGCCGAAGCCCTGCGCCTACGGGAGAGTTGCGATGCCATCCTGCAGGCTCTGCGCACCCTGCTACGCACGTTGGCAGAACGCAGCCACGCCACCGCCGACCTGCCGGTCATGGCCTTTACCCACCTTCAGCCGGCCGAACCAACCACCCTCGGCTACCGTCTGGCGCAATATGCCCAGGATTTACTCACCGATTACCGTGATTTGTCCCGTCTGCAAACTGAAATTCGCGGCAAGGGCTTCAAGGGGGCCGTTGGCACATCCGCTTCGTATGCCGAATTGCTGGGGGTTGAAAACCTGCCGCGCTTCGAAGCCCGCCTGAGCGAGTTACTGCACCTGGACTTTTTCCCCGTAGCAACGCAAACCTACCCGCGCAAGTTGGACTACCGTCTGCTGAGCGCGCTGGCCGGTCTGGGGGCTTCGCTCTACAAATTCGCCTTTGACCTGCGCATCTTGCAATCCCCGCCCTTTGGGGAATGGAGCGAACCGTTTGGCGCCCGACAAGTGGGTTCGTCGGCCATGCCTTTCAAGCGCAACCCCATCAACGCCGAAAAAATCAATGCCATCGGGCGCTACCTGGCGCAATTGCCGCGCGTCGCCTGGGATAACGCCGCCCACTCCCTGTTGGAACGCACCCTGGACGATAGCGCTAACCGCCGCACCATCCTGCCGGAAGCCTTCTTAGCGGCATCTGAGTTGCTGCGCGTAGCCCAAAAATTAGCCGACGGCTTGCAGGTGGACGAACGCGCCGCAGCCCGCAACCTGTCCACTTACGGCCCCTTTGCCGCCACCGAACGGGTGTTGATGGCACTGGGCAAGCGCGGCGCCGACCGTCAGGAAATGCACGAGCGTTTGCGCATACACGCCCTGAGTGCCTGGCGTGTCATCCAGCACGGCGAAGAAAACCCGTTAGCCGATTTGGTGGCCGCGGATGCCGTCTTTTTGCGATATCTCCCCGCCCAAGAACTCCACGCCCTGATGGATGCTCACACCCACATCGGCGATGCCCCTCAGCGCGCGCGGGCGCTTGCCGATGAAATTTTACGCACCCTGGAGGCCACAGCCGAATGAAACCCTTTACCGCTTCTCATTTGCCCTACCCCAAACAGACCGGAAAAGTGCGCGATATTTACACCCTGGACGAGCAGCGCCTGCTCATCGTCACCACCGACCGGCTCTCGGCCTTTGACCGCGTGCTGGGGGCCGCCCCCTACAAAGGGCAGGTGCTCAACCAACTGTCGGCCTGGTGGTTCGAGCACACGCAGGACATCCTCCCCAACCACATGCTGGCGCTCCCCGACCCAAACGCCATGCTGGTACAGGCGCTGGAGCCGCTACCCATCGAAGTCATCGTACGCGGCTACATCAGCGGCAGTACGAAGACTTCCTTGTGGTACCGCTACAGTTTGGGCGAACGCCTGATTTACGGCCACCGCTTGCCCGATGGCCTGCAAAAGAACGATCCCCTGCCCCAGCCCATCATCACCCCAACGACGAAAGGCGGCCCCAGCGGGCACGATGAGCGCCTGAGCGTGGACGAAGTGGTTGGCAAGGGGTATCTGGATGCCGCTACCTGGGAGCAGGTGCAGCAGGCAGCCCTGGCGCTCTTTCGCTACGGGCAAGAAATTGCTCAGCGCGGCGGATTGGTGTTGGTGGATACAAAATACGAATTCGGACGCACACCGGATGGCCGCATCCTGTTAATTGACGAGGTCCACACGCCCGATTCATCGCGCTTCTGGCTGGCCGAAAGCCTGGAGGCCCGCAAAGCCGCCGGTCTGGAGCCGGAAAACTACGACAAAGAGTTTCTGCGCCTGGCATACGCCCAACGGGGCTACCGCGGCGATGGAGAACCGCCGGAAATGCCCGCCCGCCTGTGGCAACAGGTCACCGAGCGATACATCTCGCTCTACGAGCGTCTGACCGGTCAGCCCTTCGAGGCTGCCCCTTACCCGGTAGAAACTCGTTTGGAAAAACTCACTTTCACAAGGGAAGGTCGCCCATGATTGTCATTTTCTCCGGCTCCCCCTCAGATAAGGAACACGTGCAGGCCATTACAAACGCCTTGGACGAATTTGGCCTGCGCTATGAGACGCACATCGCCTCGGCACACAAAACCCCTCAGCGCTTACTGGAATTGCTGGCGACGTACGAAGCCGACCCGCAACCCAAGGTGTACATCACCGTGGCCGGGCGCAGCAACGCGCTGAGCGGGCTGGTAGACGCCCAGGTAAGCGCGCCGGTGATTGCCTGTCCGCCGGTCAGCACGGCCTTTGGCGGGGCGGATATTTTTTCCTCCCTGCGCATGCCCTCCGGTGTCGCCCCGCTGGTCATCCTCGAACCGGTCAACGCCGCACTGGCGGCCGTCAAAATGCTGTCTCTGGCCCAGCCGGCATTGCGCCAACGCATCGAAGCCTTTCAACAAGCCCAGCGTAATCGGCTGGGCTTGTAATTTCTCCATCCTTGATGTATGTGTGGCATTTTCGGAATTTCTTCCCCGCACCATGAAGTTGCCCGGCAAGTTTTCTTCGGACTATTTGCTTTACAGCATCGCGGCCAGGAATCCGCCGGGATTGCAGTTAGCGACGGTCAAACCCTGCGCCTGCACAAAGGCATGGGGCTGGTAACGCAGGTCTTCGATGAGCACCACATGCAAACGCTGCGCGGCCACAGCGCCATTGGGCACACCCGTTATAGCACCGCCGGCAGTTCCAGCCTCGAGCACGCCCAGCCTTTCCGCATTGAAACCATCCACGGGCCACTGGCATTGGCCCATAACGGCAACCTGACCAACGCCAGCGCTCTGCGTAAGCACTTGCTGGCAAACGGCGTGCCGCTGACCACCCATAGCGACAGCGAGATGATGACCGTGATGTTGGCCGGGGCTCCCGGCACAAACTGGATGGACCGCCTGGCTTGGTGCATGTCTCGTTGGGAAGGGGCCTACTCGGTGGTCATTTTGACCCAAGACGGCACATACGCCGCCCGCGACCCCTGGGGGTTGCGCCCACTGACCATTGGTCAACTGCCCGATGGTGGTCACGCGGTGGCTTCCGAAACCGGCGCGCTGGACACCGTGGGGTGCGAGGCCATCCGTGAGGTGCAAGCCGGCGAAATCGTCGCCCTGCACCGTGCCGCGCTGGTTGTCCGTCAGGCGCTGCCGCCCAAACAGCCCGCCGCATTGTGCACCTTTGAGCACATCTACTTTTCCCGCCCGGATAGTTTCTGGGATGGGCGCAACGTGTACGCAATCCGTCAACGACTGGGGGAGGCGCTGGCACAAGAAGCCCCCATCGCCGCCGATATCGTCCTGCCTGTGCCGGATTCTTCCATTCCGGCAGCCATCGGTTATGCCCGCGTTAGCGGATTGCCGCTTGAAATGGCACTGGTCAAGAACCGCTACATCGGGCGCACCTTCATCCAGCCCACGCAGGAAATGCGCGCACATGGCGTGGAGATGAAGTTCAACGCCCTAAGCAATATCCTGCACGGCAAACGCGTGGTGCTGATTGACGATTCGATTGTGCGCGGCACCACCTCGCAACGCCTGGTACGTTTGCTGCGTGAGGCCGGGGCTGCCGAAATCCACCTGCGCATCACCTGCCCCCCCATTACGCACCCCTGTTTTATGGGTGTGGATATGCCCACCCAGACCGAGTTAATCGCCGCCAACCAAAGTGTGGACGAAATTTGCGCCTTCATCGGCGCCGATAGCCTGCATTTTCTCTCCCTGGAAGGCATGATGCAGGCCATCGACAGCCCAAGCGGCTACTGCAACGCTTGTTTTACCGGGCACTACCCGATGGACGTCACCATGAGCATTCGGTCACCGCAAAACGAGGCCATTTAGATCGTGTTGGCGATACCCACCGCGGACAGGCTGAAAAGCCGTGCTGCTCTTTAGAGAAAGGAACGCCTATGAACATACTTCTCCTTGGCTCAGGAGGCCGTGAACACGCCTTGGCCTGGAAACTGGCCCAATCGCCGCGCTGCACAGCCCTTTACACCCTGCCCGGCAACCCGGGCACCGCCCAACATGGGCACAATCTACCCGGCGAGCCCACCGACAGGGAAAGCGTGCTTCAGGCCGCCCATCAGGTGCGCGCCGACCTGGTGGTCATCGGCCCCGAAGCGCCGTTGGCGGCCGGTGTGAGCGATGCCCTACGGAGCGAGGGCTTCCTTGTTTTTGGCCCCTCGCAAGCAGCCGCACAAATCGAAGCCTCCAAGGCCTTTGCTAAGGCTTTCATGGACCGGCATGGCATCCCCACCGCGCAGGCGCTGACTTGCAGCACAATGGAAGAAGCCTTGAAGGCGCTGCAGATACACGACCCGCGCCAGGTAGTGCTCAAAGCCTCCGGATTGGCGGCCGGCAAAGGGGTTTTCCTGCCGCAGAACCGTGGGGAGGCCGAAACCTGGCTGCGCGAGGTTCTGGTGGACGGCCGATTTGGCAACGCAGGCGCACAAGTCCTCATCGAAACGCGTTTGCAAGGGCCTGAAGTCAGCGTGCTGGCCTTTAGCGATGGCAAACAGATAGCCATCATGCCCCCGGCGCAAGACCACAAGCGCCTGTATGAGGGCAACCGCGGCCCCAACACCGGCGGGATGGGCGCTTTTGCCCCCTCTCCACTGTGCCCGCCCGATTTACTGGAGACCATCCGCACGACGATTTTGCAGCCCACCATCGAAGGGTTGCGCTCCGAAGGTCGACCATTTGTCGGCGTGCTGTATGCCGGGCTGATGCTCACCCCTCAAGGGCCTCAGGTGTTGGAGTTCAACTGCCGCTTTGGGGATCCCGAGACCCAGGCAATTTTGCCCCTGCTCGAGAGTGATTTGCCGCAGATTTGCCTGGCTTGTGCCCAGGGAGACCTGGCCTCTCTGCCGGAACCCATCCGCTGGCGGCCTGAGGCGGCGGTCAACGTGGTGCTGGCCTCGGCCGGATACCCGGGGAAATACCCCAAAGGGTTGCCCATCTCCGGGGTGGAGGCCCACCCGAAAGGGGGGGTGATCTTCTTCGCGGGGGTAGATTCCACCCCTGAGGGGCTGGTCACCTCCGGGGGGCGGGTGCTTTCGGTCACCTGTCTGGGAGAAAATCTGTCTGCCGCCCGTGAGTCGGTTTATGCTGCCGTGGCAAAAATCCACTTCGAGGGTCTTCATTATCGTCGCGATATTGCCAGCATTCCTTCGGCCTACAGCACGGCCGGGGTAGATATCGAAGCCGGAAACCGTGCCGTGGGGTTGATGAAATCTGCGGTGCGCAGCACCTTTACCCCGGCGGTGCTCTCCGACCTGGGCACATTTGGCGGCTTGTTTTCGGCGGCCGAACTGCAAGCCATGTCTGAGCCCGTCCTGGTGGCCTCCACCGATGGGGTGGGCACCAAAGTGGCACTGGCGGCGCATTTTGGACGCTATCGAGGCATTGGACACGATATCGTCAACCACTGTGTGAACGATATTTTGGTGCAAGGTGCTCGCCCGCTCTTCTTTCTGGATTACATCGCCAGCGACCGCCTGGTGCCACAAGAGGTAGCAGAGATGGTAGATGGGATGGCCGCAGCCTGCCGCGAGAACGGCTGTGCGCTGTTGGGCGGTGAAACGGCCGAGATGCCGGGGGTGTACGCCCCCGGACACTTTGACGTGGCAGGTACCATCGTGGGGGTGGTGCCACGAGAGAACATATTGCCGCAAGCAGACCTGGCACCCGGCGATGTACTGGTTGGATTGACATCATCGGGCGCACATACCAACGGCTACAGTCTGTTGCGGCGAGTACTGTCTCCCTACCTGGAAAATCCCGAGGCCATCGAGTCTCAATTGGGTAAGCCGCTGGCCGATGTGCTGCTTGCGCCGCATCGTAGTTACCTGACCTTACTTGCACCGCTTTTGGGGCATGTGCGGTCTCCCAAAGCCCTGGTGCACATCACCGGCGGCGGGTTTTACGACAACCTGCCGCGTGTGCTGCCCACCGGATTGGGTGTGCGCGTGGACGTAAGCACCTGGCCGCATCCGCCGTTGTTTGAAATCGTCCAGCGCCTGGGGGCGGTGTCGCCGGCCGAGATGTACCGCGTATTCAACATGGGGATTGGCATGGTCGCCATCCTTGCCCCGCAAGACGTAGCGGCCTTTCAAGCGGCCATCGGCGAACCGACCTACGTGATTGGAGAAGTGTGCGCTACCCCAGGGGTGGTGTTGCACAACAAGGGAATTCCCCTGGAGGCGGGCGCATGAAAAATCTGGTCGTGTTGGCCTCCGGGTTTGGCTCTAACCTGCAAGTGATTCTGGATGCCTGTGAGCAGGGCGAAATACCGGCGCGGGTAGCCGCGG
>DAOTZN010000325.1:0-7548 GCA_034434095.1 Anaerolineales bacterium
GGTAGACGGTAGACGGTAGACGGTAGACGGTGGACGATGGACGGTGGACGGTAGACGGTAGACGGTAGACGGTGGGCGATAGAATGCAGAATACTGACTACTTGACCACCCGACTACCTGACTCCCCAACGGTTGTTAAACGTGCAAAGGAAAAGGGCGAAAAATGTTTCGCCCCTACGTGCTACCCAACTATCCAACTACCAAACTACCAAACTACCCGACTACCCAACTACTCCGCGATTAAACTAACCGCTTCCAACAACGCTTCGAACTCAGCGCGGCAATCAGCGCATACCTTCAGGTGATGGGCCACCAGCGGCATGGCTTCCGCCGCCGGTTTGCCTGCCAGTACCATGTCGGCAAAGGCGTCTACTTGCTCAAAGCATTCGTCGCAGCCGATTTCCTCTTCGCGAGTCGCTACCAGGCTGCGCGCCAACATCTTGAGGGTGTCGGCATCTAAGGTGAGATCCACCTTGGGGGACTCGGTATCCCCTGGAAGGGCGTCTGTCGGTTGTCCCGTCCAGGGGAGCCAGGAACTATTTTTCAAAAACTGCCAAAATTTCTTCAGGAGAGAGACCTTTTTCATAAAGTGCGTTCCTTAAACGTTTACGCGCATCATGCAATAATTTGTACAGCGCGTTACGGTTGCTATTCATCTGCCGGGCGACTTCTTCCAGCGGCATCCTGGCGACCATGATCGCCATCATGGCGCGGTATTGACGGTCGGTGAGGGCTTCTTTGAGCAAGCGGCGCACCAACGTCATCATCTGCTGCCGAGAGACCTGGTTTTCGGGGGTTGGCGCGGGGTCGGATAATATCTGCGGTACGAAGTCGCCGTTATCGTCATCTTCGGGTAATAAATCTTGCAGGGAAATATCCCGCCAGCGCAGGCGTCGCAATTCGGAATAAGCCACGCGGATAGCGATTTTGTGCGCCCAGGTCAAAAAATGGCTTTCGTTGCGGAAGTCGTCCAGGTGATCCAGGATTTTCAGCAGGGCTTCCTGCACGAAATCTTCCAGGATTTCCTCACGCTCATAAGTCACGCGCCCAGACAAGCCGGCATGCAGCCCTTTGAGCAAAATGTGCCGCAATTCTTCTAGTGCTTGCGACTGCTCGGGGCCGCGTAGGGCGGTTAGCCAGGCTTCATTGTTTCGTGTTGTCATAGGCTCCTGTCCTGAATCGAGATACGTGGATAAATAGGAATTATTGTACTCGATTTTGGCATTCGCCTGCTGTGTTGATGAGCCTGAAATGGAAATTCTTACCTGCTGAGGTGAGCAAAATGATAGCGTACGGTCTTGGGTACGGTATAATCCACTGAAACCGGTGCCAGCATTTTGAATGCGAGAAGGAGGACTTATGTACGACCGTAAAAAATTGAGCGAAATCGAAAAGGCGCTCGAGCAGTGGGAAGAAACCACCTTACAGCACACCCTGGCGAAATTCCCTGAACGCCGCCAGGAGTTCATCACCACCTCATCGGAACCTATCCGGCGCCTGTACACCCCGCTGGATGTTGCTGACATGGATTACTTGCGGGATTTGGGCAACCCGGGCGAGTACCCCTACACGCGCGGCATCCATGCTACCATGCACCGCGGTAAACTGTGGACCATGCGCATGTTTGCCGGTTTTGGCACGGCCGAGGAGACCAATCAGCGTTTCAAATACCTGCTCGAACAAGGTCAAACCGGCCTTTCGATTGCCTTTGACCTGCCTACCCTGATGGGCTACGACACCGACGCCCCTGAAGCGCTGGGGGAATTTGGCAAATGCGGGGTAGCAGTTTCCTCGCTCAAGGATATGGAAATTTTGCTGGAAGGCATTCCGTTGGATAAAGTCTCTACCAGCATGACGATTAACTCCCCGGCGGCCGTCATTTGGGCAATGTACATTGCGGTGGCGGAGAAACAGGGCGTACGCCCCGAGCAGTTGCGCGGCACCATCCAAAACGACATTCTCAAGGAATACATTGCCCAAAAAGAGTACATCTTTCCGCCTGAGCCCTCCATGCGCCTGGTGACCGATACCATCGAGTACGGTACGCACCACTTACCTCAATGGAATACCATTTCCATCAGCGGCTACCACATCCGGGAGGCCGGGTCAACGGCGGCCCAGGAATTAGCCTTTACGTTGGCCGATGGCATGGAATACGTGCGCTGGGGGATGGCACGCGGCCTGGATGTGGACGATTTCGCGCCGCGCCTGTCGTATTTCTTCAACGCGCATAACGACTTCTTTGAAGAAATCGCCAAGTACCGCGCGGCCCGTCGCATTTGGGCGCGTGAGATGCGCGAAACCTTCGGCGCCAAGGATCCGCGCTCGTGGCTGATGCGCTTCCATACGCAGACAGCCGGGGTTTCCCTCACCGCCCAGCAGCCCGAAATCAACATCGTGCGCGTGGCAATTCAGGCGCTGGCTGCGGTGCTAGGGGGGACGCAATCCTTGCACACAGATAGCATGGATGAAGCCCTAGCCCTGCCCTCCGAACATGCCGTCACCATTGCGCTGCGCACCCAGCAGATTTTGGCCGAAGAGTCCGGCGTTGCCAACACGATTGACCCGCTGGGTGGCTCCTTCTTCGTGGAAGCGCAGACCAACCGCATCGAAAAACAGGCCTACGACTACTTCCGGCGCATCGAAGAATTGGGTGGCGTGCTGCCGGCGATTGAAAAAGGCTTCTTCCAAAGCGAAATTTCCGATGCGGCCTATCGCTACCAGCGTGAGATTGACGAACAGGTGCGTGCTATTGTGGGCGTCAATGCCTACCAGGATGACACACCGCTTACCATCCCGCTGCAAGAAATGGACCCCAACGGCTACGACCGTCAGGTCTCTCGCCTGAAGAAGTTGCGCCAGGAGCGTGACCAGGGGCGTGTAGGGCAGGCTCTCGACCGGCTGCGCATTGCCTGCCAGGGCACCGAAAACACCATGCCCTACATTTTGGATGCGGTGCGTGCTTATGCCACCTTGGGAGAAATTGTCGGTGTGATGAAAGATGTTTTTGGCATGTATCGGGAGCCAACCTGGGTGTAGCGCGAGCACTGAGATTTGGCGATTTCTTCATGGGAACCTGCGGAATGATTGTAGAAAGAACGCGTTTTGCGGGATTTCCAGACATTTGACGAGGGTCATCTGTACCCTCAAAGGAGAACGCATGTCCTCTACATTTTCTTTCGCCCGCAGGTGGGTGCGTTACCTGCTCCCTTTGCTGCTGGTTGCTGTAACCCTGGGGGCTTGCAACCTTCCGATGGGTAACACGCCCCCCTCTCCCCCACCGGTGGGTGCTCAAGACACCCAGGAGGCCCAGGCCGCGCAAGCCACGTTGGTCGCCGGGCAGGTGGCCGATATGACCGCCCAGGCAGCCTCAGAGCAAGCCCAAAACGACGCCCAGGCCACGCAGGCTGCTATCCAAACCCAGATTGCCCTGGCAGCCCAGCAGACCGTCCAGGCGCAATCATCCCAAAGTGCTACAGAACCCCCTCCCACGGCGGCGCCTACGGCTGCTCCCACTGCTGCACCGCCTCCCACGGCAACCAGCGAACCCCAGGAAAGTTTCGACACCTGGATCAAAACGGCGAACATCCTGCTTTTTGAAGATATGGTGGGTGATTATAGTACCACCCGCTACATCAAGGCCGCTCTGGATGCCCTTGGCTTGCGCTATACCGATGTGGGAGATGCACTGGGTAATTACAAAGACCAGTTGCTCTCCAATGGGCCGGGTGGCCAAGGCTGGGATTTGATTATTTCCGGCAAGGAATTGCGCACCGCCGTTTCCGGCGAATTCTACGTTTACCTGAACGACGCACTCAACCAGGGGAGTTCGGTCATTATCGAAGAATGGGATTTGGATGCGATTGGGGCAGGCAAAATCAGCACCATTTTGGCGCGTTGTGGTGTGGAAATTCAGGCCAATTGGTGGGATAAACCCCTCAATGAACAACTCCTCTGGGCTGTGGAAGGCAGCAGCCCCATTTTTCATTACCCCAACGAAGGGATTTCCCTGCGTAACCCGACCGGCTATTGGCGGGGCGACTTAGGCGACTTGTTGCGCCTGGCCCCAGGCAGTCAAGCCACGCCTTTGTGGAGCGCCCGCACCAACCTTCACGACAGTTATTTGACCGCGGTAGCCTGCCTGGATAATCGCCTGATTTTGCAGACGTATTCCACCCACGATTACGGCAAAGATCGGGTGGTGTTGATGTGGCAAAATTACATTTACAATGCCTTACAAGCGCGCTATAACCTGACGCATCCACCGCGTTAGCGCAGTGTCTGGCGCCTCGGATGAATGGCGATAATCATTATTGCATCGCGAAGGCGTAGAGAATGCCGAAATTGTCGACAATCTCTGCGCCTTTTGCGATGCTATGCTATGGTTTCAAGAAGATACGGGGTCAGCGCGGTTGGGGACGGTAGTATTTAGATTCCAGCCAATTTTTTAACGTCCCGCGGTATAGCGCACGCTCGAAGTAGTCCCCCGATAACGATAAATCATCGTACCCTTTAGCAAAAAGCACCTGGAACAGCGGCTCCAGTTGCCGAGCGTAGTGCCGCATACAAGCGTCAGGGTGAATGCCGGGCCAGGAGTAGCACGATACAACTGTGCGGCGGTTTGTGGTGGGGATTTCAGATGGGATGGTGTTCTCCCATTTGGGGTCGTCAGGGTGGAAAACGTACTGATCCAGGTTGCCTTGGGGAATGCCCTCGATGCCGCGCACCACTGGTGGGGTGCTATCCAGTGTGTAGGGGTCTACTGCCAGGTCGGTGATGACTGCATGTTCTGGCAGCCATGCCAACCACTCATTGGGAACCACAGGTTTTGAAGGATCCCGGCGTTGGGTAGCATCGGCTAGAATGTCGGTTTGTTTGAGCAAGGGGCGCATGAATTCCGGATTGCCGGTTAACTCATAGTCCACGGTTGTGACCTGCACACCTGGTACGCCAGCAGATGCCAGTTTGTGGCGCAAATTTACATCTCCATAGCGAATAGCGGCCTGCATGACGTGGGCACCCACGGCACCGCCGCCTAAAAGTGTGAAGCGAATCGGTGGTCGTTTGGGACTTTCAAACCCAGGTGCCGGGTAGATTTTTCGTAAAATTTCAAAAGCGGCTTGTACCCCATTCCAGCCTACCGCACGCAAGTTCTCTACCAGACGAACGCCATGATCGTTCTTGATGGAATCCAGCGAAATGGCTTCTATGCCGAGTGATTTAAGCAAAGCCACACGGTTGGGACGTGTAGGGTAGTGCATCATGGAAATGAGACATGCACCAGGGTGCATTAACCGCAGTTCTTCTTCGGTTGGGCAGCGTAACACCAGGACATAATCTTGTTGGTAAATTTCTGTACGTGTTACAAAACGCACATCGGGTGCTTTCTCGAGATAATCCTGCTCTTTATATCCCAATTCGGCTCCATAACCATACTCCAACACAACTTGGGCCCCGTATTTGTGCAATTTGCCAACAAAGTTGGGCAAAAAGTCTCGACGTTCCCCGGGCTCCTTGTGCATTCTCGCCAGTCCAATACGAAAAGGTTGCATACGGAGTGACTTCTTGTAACCCTAAGAAATGTATTTTGATGGGTACCAATGGTGTTTTATACCTATAAGTATACTCGTTCTTGAAACATTTAGGGATAGTTCTGGTCATTGAGAAGGGCGCAGCCGCATC
The DNA here is from genome assembly GCA_034434095.1 of Anaerolineales bacterium. GTDB lineage: Bacteria > Chloroflexota > Anaerolineae > Anaerolineales > DRKV01 > DRKV01. The sequence continues at coordinate 5,683 of DAOTZN010000325.1, forward strand.
TTGACCCAGCGGTGAACTGGGATGCTGCGTTCCTGTGGCTACAAGCCCTGCATCTCCGGGAACTTGAGTAGGTTTACGCCCACCAATAGCAAACATCCCACGGCTGAGAGCAAGGCCGCGTTTGGCGCGCCGATGTGATCGCCGATGAAGCCCATCAATAACGAACCGAGCGGGTAAAAACCACCCAGCGCCCAGGTATAGGTGCTCAGCACCCGGCCGCGCAGATCGTCCGGGACGAGGGTTTGAATCAGCGTATTGGTGAAAATCAACTGGATGATGAACGAGTAGCCGATAAGAATCATCAACAGCATACTGAGTGGAACACTGCGAGAAAGCGCCAGGCCGGCAATCGCAGGGCCAAGTAACAGGCGTGCCGTCAGTAACATGCGCCCTTTAGGGAGACGTTCGCCCAGCACAATAAGCGTGAGCGCACCCAGTAGGGCACCTGTACCTTGCATTGAGAGCATCTGGCCAAAGCCTTCTGCACCGATTTTCAGAATATCCTTTGCAAACACCGGCAGCAGGTTGAGTGCCCCGAAACCAACCATGCTGAACAGGGCTACCATGCTTACCAGACCCAAAATAGCGCGGGTGCCGACCAGATAACGCAGGCCGCTCTTCAGATTATCCAGGGGGGCGACTTTTCGATCGGCGAGTACCGGTGGCGGCAGGCGCATCAGCAACAGCGCCAAAATGACCGCTAAAAAGGTCACTGCATTGATAGCAAAGGCGGGCGCTTCACCTAAGCGCGCTACCACCACCCCCCCGATGGCCGGCCCGATAATGCGCGCCAGGTTGAACAGCGTGGAGTTTAGCCCAATAGCGTTCATAATATCGCGCTTATCGCCGTCCACCATTTCTACGACGAACGCCTGTCGGGCGGGCATATCCAGGGCGTTCGCGGCTCCTAGCAAAAGCGAGAGGGTCAGAATATGCCAGAATTGAATTCGGCCTAGCCAGGTGAGCGCTGCCAGCGCCGCGGCCAGCAGCATAAACCACGATTGGGTGATGACAATCAGCCTGCGGCGCGGATAACGGTCTACGACCACGCCCATAAACAACGAAAACAGGAGTACCGGCAGGAAATTGGCAAAGGTCACCAGCCCCAAACTGGTTTGTGAGCCGGTCAAGCGATAGACCAGCCATTGCAGGGCGGTAGATTGCATCCAGGTACCGATAACAGAGATGAGTTGCCCAAAGAAGAATAAGCGGAAGTTGTAGTGCCGCATGGCACGCAACGCTGCCGGAAGTGGGAGTGTTGAATCCATAAGCATATCCAAACGGTATCAGACCCTGAAGGGTGACTTCAGGGTCTTGATATTAGATGATTGTCTACTCATGATACCACAAAAAAAACGGTAAGTGACAGGTTACAGGTGGCAGGTGACGCCTGATTGCTATTCGCTGATACTGTTTACTGCCCGCTGCCACCTGTTTGCTATTCGCTATCCACCGCCCACCGTCCGCTGATGTTTCGTTTACCCGGTGGACATGTCCTCCGCACCTGGCAATTTTCCAGCCAGCAGGTGAGGCTTGTGAATTAGCGTGGGTAGGCATTGGGGGCAGATGTAAAAAGTGTGCCCTTGGAAGTCGAGGGTTAACAGCGGAACTTCTTGTTCGTTGTGCTGGCAGTTAAGACAGTGTTTTTCAGTAGTGGTCATACAGCCTCCTTGATGAGATAGAAAGTTTCGCTATCATATCACAGGGTAATAATGATTTCCCGAAAAATTGAGCAATTGTGTGCACGCTGATAGGTATCCGCAGATGCGCCTTTGCATCCCCGCATTTTCTGCGCTCGCCAGACAGCCGACTAGAAGTCGGCTGCACGTATCTGTTAGCAGATGCACCTTTGCGCCCCCGCATTTT
>DAOTZN010000326.1:0-1620 GCA_034434095.1 Anaerolineales bacterium
TTACTTTGATTGGTCAGTTTGCCCATGCCCAAAGCAAGCACCAGGGCGATGGCGCGCGTTTCCCGATAGGCCATCAACTGGGCGCGACGGGTGGCCACGGTACCGGTCAGACCGGCACTGTACAAACTGGCGTAGGGCGTTCCCGTCCCGCTGACAAAATGAATGGGAATGCCGCGCTCGGTGCACTCGCGAATGGCCGCGGCGCTGATGCTGACGCCCTGGTTGGCAATTGTGAGCGTTTCCAGGTGTAGTAGCGGAGCCTGCACCAGCGTTTGACCATCTTTGGTCACCTGCAGGCGTTGGCTGTGCTTGCCGATGTGGGCGCCGAATTCATCTACCAGAAGATGCTGAATGATGGTCATACTCCACTCCTATTAGGTCTCGATAAGCCGTTTGCCAATAGCGCACCGGCAGGCCTAGTTCGTAAACGCCATTGCCCTTAACGGCATACTTGCCCACCTGAACCCCCTGCCCAAAGATCAGCCAGGGTAACAGCGCCTCCCAGGATGGGGCGCGATAGCGGGCGGTTCCCACGAACCCGCTCAGGTAGGTGGCCTTTTCCCGACGGCTAGAACTGGCCTTCAATTCAACCCATTGGGTATCCATGTCCACCAGCCGCACCTGATCGGCCAGGGCGTGTATTTGGGCAATATCTTCAGGGGGACGTCTGTGGGGCAAATTCCCAAATTGCATGCCCAATTCATCGATTCTCTTGAGGAGACGGCGGAAGAAAACCGCAAAATCTGGGACTTTTGTCAGGTGCTTCTGCTCGATTAGGCGCGTGGGGCTCAAAAACCGAATTTCAAGGTGGTCGCGCTCCCTGAGGGTGGGCAACCCCTCATGGGTCGCCGCGGTAACATCCTCCCACCGGACGGGGTTATCCGGTACCTGAACGGTGGTCTCCCCTGGGGCGAGCATCTGCTGTATCTTCTCCCGCAAAGGGTTAACCGCCCAAACGGCTTGCACGGCAAATGTGCCGCGCCCGCGCCCTATCCCCACTCGCCCCATCTCCGGGACGGCCAGGACGAAATAGGGGAGAAAGCGAAAGCCCTCCTCCCCAAACAGGGTCAGGAAGAAGGAGAAACGCTCTCCCGCCCGCACAATCTCGATGGGCGGCATAGGCGGCACGAGGGAATACACGCGATGCACGCGCCCTGGGGTGGTTTCGTGGGCCAGCAGCCAGCACGCCGGGCAGGTGGCGGCATGTTCGGGGGTGGGTTTGGCGGGGCGTGGGTAAAGGGGGCAGACGGCATGAAGGATTACATTGCCCAGTGCGCCGCGCAAGAAGTTGCCGGCGCGATGCCCGCCCAAATGCACGTCCTCTTGCGCAACGCAATCGAAACGAAGGTGCGTAAAAGTAAGCGGGGTGGTTGTCAAAGAGGTATTCACGTCAAGATTCCTTGTCTTGCGGTATTCGTGGTGCGGTATTCGTGGTGAATCGGTTGGTCAACTTTTATTCTGCATTTGGGCGCGCTCCGCCCTGGCGACACGCGCCCATCCTGAAAAAAATAAGTTTGTAGGGGAGGGCTACGAATGGCAATGCCCTTGGGGTAGCCGAAGGCTCAGGGTAGCCGAAGGTTCAGGGTAGCCGAAGGTTCAGGGTAGCCGAAGGTTCAGGGT
>DAOTZN010000327.1:0-5414 GCA_034434095.1 Anaerolineales bacterium
ACCACCCTGGATCTGGCCCTCTCGAAAAATGACCTGAGCGAGAATCAATACCGTATTGTACTAACCTGGGGCGGCCCCAACATTCAGGCCGCGGACCTGGATGCGAACCTATGGCTGCCGGCCGCCACACCGTACTATGTCAATCAGATCAGCGGCACCAATGCCGGGACGGGGAACTGTGGTGCCTTCCCACATGCCTGCCTTGATATTGACAGCCAAGATGGCCTGCAACCGGAGACCATCCGGATTACCCAGGCCCATCCCGGCACTTATGTGTATGCCGTCAAACACTACGATATAGGCGCCGGAAACTACAACAAACCATCCCTTTCACAAACTAACGCCCATGTGGATGTGTACGACGCGAATGGGTTGATTGCCTCCTTTGACGTGCCGCCATCCAGTGATAATGCGGCCGTTTATTGGCATGTCTTTGACCTGGATGCTGTCAACGGCCAACTCACGCCCGTGAATATCATCGGCGGTGATCCAAGTCCCTACTAATCCCTATGTAAAGCAAGCGCCCCAAGTAGTTGGGGCGTTTGCTTTATAGGCGGCGCGGCACGCCGTTTTTTAGGACCAGGAAACCCTCGGGAAGCGCAGCGCCCGGCGCCCCCTGAAAGTCCGGGAGGGTTGTGTTTTGGGGGTCCGGGAAATAAAAAGGGGGAAAGACGGCTTTGAAATTTCCAAAATATCCCGTTCGATTTACGGTTATAATCAGGACATGGCACACGTACAATTACTTTACTCCCTGCAACAACTGGATGACGAAATCCACCGTAACGCGACACAATTAGATGAAATTCAGCATCTACTTGCAAACGATGAAGAAGTCCGCAAGGCGAAGGTCAGAGCCATTAAGGGCAAGGAACTGGTCAAACAGGCAAAACAAGAACTCGGCAACATCGAGGCGGAAGTAAAAGCCCAACAAATCAAATTGGAGCAAAACCAGAGCACACTCTACGGGGGCAAAGTGCAAAACCCCAAAGAGTTGCAAGATTTGCAGCGTGAAGCCGAGGCCGTGCGCCGCCGTATTGCTCAATTGGAAGAAAAGCAACTGCAGGCCATGCAAACGGCCGAGAAAGCCGAAAGACGTTACAAAAAATTGCTGCACATTTATCATCAAACACAAGCGCAACAAAGCGAAAAACAAGCCAGGCTGCAAGGTGAGCGGCAACAGTTAGCGGCGCGTCAGGCTGATTTGAAGGTTCAACGCGAGGAGAAAATTCGCCATTTGCCAGAGGATGAAAGACGCTTGTACGAAGACTTAAAGGACGCTCGACAAGGTGTGGCTGTTGCCGGCGTAAGCAATGGTGCCTGTAGCGCTTGCGGCGCCACGTTGAGCACCCGTCTGTTGCAAGATGCCCGCTCTCCCAACCGGTTGGCACGTTGTACAAACTGCCAGCGCATTCTTTACGATCCATCATGAACTTCTTCCACCTCTTTGACCTTGACCGTATTTCTTTCTGGTTTGGATTTCTGGCCGCCACGTTGTTTTGGTGGCTGTATGGCATGCTGCGCCCGATTGCCGGGGAGGCCTGGAAGCGCGGACGCGAAAACCTGAAAGGTTGGGGACGCCGCTGGCAGACCGGTACCGAGATCCGTCTGCGGCAAGATATGCTCAATTTTGCGCAAGGGTATCATCTGGCAGCAGCCTTTGCCCCGCTGGACGACCTGCTCATCCCGCCGCGTTTAATCAGTCCGCCTGTATACCTCGACCCGGATGCTCCCACCTTGCTCAATGGCGGGCGCCAAGTTGTGCCGTATCTCCCGGAGTGGCCGGAAGTCGAGACGTTTTACAATGCGCCGCACATCTCGCCGGTGGAGGCCCTGCAAGGCGGTGTAAATATCGTGGTCATCGCTCACCCAGGGTACGGCAAAAGCGTGGCCTTAGCCGATCTTACCAGCCGCATAGCCCGTCAGGACAAAGGGCTTGGGAGACTGGCCGGACGCACCCCCTTATTTGTGCATATCCGTGACCTGGACCTGGAAGCGAAGAAACGCAAAACCCTGGATATTTTGGTGGATGGCCTGGGACGTCACGTTTCCCGTTTGACACAAACCCGACTCCCCCAGGTGGTACGCACCCAGGTGGAGGATGGCAACGCCCTGTTGTTGCTCGACGGTCTGGATGAACTTACCTCGGAAGAACTACAACGGGCCACCGCTTTTTTGGGGAATTTACTGGAAGAGCATCCCAAATTACAAATCATTACCACATCTTCGGTGGAATATTACGATGGATTAACCGCCCTGGGATTCTTCCCGATGGCCCTACGGGCCTGGGGGCAAGCCGAAAAACAGGCTCTTTTGGAAAAGTGGCAGACTGTCTGGCAACGTGTGCCGGTAGAGCAACGGCCAAATCAAATCGTTCCGGTAGAAATTCTCACCGGCTGGTTATACACCCGTCAGGTGCTCGACTCGCCCCTGGAGCATGTGCTCAGTCTGTGGGCGCTGTTTGCCGGTGATGCGCTCGGGGACAGTTCTACAGATGTCCTCGAGGCCCATATCCGCCGCACGAGTCAGGCTGAGCAGCGCGCGGGTTTGGGCCTGCTGGCATGGAATATCGTGCAAGGCACGGCCATCTCCCCGTCCCTGGAAACTCCCCCTCTTCCCGCCGGAAGTGAAGATGCGCCATCCGAAGACGACTCCATCGAGGAGGCAGGGGATGCCTCTTCACCGGAGGCACAAACCGGCAAGACATCCATCGGCGGTGTGAGGAAGAACAAGCTGTTGGTTGAACAAAGGGATGGCATTCGCTTTGTGCATCCGGTTTTTTGTGCCTGGCTGGCGGCTGAGTATGCAGTAACGCACAATCTAGAAAAAGACCTGTTTGCACTATCGCCCAATCCATTGCGTCACCTTGTACAGCAATACCTGGCCGCTCAGGTTGATGTCGGCGAGTACATTCAAAGTCTGCTGATAGACAACGACGATGATCCCTTGTACCGCAACTTGCTGCGTACCGCGCGCTGGTTATCTACTGCACCTACTCAGGCACCCTGGCGTTCGCTCATTATGCGCAATCTGGTGCGCATCATTCAATCTAAAAATCATCCTTTGGTCCTGCGGATACGCTGCGTAGCAGCACTGGCACGCTCTGAGGATGCCGGTGCCGGCATCCTCCTGCGGCGATTGATGGTTGAAAGTCCAACTGCCACGTTGCGTTATTTGGGCGCCCTGGGGAGCGGGCTATTGCAAGACCCGAAAAGTTATCCGGTACTCGAAACCTTGTTGAAGGATAACGATCTACGGGTACAACGTATGGCTTGTCTGGCGCTGAGCACCCAGAAACACCCGAAGGCACTGGAAGCCGTGGTTCAGGTGTTGGTCAGCAGCAATGAGCAGATGCGGCAAATTGCCGCTGAAGCGCTGGCAAATCACCCCGGTAAAGGATATGACGTACTGCGCGAGGGCAGCACCTTTAATGACTTACTTGTACGCCGGGCGGTGGTTTACGGCCTGCTCCAGGTGCCGGAGCCATGGGCACGCGAAACACTGGAGCGCATGCAATTAGAGGATGGCGAATGGGTAGTACGTGCCACCGCCGAACAAGCGCTGAAGCAATCTGCAGAGGAAAACATCTATATCCCCCAAGCGTTACCCCCGCTGAAAAACACTCCCTGGCTGCTGGAAGCGGCGGCAGAGCAGGGACGCGGCATCTCTAACACAGAACAGGCATTGGACGTTTTGGCCTATGTTTTGCGCAACGGCACAGTTGAGCAACAGATACAAGCATTGTACCGCCTTCGTCTGCTCCCCAACGTCAAAGAAGGGTTAGTTGCTTCGATTTACACCTTACTATACGGTGACGACTCTGACTTACAAACCGCAGCCTTTGACACCCTGGTCGCATTGAGCGCCCAAGGGGTTCCTTTACCTCCCCCTCGTCAGTTTGGGTTGGCGTGAATCGCCCACCGTTCACCGTCCATACTCCACTTTACAGCAAGGCATCCCATAGCCACAGTCCAAAGGACAACCACAAGAGTCCCCACCCGGTCAACGTTGCACCCCGGCGCATTTTTTGATAAGTAACTTTGGTGACCTCAAAAGGCCATACTTGCCAGAGTATATCGTCGGCATAGGTTTTGATGAGCGTCACCAGCCCGCTTCCCAACAATGTTACGGCTAATGCGATAAAAAATAATCCATCGTGCGCCAGCATCGTCCAACTCAATCGGTTGATAAGCCCAAAGAGCACAAAATGTAACGGAAGCGGCCATAGGATCCAGGCGGCGATTTTCAGAACGCGCGCAATTCCGGGGGGTGGAGAGTGGCTCAGCCCATTGAGGCGCAGCATATCCTGCCGGCGTTTTTTCCACGCTAAGGGAGAAAATGTCTGCAAAACGGTACGATAACGATGATGCAAGGCCTGTTTCCATTTACCGTTGACTTCATACATCTTCACCAATTCTTCGGGATGCTTGCTCAAGTATTCCCAGCGCGTCAAAGCCACCCGAAAGGTACGGTTTTGCGGGTCAAGGCCCACCGCTTTCCGCAAAGCGTGCAAACGCGTTTCGAGGTCATCTCGGCTTAATTGGGCAAGCAACCACCAGGTTTGGGGATTTTGCGAGTAAATCTTAATGATTTTGCGTACCAAGCAATAGGCTGTTTCTTCTCTCCCCCGCACCATCAAAGATTTGGCCTGTGCTGTTTGCGCCTGTGCCCATTGTCGTTTATACTGCACTACATGCTGTAGTTGCTCTTCCAGGGTTTCCAACCGCGCCCGCGTGGTATCATCAAAGGGTTCTAATTCCAACACCCTCTTACAGGCTGCCACCCGAAGGTCTATCTCATCGCGCAGGTCGATTAACGCCCGCCAGGCACGCACATTACGCGGGCTGCGCTGCACAATTTCTTCAAAGAGGTAACGAGCGTTGGTCAGGTATCCTTGCTTCAGGGCCTGGTAAGCGCGATGTTCTAGTTTTTTGGTATATAATTCACCAGTAGATGCCTTAGGTAACTCTTGTGACAAATGTATGGCCTCCCCATCCGTAATATGCAAAGTGGCCGTCCCGCGCCATGCCATCAAGCCACTGCCGCCGAGGGAGACGAAAAAATCTCTGCTGTTCTCGGCATGTGCAAAGACTTAACCATGTAACTTCTGCCAACTACGAAACAAATATAGTGTGATTATACAACAATTTTTTCCACTCTTAGGGTTAGTCCATAAATACCGGCTTGTTGGTTCTTCAGCGTTGAAGAGTGAACGCAAAGACGCGGCGTCGTAAATGAAATCACGTTTTAGTGCTACAACCGGGCAAATTTTTACCTAGAAAAACCTTTGCACCTTAACGACTTTGCGTTAAGGTCTTGGGGCTGCCCTCCACTTTGTCCGCGCCGACTATTTCCGTTATCACCGTATTCCAAATAAACTGGATTTTGGGGTGATTTTTGGCACGATTTTGCAAGAT
>DAOTZN010000328.1:0-1980 GCA_034434095.1 Anaerolineales bacterium
TTGGGGAGAAGTGCGCTACGCATCCGGCGCGTCCCCAACGGACTATACCTACACCGTTCAATACAGCAACACCGCTGACTTCGGATTAATGCGCGTAGCGTACCGCGCTCGGTGGTATGATCCGTCTTTGGGACGTTTTGCCCAAGCCGATACGGTGGTGCCGCTTGCAAGTCAGGGCAGCCAAGCATGGGACAGGTATGCGTATGTGAATAATAATCCCCTGCGGTATTCAGATGCGTCAGGGCATTGTATTTCTGGCGGTGTGGATACGTTAGCCTGTATTTTGATCGTGCTTTTGTTGTCTGGGTGTACATCAACTGGACCCGCCCAATCTGACATCCAATCTGCTGAAACCGAAATACTGGCTTCTAGCGTAGGAATTGAAATGGTAGATGCCGATGGAAATGTTCTTGGGTATAGCCTTGCAACTAATCTGGGCGATGGACAACTGTATACGCATGACCATTTTGATATTGCGCCTGAGGACGCGGCAACACTCAATCTCTACAACGATTCAGGAGACTTGATAGGTTCGTATGCAGGGGCGGATATTTCAAGAACAGTTCTTACCGAACGACAAAGTTCAGTAATTCAATTACCCACCAACCTTGCAATTGGCGAAGCAGGTCTGACAGGTGTAACAAAAGATGACATCCAAGCAGGGCAGATGGTTGGATCACCATCATGGATAGGCGGAAACCCTAGTGCTGGTCTAACGGTTATATGGGGAAAAGTTACTGATGTACCAACAGATAGGTTTACACCCGGCTTTGTATGGGATGGGATTACGCGCGGCGGCGATTCTGGTGGTGGAACGTGGCTTTGGTTGAATGGCAAGTTCATTTTGATTGGCAACATTCGGGGTGGGGTCGAAAGTCAGGACACCCGCAGCGTATATGAACAAACCGAGAGGTAAAGGAGTCTATTGGATGAACGATAAAAATCTTCACGAACAAAAGAGTTGGTTGAGGAATCTCCTATTCGTCATCCTTCTCGCTGGAATTGCGCTCGTCGCCTTGTTGCTGATTGCCCTTTTCGTGCGTCAGAGGCGGCTTCCTGCTGAATTACGTGGAAAAATTGCTTTCGTGTCGTCACCCGGCGGAGGCAACATGAACATTCTGGTATTTGACATCAAAAACAGTACAATTCGTTCATTGACCAATATGTTATCTGCCGAAAATGAGAGTCCCGCCTGGTCGCCGGATGGCTCCAAAATTGCTTTTTCAAGTTATCGGGACGGGAATCGAGAAATCTATGTCATCAATGCTGATGGTACAGGTCTAAAAAGAGTAACGGAAAATCAGGTTTCTGATGATTTTCCGTTTTGGTCGCCAGACGGACAATGGATTGGCTTTACATCTAACGGTGACTTGTACATCATGCGACCCGACGGGACAGAACAAACGCTGCTGATACAGGAAGATGGTGGCAGTGTGTGGGCTGGTGATTGGTCACCTGACGGGAAGAAGATAGTTTACCAATCTGATTCGGAAGGGCACTTTGAAATCTATGTTGCTAATGCCGATGGGAGCGGCAGAACTCGCCTGACGTATACAGACTGGATTGTGGAGAATGGCGGAGCAAGGTGGTCGCCAGATAGTGAAAAAATTGTCTTTACGAGGCTCAGGTCCGCACGCGAAATTTTTATTATGAATGCCGATGGCAGCAATCAGACATACCTTGTCAAAGGTTCATGTGCTGATTGGTCGCCGGATGGGAATTGGATAGTCTTTTGCCAAACAGGTACGAATTACAGAATATCTATCATCAGGCGCGAGGGTGGGAAGGTTATAAACCTTATCAAATCGTCCAATTACAGCGCGCAGCCGGTTTGGTCGCCGTAGATAAACTTTCATGCCTGAGTGACCACCTATTCGCCTCGCTCATGTCATGTCTTGGCAGCACCCCATTCGCGTATTCGTGCCAAATTCGTGGACGGTTCGCCCCGCGCCCCCATCCACGAATCGCGCGAATCCAACG
>DAOTZN010000329.1:0-7596 GCA_034434095.1 Anaerolineales bacterium
CCCTTCTGATTGGCGCATTGTTTCTGGTGGCCGGTTTGTATGCCTGGCGATATGCTCGTTCCCGTTTTGCGCATAGCCTTTTGGCGGCGACGGCCATCCTGGGGCTTATTCTCACGCCGACGCGGGTTTTGGGGAGCGGCAACGATTTCTTTGCCTGTGACGATGTCAACGTACCGGCTTCTTATCAGCAGGTGGGCGCGTACTTGCAGGAGCGCTTACTGCCCGGTGCACAGGTTGCCTGGGTAGGCCGTATTCCGGCGCTTTTCCTATACTTGCCGGATGTGCAGGTCTATGCTCCGCAGTTGAACCATTACCATAATTTTTGGGTGGGCGATGATACCGATACGTTGTATCGCTTCAGTCGCTGGAATGAAGACCTGGAAATTCAATGGATGCAGGCGGCTGATTACGTGCTCATCGAGGAAGCCTGGCTGCAGGACGAGTGGGTACAACGCGGTTTACAGGTGGCGCGGCTTGGCGAGGTAGATGTCACCCCCCCGGTGGAACCCTGCCGCCCGGAGGCCTCGCGCATTCATGTATTTGCTCAGGAGCCGTAAATATGCGCATTTTGACCGTGATTTATGAATACCCGCCCATTGGGGGTGGTGGGGGTAAAGTGGCCGAGGATATTTGCCGTAAATTGGCAGCCCGCGGTCACGAAGTGGGCGTGTTGACCGCTCACTGGGGGGATTTACCGCACTACGAGCACCATGACGGCGTGCATATTTGGCGGATTTCTTCTTTGCGCCGCTTGCGTTACAAAGGAGATATGCGCGCCATGTTAGGGTACGTGCTGGCAGCCATCCCCGTCGGATGGCGCATTATCCGCCGCTGGCAACCGGATGTGTTACACACCCACTTTGCCGTACCCTCCGGCGCAGCCGCCTATGTCCTCTCGCGTCTGACCGGTCTGCCCTATTTGCTGACCTCTCATCTTGGGGATGTACCGGGTGGCGTGCCGGAAAAAACCGACCGCTGGTTTCGCTGGATTTTCCCATTGAGCGTGCCCATTTGGCGTCGCGCGGCCCAGGCGGTGGCGGTGAGTGAATTTACCCGCCGTTTGGCAGAACAACATTACCCCGTTGAAGTGCGTGTCATTCCCAATGGTGTGGATACTGCCGAATTGAACCCCGGTGAACTCCGGGTGGGAGCCCCGCCGCGCATTCTTTTTGCGGGGCGATTGACCTCGCAGAAGAATGTCACCGGATTGGTGCGCATTTTAGGACGGTTGAAAGCACTCCCCTGGACGGCAACGCTGGTAGGTGACGGACCTCAACGTACCCAGGTGGAAGCCGAAATCCAGCGTCAGGGATTGACACAGCGCATTGCCATGCCGGGATGGATTTCCCCTGCCGAAGTGGTGGAATATATGCGTGCTTCCGATATTTTGCTCATGCCATCTCTTTCCGAGGGAATGCCGGTCGTGGGGGTACAGGCATTGGCGATGGGCTTAGCGCTGGTGGTTTCAGATATTGGCGGCTTTGCCAACCTGGTACAGGCCGGCGAAAACGGCTATTTGTGTCCGGTGGGCGACGAGGAAAGTTTTGCCGACGCGTTGCGTGAATTGCTGACAACGCCAACCCGTTTGCTTGCTTATCGGCAGGCCAGCCGAAAACGAGCCAGCCGTTTCGATTTAGAACATGTTGCCACATCCTACGAGATGGCTTTGCAATCTGTCGCTTTGCCACAGGTGGCACCGGAGATGCCGGGTTTATGACGTTATATGCGAATTTTCATGATGTTGTTGGTGTAGAGATTGAAACGCAGCGTGCCGAAGCGCGAGAATTTTTTTCGGCCGAATATGCGATGCATTTGGTAGATGGACTTCCGAAGGACATGCCTCGTGTGTATCTGCGTTTTCAACCCTCTCTTGGTCTTTTTGCACCGAAAGGGTATATCTTTCACGCACATAAAGGTTTGGCACGTTGGGCTTACCGTCTGCAATTTGATGCCGACAAGATTTTAATAGATGTGTATGGTAACCGTATGGCCATTCCTATGCTGCACCACATGTTGGTGCACCCTTCTCTGCGCTATTTGGCTTCACAACGAGATGTGCTTATGCTACATGCCGGGGCCGTGGCGGATGACAAATACAGCCTTATTCTCACCGGTCATGGCGGGGCAGGGAAAACGACAACGACTTCCTTATTGTTGAGTTCTAAAGACGCAAACTGGGGATTACATGCCGATGATTACGTGTTTTTGCGGACAGGGCCGTATAGTCTGGCTTACTTGACACGAGCACATTTGTACCGCACCTTGCTGCGCTGGGTGCCTGATGTGGCTACGCGTTTAACACCTTGGGAACATATGCGGTTGGAATTTTTTGGAAGGCTGCGCTCCTGGAGTGGAGAGCGTATCAAATGGCCGGTACGCTTGGATTTGCGCCGTCTGTGGCCGGAACGTTCCACCCACATGCGGGCGCACCCTGTTGCTTTGGTGATATTGGAACGCTCGGATATCTCCGTACCGCAGGTTGTTCCCTTAGATGAGACGACCTTTCCTTTCGATGCACTGTTGCAGATGAATTTTTACGAGGCGCGGCATTTTATCCATCTGGTGCGCAAAAGTGCCGTAGTAGGGGATGTCGATGCCTGGCTGGATGCCTGGCGAGCACGGGAACAGACACTTTTGAGACAAATCAGCCGCCAAATCCCCTCTTTTACGCTTCGTTTGCCCGTGCAGGCTTCTTCGCCAGAGGATGCCCGACAGCATGTGTTGGGGGAGGTCTCGAAACTCGTAACACAACAAAAGGGTATTGCATGAACAAGAAACGTCTTTTGCAGTGGGCCGGCACCTTGCTCTCGCTGGGGTTATTTGGCTTGCTTTTGGCACGTCAGGATTGGGCAACCACTTGGACGTATGTGCGTCGCGTGCCGCTGTGGGTGCCTGTGTTGGCCTTTATCTTTTACCTGGGGATGCAGTTGGGGAATGCCTGGCGCTGGTGGGTGGTGCTAGGCCTGGCGCAAATTCGTTTGCCTTATTGGCGTGCTGTAAAAATTGTCTTTCTGGGGGCTTTCGCTTCCAATTTTTTGCCCTCTACCGTAGGGGGGGATACAGTGCGCTACTTGAGTTTGCTGCGCTTTACCGAAAAGAAGGGCGTTGGATTGCTCTCGCTGGTCGTAGACCGCTTGTTGAAAGTGGTGGCCATGTTGCTTCTTTCCCCTATCTCGGCGGTGCTATTTGGCCCGGTGTTGATGGATATCTTCCAGGGGCAGGCTGCGCCCCTGGAAGCGGCCTTTTTGCCGCAGAAAGTGCGCCACGCCTTACGTCGCTCCTGGGAGGTGCTGACCGTGTGGTTCCGGCGTCCGGGGGATTTCTTGCGCGCGGTTGGTGTAGGGTTGGCCTCCGCTTTTCCCCCGTTTTTGGGGCTGTGGCTCGTGGCGCGCGGTTTGGCTATCAACGTTGGGTTACAGCATGTCATCGGGGCTTCGGTGATTACCTACTTTTTGACCCTATTGCCGATTTCGGTCAATGGCTATGGCGTGCGAGAGGTGCTCATCACCACTTTGTACACCTTTTTGGGGGCTGGCATTGAGCAGGCCGCCGCGCTGGCGGTTATTACGCGTGTCTTGATGCTCTTGGCAACCCTGCCTGGCGCGCTATGGTTGCCGGAGATTTTGGCTTTGAACACAGATGATTTGCAAGAAACGGTAAACAGTACACCATGAATATCAATCTGAAGAAGCGTATCGAACGATTGCTTTTGCCTTCCTGTGCAATAGCAACGGGTATCTTGACGGTGGAACTCCGATACCAAACGCAATTATTGGGTGTGTTGACGACCCGCTGGCAGGCGGTCATTGTATTGGGCCTTGTCGCGACGGTGGGGTTATTGATTTTGTGGGGATGGCAGTGGCGTAAATCTCCTCCCGCCTGGCTTGTGATGTTGGCACAGCGCACGCGCTGGGTGGGGGGATTGATGATGGCCTTGTATCCGTTAGGAACCTTCTTACTGGTAAGGCATCCCCTTTACGGGATGTTCTTTCGAGGGGTGTGGGTACATGCCGCCCTGCTTTGGCTGGGGGCGGTCTTCTCTGCCGGGTGGTTGACGGCCGGTTGGCCGCGTCGTGATGTTGGGCACTGGTTGGGGGGCGTGTTGCCGTTTCAGGCTGCCGTTTATGCCTTGTTGTGGTTTGTGGCACCAATTTCGCGTTATCCGCTCTCCCAAGGGTGGTCAGAAACCAGCCGGTATTACTACGCTTCGTTGTTTCTCTCGCCGCGCCTGTACGGCTTTCGAGCAGCCTGGCCGGCACTGCACCCCAGCCGCTATTTGTTGCAAGCCGTGCCGTTTTTATTCAACCTGCCGTTGTGGGCACACCGTGCCTGGCAGGCGGCCTTGTGGATTGGCCTGACGCTGGCGGCTTCCTGGGGCATTGTGCGCCGCTTACGCTTGCAGCAGATTTGGGCGATGTGGGCTACCTTCTGGGGAGTGACCCTGTTTCTGTTGCAGGGGCCGATTTATTACCATTTGCTGATTGTCGTTATCTTGGTTGTCTGGGGGACAGATGTACAACGTCCGAAGCGCACGCTGGGGATGGTCATTCTGGCTTCCTTGTGGGCCGGGATTAGCCGGGTGAACTGGTACCCCATGCCTGCGATCCTGGCGGCGACCATTTACCTGCTGGAGGTACCGCAATCCGAGATGCCTTGGTGGCGGTATTTGCGCACCCCCTTACTGTGGGGGCTTGTGGGTGGTGCGGCCGCGCTGGGTAGTCAGGCGCTTTATGCGTTGGTTTCCGGCAATCCCCCGCAGGATTTCGGCACCAGTTTTACCTCCGATTTGTTGTGGTACCGCCTGTGGCCCAGTCCCACTTTCCCGCAAGGCCTGTTGCCGATGGCCGTGGTGACTTTTCTGCCTGTGGTAGCGCTGCTTGTGTGGCGTGGGCGACACACGCGGTTGGCTTTCTGGCGCTGGTTTGGGTTGGGGGGCATGGCACTGGTACTTTTTGCAGGCGGATTGGTGGTCAGTGTAAAGATTGGCGGCGGGAATAACCTGCACAATCTGGATGGCGCCTTTGCCTTGCTGGCCCTTTGGGGGGCATACGCCTTTTGGGATCGCCTCGCCCCTGAGGGGGCGTCTGTGGCGCGGGAATTTCAGGGGAGGCGGGTACCCTGGGGGTTGGTCGTTCTCCTGATGGCGGTGCCGCTATATTGGGCTTCCCTGGTGGGTGGGTCGCGCAGCGTCAGGGATATTTCCCTGGCGCGCGAGACTATCAATAGCCTCCGCACAAAAGCGGAGGCGGCAGCGGCACGCGGCGGCGAGGTGCTTTTTATTAGCGAGCGGCACTTGCTCACTTTTGGCGAAATTGAGGTGCCTTTGATTCCGGAGTACGAGCGCACCTTCTTGATGGAAATGGCGATGGCGCATAATCGGGCGTATCTGGCGCAGTTTCGCGCCGACCTGGCCGCACAGCGTTTTGCACTGATTGTGGTGCAGCAGGTCAATTTGAACTTACAAGGTCGGCAATCCATGTTCGGCAAGGAGAACGATGCCTGGGTGCGGGGAGTGGCGGCGCCGTTGTTGTGCTATTACGAGCCGGTGAAGGTGTGGCGTCAGGTGAACGTGCAGTTGATGGCGCCACGCCAAACGCCCCATGAAAAAGCATGTGCGATGATGGAGGAGCAGTGATGTTCCGGGCGTTTTCTTTGTGGGCGTTGGCTGCGTATGGCTTGCTGAGCGTGCTGTGGGCTATGGGCGGCGTGTTGTTGGGACGATATGCGTTGCGCTTGCAACGTGTTGAGGCCGATATGGTAGGCCTGGCGCTGGGATTTGTGGCCGCCGAGACGCTGGCGAACGCGATGACACATTTTGTGACTTTGCCGATGGCTTATTGGCTGGCCGCCCTGCTGGTCTTTTCTTTGGGGGGCATGGCCTGGTTTGCTGCTGGAAGAAAGCCCTTTTGGACGGATTTCCCCTGGCGCGCTTACCTGGCGCTGGCGGTGCTGGTGGGGGTGTTGTTTCCTCTTCAGCGTGGGGTGGCGCTCTTCGATGAATTTTTGCATATTCCCCTGGCGGCGATGATAGCGCGTGACTATGTGCCGCCGCCGTTTTACCTTGACCCCTCGCTGCCGTTTGCCTACCACTATGGGTTGCATGTTTGGGCAGCCAGTTTGGTGCGCATGGCGGGCTGGTTCCCCTGGGCTGCGCTGGATTTGGGCAAGGCCTTTACGATCGCATTGACCACTGTTCTGGCCTGGTTGTGGTTTTATCGTACCGGCCATAACCGTGGCGCGGCGTGGTGGGGTTCAGCGGCCGTTTTCTTTGGCGGTGGTGCGCGTTGGCTGTTACTGCTCTTGCCGCGTAACGTTCTCTTATGGGTGAGCGCGCACATTACCCTCGCGGGCAGCGCGGCAGATACCGCACCCACGTTGATGGAAGCCCTGGCACAACCGTGGGTGATTGAAGGCGGCGGAGCCATGCCGTTCCCGTTCGCCTTCCATAGTGGGTTTTTCATCCCCCTACACTTGGCGATGGCAAACACGGCGGCCCTGGCGTGGATGACGGTTTTGGCCTTGCTCCTGCTGGGGCGGCATTTGCGCCGGGCACACTGGACGGGCTGGGCGGTAGTCGTGCTCTCCCTGGCGAACCTGGCATTGAGCGCCGAGCATTTGTTTGCTTTTCTGGTGTTGGGTTTGGCGGCCGCCGGTGGCTTGTTCTGGTGGCAGCGGAAACAAGCCCCGCCTCAGGTTGTGCCCTGGCTGATGGCCTTGGCTATATCCGGTGTATTGAGCCTGTGGCAGGGTGGTTATATCACCGAGATGTTGCGCACCTTCCTTTTGCGCTGGCAGGGACAGACTGCTGTTGCCCAGGCGAATGCTTACGGCTTTGCTTTGCGTTGGCCTCTGGCGATTCCTACGGCACATTTTGGCGCACTCTCGCTCTTTGACCCGGCGCAAGCATTGGTCTTGTTGACCGAATTCGGGCCGGTTTTGCTGCTGATTCCCGCCGCCTGGGCGATGACGCGGCACTCTTTGCGCCGTTTTCGCTGGGTCACTGCTGGGTTGGCACTGGCGGCCTGGTTCAACCTGGCCTTTGCGGTCTTTGTCAAATACGGTTTGGATCGCTCGATGACGCGTATGCCGGAGACCGCGGCCCGTTTGTGGTTATTGTTAGGCTGGCCCTTGGCTTGGATGTGGTTTCAAGGCGCGCGTGGACGCTTGCGCCTGGCCGCACAGGTTGCTCTGGGAGGCGGGATGCTGGGCGGCGTGCTTCTCTTCGCTATCCTGGGAACGGCGCGCATTCAATTGCAACATACGTATTTTGTACGTGATGTTGATGTGCTCATGAGTCAGCGTTTTTGGGATGCCCTGCCGCCTCATGCACAGGTACTCGATAACGACCCCAGCCGCGCGGTGGCGCTGTTTGGCTGGCCGGTACGCGCTTTTGAGGATGTTTACCGCCCTGATCCGGCCTGGGAGACGCTGGTCAAATCCCCTGACCCGCAAGTGGTCGCCGATGCCGGTTATGATTTTGTGTACATGAACGAAAAGTGGTGGCGGCATATTCCCGCAGCGGTGGCAGAGGCTTACTCAAAGATGACCTGCATAAAACCCGTGGGTGAGGTGGGCAGTCCAGCAGGAGAATGGCGC
>DAOTZN010000330.1:0-5013 GCA_034434095.1 Anaerolineales bacterium
GTGCTATAACCTGAGCACTCGGCTAACACAGAGGTCGTTTAGTAGCTGGTGCCACGAGCCTAATGAGAAGTTTATTTTCAGATCAGATACACACATCGTATGTCATCTTTTGTTTTCGGCGAGAATAGACTATGCGCTTTTTAATTGATGAGAAATCGTACCAGGAAATGCTGGCGCGCAAAGACCATACCCCCGATTGTTACGTGCGTCCTGGGGAGTACCTGCATCATCTGTACGTAAACGGGGTACGCTACACCATAATGCGGGCCGTTATGCAATGCCTAAAGCAGGCAGAAGAAAAAAACGACAAAGAAGCACACATCCACTTATCTTTACACAAAAAGCAATTCGATCGGCTCTACGCGCAGGAGCGCGCCAAAGGTACCAATTTACAAGACGTACGCTTCCTGGGGGACCCACCTCCCAAAGATAGTGGCAGTACACACATCGGAAAAACTTATGTACCTCCGCGTCCTGCCAAATTATCTGACACCGGGCTGAGTCGTACGATGATGCAAGAAATCATTTTGCGCGCCGTGTACAACCGTGGTCGTCCTACAGGCGGAGAAATTGCCAACGACCTGGGGCTATCCTACCAGGTTGTTGGCCCAATCCTACATGAAATGCGCGAAAAGGATTTGCTGGATGTCGTCGGGCAAAAGGGAATAGGGGAACTCAGTTACGAATACATCTTGAAATCACCACGTGGTCCACAGGCAACAGAAAGCGCCCTCCAAAAAACAGAATACAACGGCCCTGCACCTGTCCCCTTTGCAGCCTATCTTAAGGCTATCCAAGCGCAGACCATCAAGCACATGACCATCACTCGACACAATATCCGCCAGGCATTTAAGGACTTGATCATCACTGATGCTGTGTTGAATGAAATCGGGCCGGCGATTAACTCGGCAGATTCGATTTTCCTGTTCGGCGCACCAGGTAACGGCAAGACCAGCATTGCCGAACGAATCACCCGTTTGATGGGAGATGACATTTACATTCCCTATGCTATCGAGGCAGATGGACAGATTGTGCGCCTGTTTGACCCCATTGTGCATGAAATTAGCACCGACACCAAAGCGCCTTCGTCCCAAGAGAACGTCTTTACCTTTGCCGAAGCCTTTGAGCAAAGTGCTGAACCAGAATTTGATACCCGTTGGGTGCGCATCAAACGCCCCACCATTGTGGTAGGTGGCGAATTAACCATGTCCATGCTCGACCTTTCCTACAACGAGTATGGCAAATACTATGAGGCGCCCCTACAAATGAAGGCCAACAATGGCATCTTTATGATTGACGACTTCGGACGTCAACAAGTGCGCGCCATAGACTTGCTCAACCGCTGGATTGTGCCTTTAGAAAAGAAGTACGACTACCTTTCTACCGTTACCGGGACCAAGTTGCAGGTTCCGTTTGATGTCTTGCTTATCTTTTCAACCAACCTCGACCCCAATCAACTGGCCGATGAAGCCTTCCTGCGGCGTATCAAGTATAAAATTGAAATTCGAGACCCCGATGAGCGCCAATGGCGCCAAATCTGGGAATTGGTGTGCAAGGCGAAAAACATCCCGTTAGACCACGAAGGCCTGGACTACATGCTTTCCAAGTGGTTCAAACCTTATAATCGCCCCTTACGTATGACCCACCCGCGTGATATTCTCAATCAGATGATTAGCATTGCTCGTTACAACATGGAGAGCGTTTCATTTTCTCCTGACCTCATTGACGCGGCTTGCGAGTCATATTTCGTTAGTTTAGAAGCGCGTGATTTTGGCGCGCAAGTGAAAATATAACCAGGAGGTTACGATGCGATACGAAATTCAAGGTACCACCCTGCCAACGCTTGACGTATATCTCACCCAGGGTGAGGCGGTGTACACCGAATCTGGTGGCATGGCCTGGATGAAAGGTAATGTCCATATGGATACCAACACCAAAGGAGGTCTGATGTCCGGCTTAGGGCGGGCATTGGCCGGAGAATCCATCTTTATGACAACGTACACCTGTACGAAGGGCGAGGCCCTGATCACCTTTGCTCCCGAAGCACCCGGCAATATCCTGGTACGTCAATTGGCTGCTGGCGAACATCTGATTTGCCAAAAAGACGCCTTCATGTGCGCCGAAAACTCGGTTAAACTGGAAATACACTTTCGGAAACGCCTAGGGGCTGGTCTGTTCGGCGGCGAGGGCTTTATCTTACAAAAAGTAACCGGCCCCGGCACCGTCTTTCTGGAAATTCCCGGAGAAGTGCGCGAATTTGACCTGGCCAATGGCGAAGTAATGAAGGTCGATCCCGGTCACATCGCGGCCTTTGAACCCAGTGTGTCCTATGACATTACCACCGTCAAAGGGTTGAAGAATATTTTCTTCTCTGGCGAAGGCTTGTTTCTGGCAACGCTCAAAGGCCCAGGTAAAGTTTACCTGCAAAGCCTGCCGTTGGCCAACCTGGCAGCAAAACTAGCACGTTACATCCCCGCCAAAGGCTGATTTTGAAGCCTCGCATTCATTGGTACGACTATCTAACAGTCAACCTGCACTTTACCGGCCTGACGGTGCTCACCCAAACGATGACACCGCTCGTCCTGCCCCTGTTGGTGCAACACTTCGTTGGTGAAGCCGAACAGGGGCGTTTTTATGGGCGCTTACGTCTGTGGGGGTTGATGACCGCTGTGCTGGTGCAGGCCGTCGCCGGCCTGCTTTCTGACCGTCTGCGTAGCCGTTATGGCCGACGACGCCCCTTCATTGTCGCCGGCACGCTGCTGATTTTAGTCTCCCTAGGGCTGGTAGCCTTCAGCGCCCGACTAGACGGCATGACCGGATACTGGGTACTTTTTATAGCCCTGATGCTGATGATGATTGCCAGCAATACCGCCCAAGGGCCATTGCAAGCCCTGATGCCCGACCTGATCCCCGTGCAGGCGCGCGGCAAATTTTCAGGGGTCAAAGCCCTTATGGAGGTTCCTCTCCCCCTGATGCTGGTTGCCTTCGCCATCGGCCCAATGGTGGGACGCGGCGCCCTGGAGTTCGCCCTGCTCCTCGTGGGTTTTCTCCTATTACTCACGATGACGGTCACACTGTTTGCCCCAGAGAGAGCCAGCACAGGTCTTTCGCAGCCTTTCCCCTGGCCGCAGGTGCTTCGATTAGCAATCATGACCGTCACATTTACCATTACAATTTTAGGCGGCGGTGCACTGATTGACGGTGTCGCGGCCCGACTCAACGCTGTGCCGCTGAGCGTTGCCTTGTGGGTCATGGGATTAGCCGGCTTGGTGGTGTTGTGTACCTCCATTGGCCTGGGATTATGGGTTGCCTTGCGCGTTAGCCTGGGAGCAGACTTCCATCATCAACCCGATTTTGCCTGGTGGATACTCAACCGCCTCACCTTCTTAACCGGTTCAACCAATTTGGCCGCCTTCACGCTCTACTTTTTTCAGGGGCGTCTGGGGTACAGCGGCGCACAGGCCGCTATTCCGGCCAGCCGAATGCTCTTGCTGGTGGGCGTTTTTGTGCTGGCCAGTGTCCTACCTGCCGGAGCATTGGCAGATAAAATAGGTGAAAAAAGACTACTGCTTGCCAGCGGCGGTCTGGCAACCCTGGGCACCGTTGTTCTCCTTTCAATCCCACGCCTGGAAGTGGTGTACCTGGGAGCAATTTTGGTTGGCATTGCCATTGGCGTTTTTTACGCCGTTAATTGGGCTTTGGGAACCCGCCTGGCACCGGCGGATGATACTGGGCGCTACCTGGGTATTTCAAACCTGGCTGGTGCAGGTGCGGGTGCAGTGGGAGCATACATAGGCGGGCCAATCGCCGATTTTTTTGTGACCCACTATCCGGCACAACCAATACGTGGCTACCTGCTGCTTTTTGCCTTGTACGGGGCTTTGTTTGTCATCTCCATACTGGCAATTTTGCCATTGCGCAATGATAATTCAAGTCCTTACTTGTAGACACACATTTTGTAACTGCCTACCTTGCTGCAGAGGGACACGCAAGCGCGTAGGACAACTCTGCAGAGTTACCCCTACTTGCCTGTCATTGCGAGCCGAAGGCGAAGCAATCTCCACCCCGAGAATTGGAGATTGCTTCGGTCGCTGCGCTCCCTCGCAATGACGTAGGCAGTTACAAAATAAATGCCTAACAACCGCATCAAAACACGGGCTGACAAAAGCTGCGCCGTTTCACTATGCAGCTTTTGTCAGCCGGTCATACGGAGCGTTAGCCGCCTGTCCTGCAAATTATGTCCAAAATCTTTCCGCTATTGGTGTAAAATCAGGGTAGCAGCGTAGCGTTTAGCTAATGACGGAGTAAAGCCATGACCCTTGACGAAAAAATTTACCAGTACGCCCGTAAACTTCCTTACTCGTTGCAGGAAGAGTTGTTTGACTTTATTCAGTACTTGCTTATAAAGGCTGAACAACAGGAAAGGCAGGAGTGGGCTTCTTTATCGTTGTCATCGGCAATGCGAGATATGGAAAGTGAGCCTGCTTTGTATAGCGTATCAGATATCAGGGTAGCCTTTGTATGAAAAAAGCGGGGCAGGTGGTTCTATTTCAATTTCCCCAGACTGACCTTGGAAAAGGTAAGTTGCGCCCTGCCCTTTTGTTGGGAAAACTTCCAGGGGAATATGACGACTGGCTGATTTGCATGATTTCTTCGCAAACACGCCAATATGTTGCGGGGTTTGACGAAATTGTCAAAGAGAGCGATAAAGATTTTGAGCAGAGTGGGCTAAAAGTTACAAGCGTAATTCGAGTTGGGCGTTTAGCGGTTGTTTCGGGCGAAATACTTCTTGGCGCAATTGGTGAAATTTCATCAGAGCGCTTGAAGCGTGTGAAGCAGAATTTATCAGATTGGCTGTCTGAAAAATAAAACGGCGGCTAACACCGTTGCCAAGAAACAGAAAAGGGCTAAAAAGAGGCTTCAAGACGTTAAAATCAGAAGTTTGTTCGGCAACAGACAACACAAAAACCACCCTGAGCGCCTGAGGCAACAAAGAGTTTGGCCGCATGTTCT
>DAOTZN010000331.1:0-1528 GCA_034434095.1 Anaerolineales bacterium
GCTATAACCTGAGCACTCGGCTAACACAGAGGTCGTTTAGTAACTGGTGCCACGAGCCTGATGAGAAGTTTATTTTCAGATCAGATACTTCCACGCAACGTTACTTTAGGAAGAACGATAGCACCAGCAATGCTGCCAGGAAGAATCCGGCCAACGAACCGATACGCTTTAAATCCCGGACGATGTAGGTATAATCCGGATTGAAACTATTTGCCGGATTGAGCCCGATTTTCGATGTGCTCTCAACCTGAAGCGTAGGAGTGGTGACGATCTGAACTTCCGATTTTTGCTTACGGCGTTGGGATTTTGATTTACGACTCATGGAATTTCTCCTTATATTTTCGCGTCTAGGCGCGAGGATTTACGGTTGTAGTTGTGCAGTGACGACGATGCGTTTATTATCTACCAGATAAGGATAGCACGAGATCAGCGTCACTGTGGGGATATTTGTGGGCGTCATCACGCTGACTTCAGTTGGCTCTACAACGCGTGTACCGGTGACGATGTAACGGTAGGCTCGCTGATTGGTGTACACGATGACTTCATCGCCGGGTTGCAATCGATCCAGAAAGCGGAATAATTCGCCGAAGATATCGTTGTGTGCTGAAAGCACAACATTGCCTTTTTGCCCTGGAACGCCGCTGCCGATGTGTTGACCAACGCCCTTTTTCAACTGCTCCCAGCCATCGCCCTGGACAATGGGCGCGTCAACGTTTAGTGCTGGGATTTGTAGGCGGATGGCCTGCTCTGGCCCTGGGGTGGGCAACGGCAAATTGGCTAGAGACTGCACCATGGGGCGTAGATGCTCGGGAATTTCGGCATCGTTGGGACGTGCCCCTCCCGGCGCGGTGGGCGGTGTGTGTCCCGAAGGCAGTACCACGGCGCGCACCAACGGCGTAGCCGTCGGGGTTGGTTGAATCAGCGCGCTGGCTGCCTCCCGATTGATGGTTTGCATCACCGAAACGCTGTTGAAGACGATGAAAATCAACGCTACGACGGCAACGGCCTCCACCAGCAAGAGAAAACCGTCCACAATCCGGCGCCGTGGCGACACTTCCCGCGGTGTGGCCGGTGCCTCATCTTCCACCACCGGCACATCCAGCGTGTGGACCGTCTCCAGCGGTGAGTCAAAGGTCTCGTGCCTCAAATGCACCACCCGACCGGTTTTGCGGAAATGCTCCAGGCGCGCCCGACGATCAGAGCGCCGCTTTTCAATCAGCAAGTGGCGCAATTCGTCTATCGTCAAGTCTTCGGGGCGACGGGATTTTCTCACGGCGCAGATTATACCGCACTCCTGCTGCAAGCCGCCTCGGTTTTTACTTTCACGAACTGGGATGGTTCATTTGGCGCCCCAAATATGTGGGACATGTCCCCATTGGATGTAGGACGCCTGCAACGTACCCCCCCCATCCATGCGCAGATTCCAGCCATAACCAAATAACCAAATGTCACTGCGAGGAGCCGCTTTGCGGCGACAAAGCAGTCTCCTTGCTTACCAGGGGAAGACTGCTTCCCCTACGCTTTGCTC
>DAOTZN010000332.1:0-4407 GCA_034434095.1 Anaerolineales bacterium
TCATTCGGGCAAGGGCAATTCTTCCAATTGTATCAAGGCGCGCACCTCCGGCCACAAGGCCGGTAAGGCCGCCAGGATACCTACGGCCAGCGCCAACGCTCCCCACAGGACGCCACCCGGCAGCAACCGCCCCAGGAGCGCGGTCAACGCGCCGGTCAGGAGCGCCCCTCCCAGCGCCCGCGATAAGGTGCCATCCAACCGCAGGACGCCGGGCACATGCCGTTGTAACAAGACGAGCAGTAAAATGGCCTCCATGGTGAAAGCCAGCGTATTTGCCAGCGCAATGCCGATGTGCCCCAACGCGCGGGCAAAAGTCACCGCAAAAAGCAGGTACAGGGCGGCGTTCAACGCGGCCGCGAAGAACGGCGTGCGAGCATCCTGCCGGGCGTAGAAGGAACGCGCAGTCACCTCAAGCAACGCGTGGCTGAGCATGCCCAGCAAATAGGCACGCGCGGCCCACAGCACCATCTGCACCCCTTGGGCGTCAAAGCCCAACAGGCCAATCAGGGGCTGCAAGCCGATGGCAAGAACGGTCACGGCGGGCAAGGAGGTTGCCACCAGGAAGCGCGCTGCCTTGTTAAAGGCCGTGCCGAAGGCCTGCCACTCTCCCAGGGCGGCATATTCCGCCAGCGTGGGCAGCAACACAATTGCCAGGGCAGACCCCAGCAGCGTCTCCGGCACTTGCATGATGAACCAACCGTAATTGAGCGCCGAGACCGCCCCCTCACCCAGCCGAGATGCCAGGTTGTCGCGCGCCAGGAAGAAAAATTGGATGAAGAACATGGTGGCGACGCGCGGCCCCATGAGGGCCAGCACTTTTTGGAGTCCCGTCTCCCCCCAGGGGAGGCGCGGCACCCAATGGAAACGGTAACGCCCCAAAGCGGGTACCTGAACCCCGAGGTGTAGCAGCGCCCCCAAAATCACGCCATAAACCAGCCCAAAAATCCCGAAGTGCTGAGCCAACACGGCAATCCCGAAAATTTGTCCGCCGTTGTACATGGCCGGGGCAATGGCCGGTAGTAGGAAATGCTGATTGGCCTGCAGGCCTGCCATCACCAACCCGC
Organism: Anaerolineales bacterium; assembly: GCA_034434095.1. Classification (GTDB taxonomy): domain Bacteria; phylum Chloroflexota; class Anaerolineae; order Anaerolineales; family DRKV01; genus DRKV01. Next base: position 1,065 of record DAOTZN010000332.1, read on the forward strand.
TGATGGAAAAAATCAGAATCGCCAGCAAATCCAGGCGCATCAGGCGGACGGCCAACGTCTGCTGTTCAGGGGGAAAACCGGGCGCAATCAGGTGCGCAATCAAGGGGCGCGCAAAGATTGCCAGCAGGATGGACAGTGAACCGGTGACCAAAAAGGCCAAATTGAGCACATAAGAAAACAAGCGCCAGGCATCGGCGCGGCCGCGTTTTTCCAGGTATTCCGAGAGTACCGGAATGAGGGCTACCCCCAACGCGCCGCCCGAAATCAGCGCCGAAAGGAGGTCGGGGATGTTGTTGGCCGCGTTGAAGGCATCCATCTGGTAGGAAAGCCCAAATTGGCGTGCCACCAGGATTTGACGTCCCAGTGCCAGGATTTTATCCAGCCCGAAGAAAACCGCCACGATGAGTGAATTACGAAACAGGCGCGACATGGGGGGGAGTATATCACGAGAGGTATAATAGCGCTGTCAAAAGTGGTCAGTGCAAAAGCACCACCCAACCGATGTTTGGCGAAAACCACAGATGGTTTAAATCATTCGCCGGTGAAAACGAACAGCGTCCAGTATCCAATAAAGGAGAGACCTTTCATGCCCGATCAAAGAATCATCAAACTTGCCGATGTCCTGGTCAACTATTCCGTTGCCGTTCAACCCGGTGACTGGGTGTTGGTGCGCGGCGGCGTCCCCGCATTGCCCTTGTTGACCGAGGTGGTACGCATGGTGACGCGCGCCGGCGGCAATGCCACCGTTCAGATGACGCACGACGCCTTTTCCGAGGCCGTCTTGAAAGAAGCGAGCGAAGAACAATTGCAATGGGTTTCGCCGGTGGAAAAACTGATGTTCAACGAAGTGGATGCGCTCATCAGCGTGCGGGCAGTGGAAAACACGCGCGCCCTCAGCGGCGTAGACCCCGCCAAACAGCGCGCCGCTCAACTTGCCCGTCGGGAGTTGATGGCGACCTACATGCGCCGCTCGGCCGAGGGTTCTTTGCGTTGGGTGGGGACGCAGTTCCCCTGTGAGGCCTATGCCCAAGAAGCCGATATGTCGCTCAGCGAGTACGAAGACTTCGTGTACGGCACGACCTTCTGCGACAAGGATGACCCCGTCGCAGAGTGGCAACGTGTCCATCAAGAGCAGCAACGCCTGGTGGATTGGCTCAAAGGGAAGAAGGAAGTCGTCGTCAAAGGCCCCAACGCCGATTTGCGCCTGTCCATCGAGGGGCGCACGTTTATCAACTCAGACGGGCACCACAACATGCCCAGCGGCGAGATTTTCACCGGCCCGGTGGAAGATTCCGTCAACGGTTGGGTGCGCTTTACCTACCCGGCAATTAGCGGCGGGCGCGAGGTAGAAGGCGTGGAACTGCGCTTTGAAAACGGTCGGGTGGTTGAGGCACATGCCCGCAAAAACGAAGCATACCTGTTGAGTCAGTTGGATAGCGATGCGGGTGCGCGTTACCTGGGTGAATTCGCTATCGGTACCAATTACGGCATCACCCGTTTCACCAAAAGCATCCTATTCGACGAGAAAATCGGCGGCAGCATTCACATGGCAGTCGGCGCGGGCTATCCAGAAACAGGCAGTGTCAACAAATCCAGTATCCATTGGGATTTCATTTGTGATATGCGCGACGACAGCGAAATTTGGGTGGATGGGGAGTTGTTTTACAAAAACGGGCAGTTCCAGGTGTGATGAAATCGCAACCCGGTATGCCTGTCAACCGGGTTTATTCGATGAGCAGGCACACCTATGATGCTATTTGGGGGGGCGGGGATAGTGGAGGGCATTGCCCTCCACTATCCCTTTCACGAACTAAGGCTCCTCGCTCCCCATGGGGACATGTCCTACGGGATGGTCTTGTAGGCTTTTAGTAGCGTCCGATGGAGGCGTCCACCTGCTGGGCGTAGGCTTCCAGCCCCCCAGAGAGACTAAAGACCTCTTTCCAACCCAAGGATTGCAGCCAGACTGTCACCTGCGCAGAGCGTATGCCATGATGACAGATGACCACCAATGGCGCGCCATGCTGTTCTCCTAAGGCCGTGCGCAACGCCGGTTCTCCTTGGGTTGCCAAAATGCTGAGCGGCAGGTATACCACCTGGGGGAAGGCCAATTTGCTCAACGACCATTCCCAGACTTCGCGTACATCCAACAAGGCCAGGCGTTCCCCGTTTTTCAGGCGTTCCGCCATTTCCACAGGGCTGATTTTAGGAATCTGCACGGCCAACTTCCAACCCGGAAAGACGTTCTAACGCCTTGATGAGGGCATGATTGCCCTCGCTGCCCAGTCCGGCCTGTTGCAGGGTGCGGTACAGGTTGAAGACCTGTGCGGTAACCAATGCCGGCACGCCCAATTGATCGGCTTCGGCCAACACAAGCCGCAGGTCTTTTTGCTGCAAATCCACGGTAAAGCCAGGGCGCCAATCGCGAGCGATGATTTGCGGGCCGCGATGGCTGAGCATCCAACTACCAGCCGCACCACCGCTGACGGCTGCCAACACCTTTTCAAGGTCGAGGCCGCCCGCCTGGGCAAACAAGAGCGCCTCGCTCATGGCCAGTGCGTTGCCGACCACCAAAATTTGGTTGACCAGTTTGGTCATTTGTCCGGCGCCATGTCCGCCAACGTGAGTAATGGTCTTGCCCATGGCTTGAAAGCAAGGCATGGCACGCTGTACTTGCTCGGCCTCGCCACCCACCATGATAGCAAGCGTGCCGTTGGCCGCACCTTCGCTACCGCCACTGATGGGCGCGTCGAGCATGTGCAGGCCGCGCTGCGCTAATTTCTCAGCCATCTGACGGGTAGCATGTGGGCTGATGGTGCTCATATCAATGACCAGCGTCCCCGGACGCGCCCCGTGAATAACGCCCTGCTCTCCCAGGAGCACCTGCTCCACGTCCTCGGTATTGCTCACGCAGGTGATGACAATGTCGCAGCGCGCTGCCAGGTCGGCCGGGGAGGTGGCAGATTGCGCGCCCGCTTCGACCAAAGGGGTCATGCGGCTGGCTGTACGATTCCACACCACCAGGGGAAAACCGGCCTTGAGCAAATTGCGACTCATGCCGCGCCCCATAATCCCCAGGCCGATAAAACCAATGGTTTCTTGCATCGTTATACTCCTTCTTGGTTGAATGGTTGCCAATCTAACAGAGAACTGGCGTTTGTCCCAATCCATGCACAAATGCAGAGCGGGTGAATAAAAAACGCCAGCGCCCAACAAGGATTTTACCCCGAGGAGAGCGCCATCTGACAACAAATTGAAGTATCTGATCTGAAAATAAACTTCTCATCAGGCTCGTGGCACCAGTTACTAAACGACCTCTGTGTTAGCCGAGTGCTCAGGTTATAGC
>DAOTZN010000333.1:0-7673 GCA_034434095.1 Anaerolineales bacterium
GCGTGGGGGTGGGTACCTGCACATTGAAGTGCAAGCGCACTTCGGCGTAGGTATCCGTAGTGCTCTGCATATACAAACGCAGAGTAATCTCTCCAGGCGGCACCTCACTCAAATCCCAGGAGTAGATTTTATCGGGACGCGGTACGCTGGCTTTGCTACGGTCTAGCAATTCCCATTTCTCCGGGTCTTTGCCGAGCCCGTATTCCAGGCGGTATTCCTGGAAATTAGCGGTTGCATCCACCTGAGCGTAGATATCCAACGGGCTGGAAGTAATGGTAGCGCCCTCGGCGGGAGCAGAAATTGCCAGTTTAGGATGCGGTGAATCGGCCGTGCATTGCTCTGTGGGCACAAAGAACAAATCCTTCTTGCGAAAGCCCACAGATTCTGCCCAGGCGCGCCCCTCATCACTCTTCTTGATCCACTGGCGAGCGGCCGGATCATCCACTTTGAGCGCAAATTTCTCGGTAGTGAAATCAGCACACTGTGGGCCGGCGCGCAGTTCCGTCCAGGTATCAATCAACACCTTCTGCCACAAGTCTTCGCTCTCAGGCAGCGGCGGCTGATCGGCAGCGAAATACTCACGGCGCTGTTCGGGACACCACTTGGATGGCTTAGTGCCGGAGATAGCACAGACTGTCTCTTCTACCACGCCCGCCGGTTTGACAAACGCGGTCGGGTTGCCGCCGGTCAACTGCTGGATGGCCGTCTGCATGAACTGCGCCCAAATGGGCGCCGCACCGCTCAGACCGGTGGTGTTTTGCATGGGAGTGTAATCGGCATTGCCCACCCACACACCCACCGCGATGTCGGGAGTGTAGCCCATCGTCCAGTTATCCCGGAAATCATTGGTTGTACCGGTTTTGGCGGCTGCCTGGAAGGGCAGATTGAGCACTGAGTTCCGCCCGAACTCCATGGCACGCGCTTCGTTATCGGACAGGATGTCGGAAATCAGAAAAACGTGCTCGGCGCGCAACACCTGGTCGCCGGAGGGGGGTTGATATTCAAAGATGACGTTGCCGTTATGGTCTTCGATGCGGGTGATGGCCACCGGCGGCACGCGCCGTCCGCCGTTGGCAAGCACGGCAAACGCGCCGGTATGCTCCAGGAGGGTCACTTCGCCACCGCCCAGGGTGAGCGATAGACCGTAATCCTCACGCGTCAAGGTAGTGATGCCCAAACGCTGCATCATCGCCACCAGGCCTTGCTCACCGGGCAGGGTAGCGTCATCGTAAATGCCCACAAACTGCAGCGCCTTGACAGCCGGAATATTGAGCGAATTTGCCAACGCGGTACGCACCGTCACCGGCCCGTGGAACTTGCCGTCATAGTTGACCGGCTTATAAGGCGGACGCGGGTCGGCCGGGTCACCGGAAGGCGGAAACTCGGAAGGCACATCCCAAATGAGGGTAGCGGGCGTCCAGCCCTTCTCGAAAGCCGTCAGATAAGTAAACGGCTTGATAGAGGAGCCCGGCTGACGGGGCACAAGCGCCATGTTCACCTGCCCGTCGATGTCGGCATTGTCAAAATCTGCCGAACCAACCATCGCCAGAATTTCGCCGGTCGCCGGGCGAATGGCAACCAGCGCGCCGTTGGTGGCGTGGTTGGCCTGCAAGGCGGCAATTTGCTCCTGAACAATTTGCTGGGCTGCATCCTGCAAGCCCGGGTCGAGCGTGGTGTAGACCGTAAAACCGGAGCGGTAAATCGTCTGCGGGTCAAACTGGCTTTCGAGCAAACTGCGAATGTAATTCACCCAATGCGGATAGCGAATTTGAACATCAGGATTATGAAAATCGTACGTCTTGAGTTCCTGCAACGCCTGGGCAGCCGCCACGGCATCCACACACACCGGCTGCTGATTGTTGCTCACGTAGATGCAACCCTGTTCCTGACTGGCCTGGAACATGAGCGTCAACACCTGTTCAGCGCGTTCTAAGGTGACATCCCGGTTCGTGTACACATCGTACACCGAGGGCGCCTGCGGCAATCCGGCCAAAAAGGCGGCCTGAGAAAGGGTCAATTGCCCGGCCTGCACGCCAAAATACGTCTCGGCGGCTGCTTCAACACCATACGCTAGGTTGCCGTAGTAAATTTCGTTCAAATACAATTCCAGGATTTCATCTTTGGAATAACGGCGGGTAATTTCGGCCGCCAGGATGATTTCCCGCGCCTTGCGGCGGTAAGAGCGCTCAAAGCGTTCGTCTGGCCCCAAAAGCAAGATGCGCGCCAGTTGCTGGGTAATCGTGGAAGCGCCGGAAACCACCTCGCCGCTGGTGTAGTTTTGCCACAAAGCGCGCACCACGGCAAGCGGGTCAAAGCCCGGATGAGAATAAAAAGCCTTGTCTTCGGTCGCGATGGTGGCGGCCACCAGGTAGGGCGAAATTTTGTCCAGTGTGGTGTACGTGCGCCGCCCGGCAGTGGGGTCAATCACCTCGTACAGTACGTTGCCGTTGCGGTCCAAAATGCGCGTGGTCTCGAATTTGGCGGCGCGCTGCCGCAGGGTAGAGACATCCGGCAGCGTAGCCGCAATCTGATAGTACTGATACAGGCCGATAGATAGCCCAATCAAAGCCAACACAACGCCAATGAACAGCCCGAAGATGGTCATGCGCAAGAAACACCCCAGATTACGCCGCCAGGTAGGGGCCTGAGGCGGCACCGGGATGGGCTGCGAAACCGGGCGCGAGACAGGCCTGGAAGGTGTGTTCCTCACCGCTTGACCAGGAGGCACCTGATAAGCAGCGCGCGAAACGCGCGTTGCCCCTTGATCTTCCTGAGGGACGCGGCGCGGCAAGGGCGTGCTGGCCGGAGGGGGGGACACGGCCGGACGGGAAGGTACGGCCGGGTTTGGATGGGTGTCGCCCACGGTGGATGGGGGCGCGGCCCCCTCCAGAGTATCCGCGGCCGACGGAACCGCGGCGGGCGGGGGAACCGTCGCTGGACGGGAAGGTACGGCCGGGTTTGGACGGGTGTCGCCCGCGGTGGATGGGGGCGCGGCCCCCTTCAGAGCGTCCGCGGTCAATGGGGCCGCGGCGGGCGGGGGAACCGTCGCTGGACGGGTGGTATGCTCCAGGGCATCTATCTCCTCAGTCAGCCCCGGAATCCCCAGGGAGGGCGACTCATCCGGCGGCTCCGCCGTTTCGTCAACGCTGGTCATCTCGATGGTCGGCTCACCGGCCTCTAAAAAATCAGCATCGGGTTCCGATGTCTCCTGGCTATCCATTGCCAGGGTTGGCAGTCCGGCATCCAGTTTGCTCTCGATTTCTTCGGCTTCCTGCAACAGGCGGCGAAAGCGCTCCGGTGCATCTTCTTCTGGGGTGGGTTGTTGCGTAGGTTTATCGGGCATAAGGACTCAATTTTCTGGCTTACTGGCAACCAGCACAACCCAAGTGCCTTTCATCACCTGTTTGCCATGCTGGTTTTTGACAGAAACGTGCAGTTTGACCGCCCCACCGCCCAGACGGGCCGCAGGTGAGGTCTCGGTAACTTCGAGTTCGGCGTGAATGGTATCGCCCAGGAAAATGGGGGCCGAGAACTTCCAGGACGAGATTTCCCGAAAGGCGATGACGGTGCCTTCCAGAATGCCGGTTTGCACGGCCAGGCCGGAGACGATGGATAGCCCCAGCAGGCCATGCGCCACACGCTGACCAAATGGCGTGCTGCGACCATACTCGGCGTCTACGTGCATCTGGTTGAAATCGCCGGACAGCCCAGCAAAAGACACCACGTCGGCCTCAGTGACAGTACGCCCGGCGGTGACGATTTTTTGTCCAACGCTAAATTCTTCGAAATACAATCCACGACGAAGGGGAAGAGATGACATAAACGGCTCCTGTGAAGGGTATGAAAAAAATTTTAGAGAAAAAGGCTGAGCATCTCGAGATGGTTCAGATCTCCGTGCAAAAATCGTCCAGGTACGGGCTAATTCTAGCACAATTGCGGTACAATCAGCACATGTCCGATTGGAACTTGCCACTAGACAAATTGAGTGCTTTGACACTGGCTGCCGATGTGCGCTTTGGGGAATGTGACTACCTGGACGATCACATCTGGGAATTGACCGTCAAAAAAGGCGAACCACCGGCCTTATTGCTGCATACCACTTTCGGGCTGCGCGCCCGCTCTTTGAGTCTGTTCCCACGCTGGGTGGAGGCCGAAAAGCCGGTGGAAGCACCGTCTACGTTTGTCGTCCCGCCCATCCTGCACGAAGCAGCCCCCAACCTGGCCTACCTGACCTGCCAACCGTTGGAGGGTCTGAACGCTAAACTGTGGTATGTGGTTCCCCATTCACATGCCATTTACGGCAAGATGACAGTTCACAATTCCGGCAAGTCCGCGCGCACGCTGCGTCTGGAGTGGGCGGCGCTGCTGGTGCCCGCCGAAGAAAACGGACGCCGCATAACAGCACAACAGCATGACAGCGGCACATGGTACCTGCACGGTAAAAGCAATGGCCTGCATACGGTTGTGGTGATGGCAAATGGTGCTCAGGGTTCCCCCGGCCCGCATACCGCCCTGGCACTCACCGGCGAGATTCCGCCAAATCGCAGCATGGAAATCATCTGGGGACAGGCGGCCGCGTCCAGTTTTGAAGCCGCCTGGGAACAGGCCACCGCGTTGTTACAGCGCAACCTGGAGGCCGATATCGCCCGCATTCGGATGATCAACGCCGGGACGGTGCACATCAAAACCGGCAACCCAGCCTGGGACACGCTTTTTGCCCTTGGCAATCAACGGGCTTTTGGCTTGCTGGTTGGTGCGCCTGACTACTTGCAGCATCCCGTGCCGGTGCTCAACCGACGGCCCGACCACGGCTACTCTCAACGTCAAGACGGCGCCGATTATCCCCCTGCCTGGCGCGATGGGCATATTCTCTGGCATGCTGTGTATTTGTGCACTTACCTGCTGCCCGGCTACCCGGAACTGGCAGCCGGCATCCTGGAGAATTTTCTACAACAACAAGACCTGGAAAGCGGTCACATCCCCAATAACCCCAATCAATCCCCGGAGAAAACCTTCAGCGCCCTGGCAACCCCCATGCTGGCAAACCTGGCATGGCAAATCTATCTGCACCATCGCGACACTGCCTTCTTGGAGCAAGTCTTTGAACCGTTGTATCGTTTTCTGCAAGCCTGGTTCAGCGAAGATTACGACCAAGACGGCGACGGGCTGCCAGAGTGGCAATCGCTGCGTCAACTCAACCTGCTCACACATCCGTTATTTGCGCATTGGTACACTTGGGCACAGGGCGCCGACATTTCCAGCGTAGAGAGCCCTTCCCTGTTAGCGTTGCTGTATCGTGAGGCCGAGTGCCTGTTGCGCATGGCACAAGTCCTGCAGCACGAAACGGTTATGGTTCCCTTACAAGCCATCTGCGAAAATTTACGCCTGGGGCTAGAGACAGCCTGGGATGAAGAGGCCCACACGTATTTCAACTGGGACCGCGACACGCACCACAGCCCAACGGCAGAAGACCTGGGCACGTTTACAGAAAACGGCGAACACCTTCTGCAGCGCACTTTTGAACAGCCGCTCCGCCCGGTGCTCAACCTGACCTACGAGGGAACGCCCATTTCTGGGTTTCAGGTCACCCTGGAAGGCACCGCCCCCAATGGCGAAGAGCCGTTGCGCGAAGAAATCAACGCCGCACGTTGGCGTTGGTCACCGGAGCGAGCTACAGCAACCGCCACGAAGGTTTTTCAACGCCTGGATCGTTTGCATATCGAAAATTTACCCCCTGAAGGTGCCAGCCTACACCTCGGCACGCTAGATTTGCACCGAGAAAGCATCGACCTGTTCTTGCCATTGGTTGGCGGGTTGGCAGAGGCCACACACGTCCGCAGCATGGTGGAAGAAACGTTGCTCAATCCACAAAAATACTGGCAAACGCGTGGTATTCCTTTTGCTCCCTGGAATGCCGCCCCGGCCCGCCCATTGCAAATGGTCTCGTTGCTATGGAATACATGGGTGGGGTACGGCTTGTTGCGTTACGGCTACCGCCAGCAAAGCGCTGAACTGGTCAGCCGGCTAATGGATACCCTGGCCGAATCTCTGGAACGCACCGGCGGGCTGCCCGGCCGGCATCATTGCCGCAGTGGGCAGGAGGAGGGCGAGACCAACGCCCTGGAAGGGCTGCCCCCCATAGGGCTGTTCCTGGAAACCCTGGGGGTGCGTATCTACTCTCCATGGCGGGTGCACCTGGAAGGGCGAAATCCCTTCCCCTGGCCGGTGGAAATCCGCTTTCGGGGGCTGCATATCCTGCGCGGCGCGAGCCATACCGAAATCACTTTTCCGGATGGACAAAAAGCCACCGTTCAGGCAGGGGAATCATGCGTGGTCAACGCGGCGTGAAGTAAATTCCACAATTTGCCTACCTGTAGACGAATCTCCAAAGCCAGGTAGTCGGTCAAACGTCATGGGGCGGCATCGTTCACCCCTACTTTGCCGGACAGTCGCCTGGTACTTTGTAAAGCGTGAAGCACAGCATTATTCGGCTTCTTCAAATTCCTCCACCTGGTAACGCTGCACATTCAAATGTTTCCGCCGCCACAAATCGGGGGGCGCCCCCATCTTGAGGCACAACTGCGATAAGAAATCCTGTGGATTGGGAATTTTCTCCCACACTTGCGGCAAGAAGGTTGCTCGACGGAAGCCATCATCCAGCACTACCCCATCCACACCAGGACGCAGCAAGGTTTCTAAATTCGCCGGTTCATCATAAATCAGGGGTTGTGGAGGCGTCAGGCGAGAGATTTCAATATGAAGTTCGGGCAATTCATCCGGTGTAACGGGGGGGAAACGGTAATCCTGCAAGGCCGCCGCGACAGCATGTTCCCGCACGTCCTCCGCCAGCGGCTGATACGGCTCCAACGTTCCAATACAGCCACGCAAGGCGCCATGTTTGGTCAGGGTAACGAAAGAAGCCCCATTCGCGCGCAAAGCAGGCGATAGCGAAGCCAAATCCAACGGCGCAAGCGATTGTCTGTGCACGGCCTGTGTGATGGCTTCTCGCGCCAAACGCAACAACAGAGAACGTTCTTCAGAGGTCAGATTCATGTTAGCGAACGGTAATCTCGATTGAAGTACAACAACGGCGGCTTCCTACCAAAGGATCGTACCGCCACCACACGGCCAATAAACAGGTCATGTGTACTCATCGGGTGTATTTCTTGCACCTGACAATCAAACCACGCCAGCCCTCCCACCAGAAATGGCGCTCCGCTTTCCAGCGTTGCCACTTCCAAATCGTGAAAACGGTCGGCGTCTTCCGGCAAACGGCCGGCAAAGCGATTCGATATCTCTATCTGATCGTGAGCCAGGATGGTGACGCCAAAGTGCCCGGCGTCTTGCACAATGGCGCGTGTGCGAGAAGTATGCCACAACGACACCAATACCAACGGCGGCTCTAGAGAAATCGAAGTAAACGAATTCACGGTCATCCCATGGTAGCGCCCCTCAAAAGTGGCTGCTACAATGGCAACACCGGTAGCCCATTGACGCATAGCAACACGAAGATCTTCAGTAATGTTCATGCTTTCATCTTACTCTCTCCAAAGGGCAGCGTCAAGAGGCTTTTGGCGCAACCAGGGTATCTGATCTGAAAATAAACTTCTCATCAGGCTCGTGGCACCAGTTACTAAACGACCTCTGTGTTAGCCGAGTGCTCAGGTTATAGC
>DAOTZN010000334.1:0-2644 GCA_034434095.1 Anaerolineales bacterium
ACGCTCGCCGAATTTTCAGGCGCATTGGCAGACATGGGCGTTATGCTTCCGCTGGTACTTGCCCTCATCACGCTCAACGGCATGGACGCCAACGCCGCACCGGATGACCCTCCGGCAAAGATACCTTCCTCACGCACCAACCGCCGCGCCCAGATAAAGGACTCACGGTCGCTCACGCGCACGATTTCATCCAAGATAGATAAATCGGTGGTGGAGGGCAGGAAATCTTCGCCAATGCCTTCCACCTTGTAGGTCGTTGCTTCTACACCGGGCGGCAATTTCCCATCGTTTTCCCACAAGTCCTTGAGAATAGAGCCCTGCGGGTCTACTCCCACGATGCGGATAGCGGGGTTTTGTTCCTTCAGGTAACGCCCGGTACCGCTGATGGTGCCTCCCGTGCCCATGCCAATCACCACATCGGTCACGCGCCCACCGGTTTGCCGCCAGATTTCGGGGCCGGTCGTTTGGTAGTGGCTGCGGGGGTTCTCCGGGTTGTGGTATTGGTTTGCCAAAATCGCGTTGGGGGTTTCTTCTACCAGGCGTTTCGCAACGTTGTAGTAGGAACGCGGGTCTTCTGGTGCTACCGCGGTCGGGGTAATGACCACCTGCGCGCCAAAAGCACGCAACAACAGGATTTTTTCCTGGCTCATCTTATCGGGCATCACGAAGATGGTCTTGTAACCCTTCAACGCGGCGGCAATGGCTAACCCCACCCCGGTATTGCCGGAGGTGGATTCCACAATCGTGCCGCCCGGCTTCAAGCGCCCGCTGCGCTCGGCTTCTTCGATGATGTTCAGCCCAATGCGATCCTTGACCGATCCACCGGGATTGAAAAATTCGACCTTGGCATACAAGGGGCAAGGCAAATTTCTTCCAACACGCCCCAAGCGCACCAGCGGGGTATTCCCAATGGTTTGTAAAATGTTATCGTACACTCGCAGGTTATCAGATTGCTCCAATGCAGATTGGACAGTTGCAGGCATTTTCATAAAAAAACACACTCCTTTACAAGGGTTTTACTCGTTGACGTAGAAAAAAACAGCGGGGGAAGGGCTATTGCCCTCTCACCCGCTGACAGTGTAGGCTAATAAATGGGCATTTCTGGATCCATGGTCACGGCCCAGGCGTTGATACCCCCGCGCAGGTTCTTGACCTTTCGGAATCCGGCACTCACCAGCAATTCCAGGGCACGCGCCGAGCGAGTCCCGGCTTTGCAAAAGACAACCATCTCACGGGCGCTATCCAACTCGGAGAGACGGGCAGCCAACTGTCCCAAAGGAATGTTGACCGCGCCCTCCAGGGCGGAGATTTCCAACTCATGGGGTTCGCGCACATCCAAAAGGAGGGGGGCGTTCCCGTTCTTCAGGCGGGCAGCCAGTTCCTCGGGCTGGATATCCCATACTTCTCCGGCAGAACCGGTCTGATGATCGCCTCCGGGGACACCACAAAAGGCCTCGTAATCAATCAACGATGTTACCGTGGGATGCTCACCACACACTTTGCAATTCGGGTTTTTACGCAACTTGACGTATTCAAAACTCATGTCCAGCGCGTTGTAGAGCATCAAACGCCCTTTGAGGGTCTCGCCAATTCCCAGGATGATTTTGAGGGCTTCGGTGGCTTGAATCGTGCCAATCACACCGGGGAGCACCCCCAGCACCCCGCCCTCGGCACAGGAAGGCACCAACCCAGGGGGCGGCGGTTCGGGGAAAACGCAGCGGTAGCACGGGCCATCTTCCTGGGCAAAGACGCTGGCCTGCCCATCAAAGCGGAAGATGGAGCCGTACACGTTGGGCTTGCCGGTCAGCACACACAGGTCGTTGACCAGATAACGGGTTGGGAAGTTGTCGGTGCCGTCCACAATCAGGTCGTAAGGCTCGGCAATGCGGAAAGCATTCTCGGAGGTAAACGGCTCGTTGTAGACCGTCACTTCGATATCGGGGTTGATATCCAGCAGGCGGTCGCGGGCCGAGTCCACCTTCAGGTCACCCAAACGGGAAGTGCCATGCACGATTTGCCGTTGCAGGTTAGAGGCATCCACCACGTCGAAATCCACCAAGCCAATGTGGCCGACACCGGCCGCGGCTAGGTATAGCGCAACGGGGGAACCCAGTCCGCCGGTACCAATCACCAGCACGGAGGCCGCCTTGAGTTTGCGCTGACCTGCCAGGCCCACTTCCGGGATGAGCAGGTGGCGCGAGTAGCGCAGGATTTCTTCTCGGCTCAGGAAGACGTTCATACACGTCCTCCGGCGATAGATGGAATGATGGTCAAACGGTCGTCCTCCTGCAAGGGCGTGTCCACACCTTGCAGGTAGCGGATGTCTTCATCGTTCAAATACAGGTTGACGAAAGGACGCAGGGAGGCATTTTCATCGAACAGGTGCTGTTCAAGCGCCGGGTAACGTTCTACCAGTTGGCGCAGGGCTGCGCCAACGGTGGGCGCGTTCTCCAAAGAAATCTGGCTTTGGTTGTCCGCATAGGGACGCAGGGGGGTGGGAATACGTAAAGTTGTCATAGTTGGTATGGTAAGAAAGGTATTTCTGGTAGGCAGAGGGTATCTGATCTGAAAATAAACTTCTCATCAGGCTCGTGGCACCAGTTACTAAACGACCTCTGTGTTAGCCGAGTGCTCAGGTTATAGC
>DAOTZN010000335.1:0-10543 GCA_034434095.1 Anaerolineales bacterium
GAAACCTTTGAACCCGTAATTGTTGGCTTCCTGTGCAACTGGTGCTCTTACCGTGCTGCCGACCTGGCAGGCACCGCCCGCATCAAGTATGCCCCCAACATGCGCACCATTCGAGTGATGTGCAGCGGGCGCGTGGACCCCCAGTTTGTGCTCAAAGCCTTGCGCGAGGGCGCTGATGGCGTGCTCATCGCCGGCTGCCATCCCGGAGAATGCCACTATGTCAACGGCAACATCAAAACCCTGCGGCGCTTCATCCTTCTCAAAAAGATGTTACGCCAATGGGGAGTGGAGGAGGAGCGTGTCCAACTTGTGTGGGCATCGGCTTCTGAAGGCACAGTGCTGGCCGAAAAAATAGATCAGATGACCGAACAAATTCGCGCTCTGGGGCCGCTTAACTGGCAGAAAACGGTTCTGGGTGGCGAAAATGGACGCCCCGTGAACGTTCCCCTGGCCGAGGAGGTCTGAAATGAAAACCGAGAGCAAACCCAAACTCGCAATGTACTGGGCTGCCTCCTGCGGTGGTTGTGAAATCTCTGTGCTCAACATCCACGAACACATCCTCATTGTGGATGAGGTCTTCGATATCGCGTTCTTCCCCTGCATCGCCGACTTCAAGGTCAAAGATGTGGAAAGTTACCCCGACGGCTATATTGACGTTTGCCTATGGAACGGGGCTATCCGTAACTCGGAAAACGAGGCAATGGCTCACCTGTTGCGCCGGAAATCGAAAATACTGGTAGCGTACGGCTCCTGCGCCTATGAGGGTTGTATTCCCGCGCTCTCCAACCTGACATCCAAACAAGCCACCCTGGAAACCGTCTACCTGAACAACCCTTCCATTGATAATCCGGATGGCGTGCTGCCCCAAACAAAAACGACCGTTCCCGAAGGCGAACTTGAACTTCCGGCGTTTTACCACACCGTAAAAGCGCTTGACCAGGTGGTGGATGTGGATTACTACCTGCCGGGCTGCCCACCAGAGCCGCCGCAGATTTGGGCGGTACTCCAGGTTATTGTGGCCGGTTTGTTGGAGGGCGCACCGCTGCCCCCCAAAGGGGCCATCGTGGGTGCGAAAGACGTGGCGGTTTGTGAGGAATGCGAGCGGACGCGGAACGAGAAGACCATCATTCGCTTCTACCGCCCCTATGAGGTCAACCCCGAACCCGATCTTTGCTTGCTGGAACAGGGCATCGTATGTTTGGGGCCGGCTACGCGTGCCGGTTGTGGCGCGCTCTGTCCACAAGCGGGTATGGGCTGCCGCGGCTGCTACGGCCCGTTGCCGGGCGTGTCAGACCGGGGAGCAAAAATGCTCTCCGCCATCGCTTCTGTCGTCGGTGCGGGAGAGCCGAACATGGATGAAGACGAAATCGAGCGCCAGATTGGGGCTGTGGTCAACACCCTGGCCGACCCGGCGGGCACTTTTTACCGCTTTAGCATGGCGCACTCGCTGCTCCAGCGCGTTAAAAGCGGTGCCAACGGCTCCAACGGGAAAGGAGAAACGGAATGAAACGCATCACTATTGACCCCATCACCCGGCTGGAAGGCCACGGTAAAATCGAAATCTTCCTTGATGAGGAGGGCAACGTCGCCAACGCCTACCTCCAAATCCCCGAACTGCGCGGCTTTGAGCAGTTTTCCGTAGGCCGCCCTGCTGAGGAGATGCCCCGCATAACCAACCGCATCTGCGGCGTGTGCCCAGAAGCCCATCACATGGCAAGCACCAAAGCGCTCGACGAGCTCTTTCATGTTGAACCGCCTCCCGTGGTTAAGAAAATTCGCGAGATGTTCTACTCCGCCTTCTACTGCACCGACCACACCGTACACTTCTATGCCCTGGGTGGCCCCGACTTCGTGCTTGGCCCCGATGCCGATCCGGCAGAACGCAACATCCTGGGCGTAATCCACAAAGTCGGCGTGGATATCGGCAAGCAAGTCATCGCCTGCCGCAAACGCAACCATGAGGTCATCCAGTGGTTGGGCGGACGCGGCATTCACCCTGTGGCCGGGCTGCCCGGCGGGTGGAGCGTAGCCGTCAGCGAGGATTTGCGCCAAAAGATTGAGCAATGTGCCCGCGAGAATATCGAATTCGCCGAGTTCAGCCTGAAGTTGTTCGACAACCTGGTGCTGGGTAATCCAGATTATGTCGACCTGATCCTGGCGGACACCTTTACGCACCAGACCTATTACATGGGCACGGTGGACGAGAACAATCACGTCAACTTTTATGATGGCATGATCCGCGTGGTGGCTCCGGATGGGGAAGAATTCGTCAAGTATCCCCCCAGGGACTACGCAAAACACATCGCGGAGCACACAGAACCCTGGTCGTACCTCAAGTTTCCTTACTTGAAGGGCGTGGGGTGGAAAGGCTTTGTAGATGGCAAAGATAGCGGCGTCTACTGCGCCACTCCGCTCTCTCGGCTGAACGCTGCTGACGGGATGGCAACTCCCAAGGCACAGGAACAATTTGAGCGTTTCTACGAGACGTTGGGCAGCAAGAAGGTGAACGGGCGTTATCAGCCGGTGCATCATAGATTGGCAACTCACTGGGCGCGACTGATTGAATTGCTGTACGCTGCCGAGCGCATGTTGGAACTGGCAACCGACCCGGAAATCACCGACCCCAACGTCAGGCCGGTCGTCACCAATACCCCGGATGAGGGCATCGGCTGCGTTGAGGCCCCGCGCGGTACCCTCACCCACCATTACCAGACGGATGAAAACGGCATCCTCACAAAAGTCAACCTGATCGTTGGGACAACCAACAACTACGCCCCTATCGCCATGTCCATCAAGAAGGCTGCCCAGAACCTGATTACCAAAGGCACAGAAATTCAAGAAAGCATCCTGAACATGATTGAGATGGCTTTCCGCAACTATGACCCCTGCATGTCTTGCGCTACCCACTCACTGCCGGGGAAAATGCCGCTTGAGGTCACCATCCGGGATGCTGAGGGCAACATTGTGCAGGTGCTGAAGCAATATACGGACTGATTGCCAAAGAAAGCCGCCGGCCGTGGGCGAATCTCCACCGTGGTCGGCGGCTGCTGAAAAACAGGGAGATTTGCTTTGAAAACCATCGTGGTTGGCTTGGGCAACCCCATCCTCACAGATGATGGCGCGGGGGTCAAGGTCGCGTACGCGCTGAAAGAGGCGTTACGCGACCAGATGGGTGACCATGAAATCACCGTTACAGAAGCCAGCATAGGCGGGTTGCGCCTGATGGAGTTGCTGGAGGGGTATGAGCGCGCCATCATTGTGGATACCATTCAAACCCACAACGGCCAGCCCGCGGGAACGATTTATCGCCTAACGCTGGAAGACTTACAATCCATCAGCCCGACTCAGCACAGCGCCTCCGCGCACGATACCTCCCTGGTCAACGCGCTGGAGACCGGTCGCCGGTTGGGCATACAACTCCCCCAAAAGATAGACATCCTGGCCATTGAGGCCGAGAATGTCCTGGATTTTAGCGAAGAACCCACGCCGGCGGTCGCCGCGGCTATTCCCCAGGCGACTGTTGCCGTTTTAGAAATTCTGCAAACGCACCAGGAGGTCAATCACCGCCTCCTACAGGGTGCGATGCCGAACAGGAGGAAAACATGATTTCACCAGAACTCGTCCGCCGATACCCTTTCTTTGCCGGTCTGAACGAAGAGCAAATCGTTGTATTGGCTAAATCTGCGACCGAGAAAGAGATTCCCGAAGGGGAATATATCTTTCAAGAGGGAGAAAAACTGAACCACTTCTACCTTGTGGTTCAAGGGGTGGTTGCCATCGTCATTAAAGTCCCCGATCAGTCCACACAACACCCGGTTGCAGAGCAATTGGCCGGGGAGTTGAAAACCAGGGACATCGTCGTCAGCACGGTGGGCAGCGGGGAGATGTTCGCCTGGTCAGCCCTGGTTGAGCCGAACATCGCAACCGCCGGTGCCAGAGCGCTAACGCCCTGCCGGTTACTCGCTTTCGATTGCGACAAACTGCGCAAAGCCTTTGAGGAAAACTGTCGTTTTGGTTATCTGATGATGCACAAAGCCGCCCAGACCATCCGCGACCGCCTCAGAGATTTGCACGTCGAATCTCTGGCCTTCAAAGCCTGAAAAAACGCGACGATAGTTTTGGGCAAGATATAGGACAGGCTTTCTAGTAGCAAAAGGGTGCTTACGCTACGAGTACGATGCCGCGAAGCGCCCCGCTCAGTTCGCGGAGGGCATTGCCCTCCGCTCCCCCTTTTACCCCTTTCATGAAGTGAGGCAGGACTTCAGTCCGGCTCATTGTATGCGTTTCCCACCCAGCGTTGAAAGGCCAATGCCGCCTGGGCGTGCAACATCCCCAGGCCGGTGACGGCCTGCAAGCCGGCGGCGCGCGCCTGTTGCACCAGGCGCGTTTCCGTCGGGTTGTACACCAGGTCATACAGGCACGCATCCTGTGGGAGGCGGACTTGCGGTGGCCAGGGAGAGGCGTTTGCCCGCGGGTGCATGCCCAACGGCGTGCAGTTAACGATTAGTGAGGTGGCGCTCATCTGGCCAAGCGCTTCGCCGTTTAGCGGGATAGCTCTCCCCATACCACCCCAGATGTGCACGGCCTGCACCAGGGTTTCAGCCTGTGTCAACCGGCGGGCAGCAATCGTGAGCCGCCAGCCGTGCTTCACCAGCGCGTAAGCCACGGCCCGCGCCGCACCGCCGGCCCCCAACAGCAGCGCTTCTCCGGCGGGCAGGTGACCGAAAACGCGTTGCAGGTCGGCCCAAAAGCCGGGTGCATCGGTGTTATCGCCCCACAACCGCCCGTTGCGCTTGAAGAGCGTGTTGACTGCCCCGATGGCCTGGGCGGTTGGGGTGAGCGCATCCAGCAAGGGGATAATGGCTTGCTTGTGGGGGATGGTCACGTTGCCGCCGGCACAGTTTGGTTGGCGAACCCGTTGTACGGCCTGGGGCAGTGCCTCTGGCGGGGTGGGTAGCAAATCATAGCGCCAGGTGCTCAGCCCGGCGGCTTGCAGGGCGGGGTTGTGAATCTCCGGCGAGCGGCTGTGAGTCAACGGGTAGCCGAGTAAATACAGGTAGGTGGATGGGGCAGAGGGCATGGCGCAAGTCTTTGTGGGGTACAAGTGCCTTGTTTGACAAGTTGCGTAATGCGGGACAGGCTGAAAGCCTGTCCTACTCGCCACTCGTGGCGCGTTGCAGCACATCGAAATACGTCGGGAAGGTCTTTGACACGCACGCCGGGTTCTCGATGACGATGCCGGACACGCGCAGGCCAATCAGCGCGAAGGCCATGGCGATGCGATGGTCGTTGTACGTGCGGACGGTGGCGGGGAAGATTTGCTCGGCGGGGTAAATTTTCATGCCGTCGGGATGCTCCTCCACCTGTACACCCAGGCGGATTAGTTCAGTGCACACTGCGCTGATGCGGTCACTTTCCTTTAAGCGCGCTGAGGCAATCCCGCTGATGACGGTTGGTGTCTGGGCAAAGGGCGCAATGACCGCCAACGTAGGAGCGGTATCGGGGATGTGGCGCATGTCTACGCTTACACCGCGCAGTTCGGCGGCCGGTTCCACGCGGATGCCCTCTGGCGTCTCGCCGACCCCGCAACCCATGCGCTCCAAAATATCCAGGAAGGCGATATCCCCTTGACGGCTTTGGCGGTGGATACCGGCTACCTCGAGGGGAGCACCGGTGATGGCCGGAATGGCGAAAAAATAGGAGGCCGCGGAGGCGTCCGGCTCAACCGGATAGGTTTTCTGCGCCCGATAGGTTCCCGGTGCAACCTGGAAAACAGACGCCCCCGCGGGTGTTACCGTGACCCCAAAGTCGGCCATCATCCCCAGGGTCAGGTCTACATACGGGCGTGAGTTCAAGGTGCCGGTCACTTCTATGGTCAGGGGCGCGGCGGCGTAGGGTGCGGCCATCAGCAGGGCGCTGACAAATTGGCTGCTGACCTCGCCCGGCAGGTGGACGTGTCCGCCGCGTAACCCGCGGGCGTGGATTTCTATCGGTAAACTTTCGCCTGCCATGGCAATTTGTCCGCCGATTTTTCGCAAGGCGTGTACCAGGTCGGCAATGGGGCGTTGACGCATGCGCGCGTCCCCGTCTAGGCGGTATTTGCCCTGGCCGATAGTCAGCATGGCGGTCAGGAAGCGCGCCGCAGTACCGGCGTTGCCGATGAACAGGTCGGCTTGCGGGTTGGGGATGCGCCCGCTCAGACCGTGAATGCTAACGCGTTTGGTTTGCGAACTACTTTGGACGGTAAACCCCAGGGCGCGCAGGGCTTCCATCATGTAGTGGGTGTCGTCGGAGAAGAGGGCATTTTCGAGGGTGGTTACACCATCGGCCAGCGCAGCCAACAACAGGGCGCGGTTGGTGATACTTTTGGAGCCGGGGAGTTGAACGGGAGCAGGGGACATTTTGGGGGTAGAAGAAATCTAAAGGGTAGTCATCTGGTCATACAACGTGGCTTCATCGGCCAGACGTAAGGCGCTCTCCAGGGCATTCAGGCGGTCTTGAAAGCGGGTGAGTGCCTGCAAGACGGCCTGGCGGTTGGTGAGCAGAATGTCCAGCATGATGGTTGGATTGCTGCCGGCCAGGCGGGTGGTGCTCCGAAAGCCCGGGCCGATGAGCGGGGCGGCCTCCGACGGTGTGGCCTGCTTGAGTGCCAGGGAGAGCAGGTACGGCAGGTGACTGGTGGCGGCTACCCAGTGGTCGTGGGTTTTGGCGTCCAGCCACAGGGCTTGTGCGCCAATGCGGTTGGCCAGGTCTTGTGCCAGGGTGCGCAGACGTGGGGAGGTGCGTTTCAGTGGCGTGAAGGCAAAGGTTGCACTGCGGAAAATATGGGCGTCGGCGTGTGACAAGCCGCTGACTTCTTTCCCGCACATAGGGTGCCCGCCGAGCGGGTCGAAGTGTGGCGGTAAATTGCGCATAGCCATAAGGATGGCGCGTTTAGTAGAACTAATATCCAACACCATCAACGGTCCGTTGTGTAAGACCGGCAGGTTAGCGAGAAAGCGCAGGTTGACGCGCACCGGCGCGGCCAGAATGAGCAGGTCAATGCGGGGGAGCATATCTGCCGCATCGGCGTAGACAAAGTCTACCATCTTTTTGGCCAGGGTGCGGGTGGCGGGGTCGGCGTCGCAGGCGTGGATTTCGGCGCAGTGTGGGCGCAAGGCCAGCGCCAGGGAGCCGCCCATCAGCCCCAGGCCAAAGAAACCGATGCGCAATGTCGTAAAGTCGGGGTCGTTCATGAGGCCTCTCCCGCTTTAGCGGACGATGGCGGCGTGTTCAGGGCGAGGAACAACTCGGCGGCCTAAGGCCTCGGCGATAACACGCACCTGCCGTACCATGTCGGCGAAGCGCTCCGGCTTGAGAGATTGTCCACCGTCCGAAAGGGCTTCTTCCGGGTGGGGATGGACTTCCACAATCAGGCCATCTGCACCGGCCGCGATACCGGCGCGTGCAATTGCTGCCACGTACTCCCAGTTGCCGGTACTGTGACTGGGGTCCAGGATGACCGGCAAGTGGGTGAGGTTTTTGAGTACCGGAATGGCGTTGATGTCGGTGGTGTTGCGCGTGGCCGTTTCAAAGGTGCGAATGCCGCGTTCGCACAGGATGACGCGGCGGTTGTTGTGCGACAGAATGTACTCGGCGGCCATCAGCAGTTCTTCTACCGTGGCACTGGGGCCGCGTTTGAGCAGTACAGGGTGTTGGCTTTCGCCGGCTGCGTGCAGCAGGGCGAAGTTTTGCATGTTGCGCGCCCCAATTTGTAGCACGTCGGCATAGGAGGCCACCAATGGCACCAGATTTGGCGACATGACTTCGGTGACGATGGGCAAACCGGTCTCCTGGCGGGCTTCGGCCAGCAGTTCCAGCCCTTTTTCGCCTAGCCCCTGGAAGGAGTAGGGGGAGGTACGCGGCTTATATGCACCGCCACGCAGGGCATGTGCGCCGGCTTCGCGGACTGCATGGGCAGTTTCCAGCAATTGACTGCGGCTTTCCACCGAACAGGGGCCGGCAATGATGAGTAATTCATCCCCGCCGATGGTGACGCCATCCACGGGGAAGACCGAATTTTGCGGGATGAACTCGCGGGAGGCCAGTTTGTAGGGGCGTGAGATGGGGACGATGCGTTCGACGCCGGGCAGACGCATGGCCTGATCGGGGATGAGGCGGCGCACGTCACCAACTACGCCGATGACGGTACGTTCTTCGCCGCGTGAGAGGTGGGCGTGCAGCCCTTTTCTTTCGACATGTTCAATAATGGCGCCGATTTCTTCCTGGGTGGCGTTATGGCGGGTGATAATCATCATACGAAACTCCTTCCTTTGGGCGATAGGGAAAACTCAAGCATTGAGTGTGGCAAGGGATAAATCGGGACGCAGGCGGGCGGCCTCTCCCAGGTACACGTGCTGGATGGCGCTTTGCGGCAAGGTGGTATTCCAGTGCAGCAGGATGCGAATACAGCGCGGCATGCCATCTGGGACGGGGATTTCCTGGGCGCACAATAAGGGAACCTGCACCCAGCCTAGTTGACGGGCGGCCAGCGCCGGGTAGGTAGCGTCCAGGTCGGTGGTCATGGTAAAGAAAATGCTGCCGATGTCATCAGGGTGTAAGCCGGGGTTGGCTTCCGAGATGGTGTTCAACAGGGTGCGGGTTGCCTCCAGAATGGCCTCCTTGCTGTTTTCTGCTACAGTGATGGCGCCGCGAATGCCGCGTGTACTCATAAAAGCCTCCTTAGGTGTAAAAAAACAAAAAAGCGAGGCCGCTGTGTGGCCTCGCTTTTGCAGAGAAATGATAATTCCTACCCGTTTAAGCACCACCAACGGCTATCCGCTTTCGGATTCCGTAAAAATAAAAATAGAAACGCCAGGTGGGGGTGTAAACGGGAGTTGGCATAAAAAACACGGGTTCCTTCAAAAAGGGGCTTGAAGTGCCGTTAGTTTACCGGCTATTAGTCTATTCGTCAAGGGGAAAGGTTGGTGATTTTTTGCCCTTATATTTGGGTAGAGATGGGTAGCGGATGGCATTGCCCTCCTCTATCCTCAAACTTGCAATCTTTGGTATCACTACCAGCAAAGTGAAGGAGTATAATTATGTTCCCGTTGAACATACCAATTGCCAATTTGCCAATTTTCTCTTGTCTATGAAAGATGCCTCCTCTTCCTCCCTGGAAACCGAAATAACCGGTTCCTTCCTGACGCGATTTTGGCTTGAACTTTTCGGAAATTCGGCCCACTTTCCTATTGCAAACGTCCTTTTTGAGTTGCTCCTGGAAAAGCCGTTTTTGGCTTATTTGGGCAAGCCCGATGTGTATGTGATTATTACCGCCGCTCTGGTGCAGGCCTATTTCCTGGCGCGCTGGCAGAGCAAACCTCGGCAACATCGTTTTTGGGGAAATTTGATTGCGCCGTCGTTGTATACCGTGATTGAAGGGCTGTTGGAAGGCCCCAAGTTCTTTGCTGCGCCCCACCATCTCGCTTATTGGGGATTTTCCCTGGCGATTGGTGCCTTCCAGGCACTACGACTTGAATTGCCGTCTCTCTTTGCCGCTCCGCTTGTTGTGGTGGAAAATGTAACCCGTACTTCAATCCTTTTTTTCATGTATGCTATTTTTGAGACCTATGCCAATCCGGCACAAACCTCCTCTTTGAGCGCTTTCTTTGGGGATGGCAGCCATCGGTTGGCGTCAGCGGCAGGGCGGACGGGCAAGACGCCTTCGCAAACCAGCACGATGGCCAGCAAGCGCGCCCCGTACCCTCAGGGCAAAGCCCTGTCCGCTGCACGCTTTGTTAGGTGCGTTTTATTTTTACAGCCTACCTGCTCTTAAGAATTCAAGCCACTTGATTATCTCACTGTTTGGATAGAGTTCGATAATTTTTGACCAATTAGAAGCCACAACTTCTGCTAGATTACGGGCTAACTTAACCTTGCTTACTTTTTGGCCTGTAACTTTTGCTATAAAAACTGCGATTGGCTCAACATTTTCTCCTTTTCTTTCCATCGCATTAGTGAGGCGTTCTAATGGAATGTCATAACCTGAAAGAGAAAGTGCTTTATGCAAAACTGGCGGAGGAAAACTACCTTCAAAATCTTTCGAGAATGGAAAGGTTAATTCACGCTCAACAAGATTTTCTGCTATTAATGCGTCTAAGCGATTTGTTTTACCGCTGTCCATATCGCCTTGTATGGCAACTGAATAACTCCTGTTTTTGAGGCTATTAAGATACAAACTAAATTTACTCGGCTTTGCGTTGCCTTTGCCACCATAGTTTTCGACGCCGCCAACGTAAGCAGTATAAAATTTTAGTTCCCCTAACCTTTCGATAAATTCTTGTTCGGCTTCTCCTTCGACAGAAAACCATCTGCCTAATGTGCCATAGTCATTTAATTCTCGAAACTCTCCTGCAAACTTGTCAATGTGCGCTCTAAGATGTGCAATAAAACCAAAATTTTTTCTGGCTAAATCAGAACCCGCCCAATCAAGATATTCATCGTTAAGTAAATTTCCAATTGTGATTTCGACTTCATAAATAAACTGAACGAAATAATATAAACC
>DAOTZN010000336.1:0-12361 GCA_034434095.1 Anaerolineales bacterium
CGCCTGAAGCGCTCAGACGGGGGGATGCTGCTTTGGTGCATGACTGCGATGCTCCGTGAAGGCATGGCCTTATTGGCCTTTCATTCCCAGGTTGGCGGCCAGTTTGCCGCTGATTGGGGTGTCTTCCTCTTCTGCGCCCGTGGCCCAGGTGAAGTGCTGCAGGCCGACGCTGAACGCCGATTTGAAGGTGTTCCAATCTGAAAACAGCATTTTCAGGTAGGTGAAGGCCGGCCCAGGACGGAATGCCCACTCGCGGAAGGCGCGTTTTTGCCAGTAGAGCAGGCGTTCGGCGGACAGGTTGGGGTAATCCAGCACGGTGCCTTTGTCCATATCGACTTGCTCCCAGCGTGTGCCGGGGCGGAACCAACCGTTTTCGACCACTTCAAAGAAGAAGGGGGTGCCGGGGTAGGGGGCGGCCACGTGGAAGAGGGCGATATCCAGGGGTAACTTCTTGGCGTAGGCAATGGTTTCCTGGATGCTCTCTTCGGTTTCGCCGGGCAGGCCGATAATGAAGTAGCCCCAGTTTTTGATGCCAGCCTGTTTTGCCCATTTGAGTGCCTGGCGGGCTTTGGTGGGATCGTTGCCTTTGCGGGCGTGCTTTAGAATTTGCTCGTTGGCGCTTTCCAGCCCCCAAGAGATGAGCCAGTTGCCGGCGCGTGCCATCATTTGCAGCATTTCCTCATCTACGTAGTCCACGCGACTGTTGCACGTCCAGCGGATATTCACGTTTTCGTCAATCAGACGCTGGCACAGTTCCATCACCTGATCGCGGTGCACGGTGAACAGGTCGGCGTACATGTGGATGTTGTGAATGCCCAGCGATTTGAGGGTTTTGATTTCTTCGACCAGGAGTTTGGGGGAACGCAGGCGCACGCTGTACTGGTAACTGACGTGCTTGATGCAGTAGGTGCAACCCGCCGGGCAGCCGCGGCTGGTCACGATGAAGGTGAACGGCCCTTTGATGAGCGGCATACGATATTTTTTCAATGGCAGCAACTCGTGCATGGGCATGGGCAGGTCGTCCAGGTCGGCGATGTAGGGGCGCGGCATGTTGAGGCGGATTTCGCCCCCCTCACGCCAGGCAATGCCCTTGATGCCGTGCAAGTTAGGGCGGCCATCCTCATGGAAGGAGGGTTGGTAATGTGCATCGTGCTTCTCGAACAGAAGGCGGATGTTTTCGGGGCGTTTGTCCACGCGCCCTTCCAGGTGGTCAATCAGGTCGCGCAGCGTCAGGTCGGGTTCGCCAATCAGCCCAAAGTCAAGGGCCGGGTAGGTGCGCATGGTCTCGCGTGGGATGGGGGTGATGTGGGTGCCGAAGGCCATGGTGACCGCACCGCGGGCTTTCGCCAGGAAAACGCCGTACATGTCGTTCTCGAGGGTTGGGGCGGTCAACTGCGTCAGGTAGTAGCGGGGCTGATATTTTTCCAGTAAGTGAACAAATTCTGGCCAGGATATGCTTTCGGCGTTGGCATCAATTACCGCGACTTTGTAGGTGGGATGCAGCAGGGCGGCCATTTGGGCCAGGGAAACCTGAGGCCAGACCATGTTCTCGCGCGTGCGGCGTCCTACGCGGTGCTGGGTGCGAATCCAGTATCCGCCATCCGGCGTGGGGGGGTTGACGAGCAGTACATCTACGGCTTGCGGGCCGCGCGGCCGAGAGCGGATGGCTTCGGCGACGATGGCATCTGCATCGGGAAATGTAGCCGGACGCAGTTTGGGAATTCGCCGGGTTCCCAGGTTGACCCAGGGGATGTCTTTACTATTTTTGTTGTTTTGTGACATGAAGCGTACCTCGATCATTGGGGAGAAGGATTTGCCAGTGGCAAAGATTTTGCCAGAGGGGATGGGTAGAGACGCAGCCTTGCCGGTTGCCTGCGCGGTTTCGTCAAATGGGCATGGCAGGTGCTCTTTCTAGCGAGATTTCGATGCTTTCGTCCACGACCATGTCGGCGTTGGTCATGGCCTCACGTTGGCTGAGTTCTTCTAAAACGCGCATCAGAATCCAGTAGAGCATCAATTGTGCGCCTATCAAAAAGATCATCGCGCTGGCTAACAGGTAGAACCACAAACGGGTAATTTCCCAGCCGTTTAGCCCCAAGACGATGCTGGCAATGCCACCAATGAAACCTGCCAGGGTGGCGAGCAGTCCCATCCAGCCAAAATGATTTTCTAGTGGTTGCTTGAAAACCGGTTTGCCAAACAGCCCCTGCCGGATGGGTCGTTTATAGAACAGGGATACCAGGTAATTGAAAGTTGCACCCAGGGCAAAAATGCTCACGCCGCTTACGCCGCTCACCAGTGCAAAGAACAGCGCTGCCACGCCCCAGGGTCCCAAACTGGTGACCCCGCTCAAACGCGCAATCACCATACCGGTGCCTACTAACAGGGCTATGGCTACGCCGAGCACGCCCAACCCGCCCAGGATGCGCACCGGGTTGTACAAGAGTACCGTCCAGGTGATGGTTTTGACATAGCGAGAGCCATCGCGTACCACGCTCAATTTTGAGCGTCCCAGACGTTCGCTGTACGGGATGGGAATTTCCACCATGTGAATTTTTTCGTGGATGGCGCGCGTGCTCATGATCGGTGTCAGGTTCAGGCCATCGGGCAGCGGGTAAATGCGCTCCAGGATTTCACGGCGAAAGACGCGCATACCGCTGGCGCTGTCGGTGATGCGTTGTCCCCCCAGGATACTAATCATGTTTGCGAAGATGAAGTTGCCGATTTTGCGCATCAGGGGCATGCCGCTTTCTGCACCTGCCATGCGCGAACCGATGACCAATTCTGCGCCATCCAGGGCGGCGCGGCATAATTGTGGGAAATGCTCTGGCGGGTAGGTGCCATCGGCATCCAGAAAGCCGATGAGTTCTCCGCTGGCGGCTGCAAAACCGGTTTTGAGCGCGGCCCCATAGCCGCGATTCACAGGGTGGGAAATCACGCGTACATTGGGTGCGTTAGCCGCGATTTTTTTCGCAATTTCTACGGTGCGGTCTTTTGAGCCGTCGTTGACAACCAACAATTCCAGGTGTTCGATACCAACGTTTTGCAAATCCTTTTCCACGGCTAGTACGCGCGTCATAATTTCTGCAATGCCATCCTCTTCGTTGTAAGCGGGAATCACAACGGATAAAGTGGTCATAAGTCTCTCCTTCATAAAATGCACTGTGTTTTTTGGTTAAGCATGTACTGGCGTCTGGCGAAAACCGCCTGTATTTGTTTGTCACCCATCTTAAGATAGCACCCATGTTTTCTGCCCTGCAATCCTGTTAGCCGCTCTTCGTCTTACAAGATTGTAAACTGATGACCGGTGTCTGGCGAAAATGGCGGATAACCGAAATAGCAGTCTGTTCATCCACAGATGAACACAGATTCCGCAGATTTTTAAATCTTTCTCCGGCGAAAACCCATGTAAATTTGCGGTCAAATAAAAAAAACGCCAGAGGCTGAGCGGGATTGAAATCCCTGCTCAGCGCGTGGAAGCCACCTGTACCCCGCAGGGGTATGCGGGCTGGATGGGTAGCGGAGGGCATTGCCCTCCGCTACCCCTTTCACGAACTAAGGCAGAACTTCAGTCCGACTATGATGCCGGAATTCGCCAATTGTTTAAGGTGCAATTGACCATTACAGAAAATCACGTTTTAGCGCAAACACCAACGTGTATCCAGAAAAACCTTTGCGTTCTGGCGACTTTGCGTTAAGGTTTTAGGGTGCCCCAAAATTTGGAACCATTTGAGCGAAGCGACAGAACA
Organism: Anaerolineales bacterium; assembly: GCA_034434095.1. GTDB lineage: Bacteria > Chloroflexota > Anaerolineae > Anaerolineales > DRKV01 > DRKV01. The sequence continues at coordinate 3,750 of DAOTZN010000336.1, forward strand.
GCATGCTGCCCGCCCCCCGAAAAAAAGGAGTAAATTTTAGCCAAATCCTTAGAACACTCGTTGCCCAGGGCGTAGCGGTTCCCCGGTGATTTCTTTGATGACCCTGGCAGGGACGCCGCCGACCACGGTGTGGGGGGGCACGTCCTTTGTGACAACCGCCCCCGCGGCGACTACCGCCCCCTGACCAACGCGCACCCCGTCTGTAATCACCGCCCCGGCGCCCAGCCAGACATCATCCTCGATGACGATACCTTCAGCCGTCAGCCCTTGTTCGATGAAGGGGCGGGTAGGATCGTTGAATACGTGGTTGACGGCGATAATTTGCGTAAAGGGCGAAGTGTACACCCGGTTGCCCAGTGTGACCCCGCCTTGACCACGAATGACGGAGTACTCTCCGATCAAGCAATCTTCGCCAATGGTGATGCCGGCCTGTGGAATATCGCGAAAGTTGTACACATGCAATACCGCACCGTGCATGACAATACTGCGTGCGCCAATGCGTATGCCGTTAGGTGTGGCGTGTAAGTAAGAACCCTGATCCAGATAAACGCCGTGCCCCAGGTGGATGTGATTGGCAAAGCGCAAGCGTACACCGGCCTCGATGGCTGCGGCACCCTGCATGTGGACAATCAGACGGTAGAGCACGCTGCGCAGCCCGATGCCGACCAGGGTGGGCACCCAGCCGACCAGCGCATACAAGGTTTGCTCCAGGAGGTAACGTGGTAGGTTATCCGCCTGGCGGTTGATGTACAAGCGCAGGCTTTCCAGTGTCGATAGTTTGGGGTTCGCGGGGTTGGTCATAGGGTAGAATGAGGGTGTTGCTATGAGCGGTTACCGATTTGTTTGCTGCCGCTTGCCTGGACAGGCTGGAAAGCCCGTCTTGCTAAAAAGTCAACGGGTTAAGTCATATTTCAATTTGTGGACGAGTCAATGCAACTATTTCAACAGCCTTTGCTTCGCCCGGCTCTGTTTTTGGATCGGGACGGGGTGATTATCGAAAATCGGGCAAACTATGTGCGCTCGTGGGCGGATGTGACTTTCTACGAACAAGCGTTAGAAGCACTGCGCCGCTTACGAGATGCCCCCTACGTTATTGTTGTCGTTACCAATCAGTCTGCGGTAGGACGGGGTATTTTGACGCTGGCGCAAGCGGAAGCCATCAACCAGGGCGTGCTAGCGCACATCCGTGCACGGGGGGGGCGAGTGGAGGCTGCCTACTTGTGTCCCCATGCCCCGGATGAGGGCTGTGCTTGCCGCAAGCCGCAGCCGGGCATGCTCCGTCAGGCGGCGGCAGACTTACATCTGGATTTAACGCGCTCCTGGATGGTAGGGGATGCCCTGACCGATATTCAGGCCGGGCAGGCTGCTCCGGTAGGGCACACGGCCCTGGTGCGCACCGGACGAGGGGAAGCACAATTGCCGCTGTGTCAGAAAGCCGGTCTTCGTGGCTACCTGGTGGCAGAGGACCTATTGCACTTGTTACCCTATTTGTTGTGAGATTCCTCCGTTACCTGCTTTTCGTTGAGCGAATAGGAGAGTGTAACCGCTATGGCGGTCAACATTGCCAGGTCTTCCATCGTAAAGCGCCCGACTTGGGGGTATCCCAGGGTGACAACACCGGCCACGCGGTCTTGTGTCACCAATGGAACACTGAGCACGGAGCGTTCCGTTTCGTCTTCTCTGCGGCGCAACCAACGCGAGTCGACGCCGGTATTGGTGATTAACGCCGGTTGACGGTTTTCTATCACCCAGCCGGCCAGCCCTTGCGAGGCCATTTCTTTCAACTCTCCTAACTGGGGGGTATAGGTTTTGCCATTATAGGCCAGTGCTCCATCCAGAACATTTCCATCGCCGTCTAATACCATGATGCTGCCACTGATTGCGCCAACGGTTTGCAGCGTGAGCAATAAAACCCGGCCGAGCATGGCGTGCAGGTTTAGTTTCCCGGCGAATTCTCGACTAATTTCGGAAAGCATCTCCATAGTGTGGCGGGCGCGCTGAGATGTTTTCTCGGTTGCCATGGTTAAGGCGGTCTGCTGGTAGACCTTTTCCAGTGGGACATTAGTTTCCAGGGCCGGTGTTGCCTGAAATCCACGCGGCAGCACAGTCATTGCCTGGCAGCGTGTTTTGATGGTCGCCACTACCATGTGCTCTACCATCAAATGGATATCTTCGACTTGTTCGTATGAATTCAGCGGAACGTGGATATTCAACTGGCTGATGCGCGCCAATTCGCCACCGCTAAAGCCGGTTAGTCCCACGGTATAGGCACCAAATTTATTTGCCAGGCGAATAGCCCGTAGCACGTTTTCGGAGTTTCCGCTGGCAGAAATTCCAATCACGATATCTTGCGGCTCTACCAGACTGCTGAGTTGTTCGGCAAACACGTTCTCATAGCCTTCGTCATTGGCATAGGCGGAGAAAATCGCCATATTGTCGGTCAGGCCGATGACGCGGAAGTGCGGCCAGTTTGGGCGACGGGTGTTTTTTGCCAGGTCGGCCACAAAATGTGATGCAGTTGAAGCGCTGCCGCCATTCCCCATGATAAAAACTTGTCTGCCGTACAGGCGGGCATCCATTAGCACATCGATTAACTGCTCAATTTTGCCCACATCTATTTTCCCCAGCGTCTCCTGCATGGTGTGTAAATAAGCACTTACGGAATTTTGCATTGCTTTCTCCTCATGCGAAACTTCTTGATTTACCCAATGTGCTCACCGGCGGTAATTGAAAATGACCTTGCTACCATCCGGCTCCAGGCGGAAAGGCATTTCTCGCAGGTTGGAAAGGGCATTGCGTACGTCTTGTCGGTGTTCATAAGGTACGTATACCAGGAAGAAGCCGCCGCCCCCTGCGCCGGTAATTTTTCCTCCCAGCGCACCTGCGTTTAACGCCCTTTGGTACCACTGATCAATCGTTCCGTTGCTGATTCCGCTGGCCAATTGTTTTTTCAATTGCCAACTTTCGTGTAGTAACGTTCCTAGTGCATCCAGGTTGCCCGATTCTAGTTCTCGGCGGGCAGTGTAAGCGATTTCTTTCATTTGCCGTAAAACACTCAGACGGGCAGCGATATTGTTCTTCTGCTCATCTAGCACGCTTTCGGCTTTGCGGGTCAGGCCGGTGTAAAACAGCAACAGGTTTTCATTTAGTCGCTGTCTGTTGGCTTCGGAAAGGTGCACATTCTGTACTTCAACACTTCCATCGGGGCAAAATTCTAAAAAGCGCAGATTACCATACGCGGCGATATATTGGTCTTGCACTCCAATGGGTTTGTTGAGTGTTTCAATCTCGATTTTGCAAGCCTGCTGGGCCAGCGTGGCTGCGGTCACCGGGCGATTTTGGTAGGCGTACATGGCGTTGAGCGCGCCTACCGTCACTGTGCTGGAGGACCCCAAACCCGTGCCGGCCGGCACATCTCCTGAAGTCGAGATTTCTACTCCACCGTGTACCCCGGTCAACCGCATGGCCTCGCGAATCAGTTCATGCTGAATCTCATCCACGCGGTCGGCAATTTGGGTGCGGGTATAACTGACCCAAATACGGTCATCGAAACGGCGTTCCTTAATGGTCACAAAGATGTATTTATCGATGGCAGTAGAAAGCACGCATCCGCCTTCTTGACGATAGAAAGCCGGAAAATCCGTGCCGCCGCCAAAAAAACTGACGCGCACCGGGGTTTGTACAATGATCATGGCGGATGATCCTTTGGGTATGATGAGGTAATAGTGGGACGAGAAGGGGAACCAGCGGACCTTTGGGGGGGCTGCCCTCTTTGGAGATGGTGCCCCCCTCAAAGGTCGTCCTGTTCCCTGGAGAACTCAGTAGGCCCCCCGGCTTTTGAGTACCGCGGGAATCGTTTGAATTAGAATCTGAATATCCAGCCAGATGCTCCAATTGCGAATGTAATGCATATCAAAGCGCACGCGCTGTTCCCAGGAGACGTCCGAGCGTCCGCTAACTTGCCATAGGCCGGTCATGCCCGGCTTGACGGTTAGCAGATTCAGGCCGTACTTCGCATACATTGTCATTTCAGGCGGGGAAATCATGCGTGGTCCAACCACAGACATTTCCCCGCGCAGGACATTGAATAGTTGAGGCAATTCATCCAAACTGGTTTTGCGAAGGAAGCGCCCAACCCTGGTGACGCGCGGGTCATATTTGAGTTTGTGGGTTTGGGCCAGTTTGGCTTGCAATTCTGGGTAGCGTGCCAGGATTGCATCGCCATTGACGTACATAGTGCGGAACTTGAAGGCGTCAAATTGTTTGCCGTTGACACCCATCACACGCCGCCGGTAGAACACCGGGCCGGGTGAATCTAAACGAATGAGTAGCGCAATAACGGCGAGTATCGGCGCTCCCAGGATAAGCGCTCCCAGGGCAACGCTCCAGTCCAGCATGGTTTTGAGCATTCGATCAATGCCTGTCAGGCGCACCTTGTTGACGCCCAGCAAGGGTACGAAGGCAAATTCCTTGATTTCTAGCCCGGTGGTAATGATTTCATATAACCCGGAAGACAGGTGTACGTCTACATCTGGAGAAGTGCCATAGCGTTGGAAGATGTGCAGTACCTTTTCGCGGGGCAAAGAGTTGCTGGTGAGGATGAGTTTCTCAATGCCGTAACGGGCGATCAGATCGTCTAATTGCTCTGGGGTGCCGAGCGCGGGCAGGTTGGCAATGTAACGAGCGTTAGAAGGGAGTTCGTCATCTACAAAACCGATGAGTTGCAGGCCAGAAGTTGTCCAACGGCGTAGTTGTTCGGCCAGCGAGAAGCCCTCGGGGTTGGCACCAATGATAATCGCCGGGGAGAGAAAGTAACCTTGACGGCGCAGGGCATAGATTACACGCCGCAGGGTAAAACGCCCAATGGCAACGAAGAGGAAAGCCAATCCCCAGGAGAGTAACAGCCAGCCGCGTGCCAGTGTCAGGTCAGGGAGTAGAAACTCGGCGAAGACCATTGCCACCATGCCGGTGGTGACAGCATTAAACAATAAAGCGTATTCTCTTGTGCCCCCCAGTAAGTTCTTGCGCTGATACAACCCAAATAAGGAAAAACAAAGCACCCAAGCGGGTAGCGCTATGAGCGCCAGTTGAAAGTAAAATAAGGGGGCGATGCGGGCTTCTAACTTGAAGATAGGTAATTGCAAGGAGAAGCGTATAAAATACGCAGTGCCAAAGGCCAGGCTAAGGAAAAGGATATCTTGGACTACTAACCAGATGCCAAAAATGCGCCATTGGTTGCGGCGGCTTATAAGGAGTTGCTTTGTCTGGTGGGAAGCCTCAACTGCGCTTTCAATAATTTCGGCCCTGGTTTCGGCAGATTTCAACATGATAAAGATCTCTCCTGTTCTATATGTGGGCTTCTCTCTCAAAAAGTCATGAGGATTATACAAGCGGTCAGGTGGGAATCTGCCTTGCACTTTCCTTAGGTTGTGGCGTGGGAATATCGGTGAAAATAACAATGTCGTCCTTCTAAGTACCCAAAGAAACAAGGTTGAAGGCTTTTTGTTTTGGTGCCTTTACAATAAAAAAACGCTAAGACCTCCATTGAGACGACACAAAAATATTCTTAGGAAGAGCCCTGCGTCCCAACTTTGTGTGTTGGAAATTTATTGTTTTCAAAGGAGAAAAAGTCGATGAAAAAGTTAATTTTCCGTTGCTTAATTGCCTTGGTTTTGGTTGCCCCACTTATTGCCGGCGCTTTCCCCGCACCGGCACGCGCTGCAGCCTATGGTGACGTTGTCATCAGCGAAATTATGTATGATCCGATTGGGGCAGAGCCAGATACTGAGTGGGTGGAACTGTACAACCCCGGCAGCGTGGCAGTAGACATTAGTGGTTGGGTATTGACGGATGATGCCAACTACCTTGCCGGCTCCATCACCGAAGGCTATTGTACGATTCCGGCATCCACGAGCATTCCTGCTGGCGGTTTCCTGGTAATTTCCCAGGCTTCTTTGACAGAAATCAACGATGAAGTGGTTTGTACACTTGTTGGCACGTTTGAGTTGGATAATGCCGGGGACGAATTGGCGCTCTTCACCCCCGCTAATGAACGTATCTCCGGTAGTTTGGTGATAACCTATCCCGATCTGGCGCCTACCAATCTGGGGGATGCGATTGGTCTGCGTTACCCGATGGCGGGTTGGAGCGGTGCAAGCGGGGATTGGGCGGTGGAAACGACTGCTTCAGGGGCGACAAATTACCGTTATCACACGGCCGGCGCGGCCAATGATGGCTGGAGTGGCTATGTCGTCACAAACCACACCATTACCGCCGATGGCACGGTGAGCGAATGGCAGGCCAATGGCGAGCAACTTGGTTCAACGGATGGCGTGGATTTTTACGTTACCTGGGATGCTAATTACATTTATGTGGGCATGGTCGGTGGGAACACGAGCAGCGATAAATACAATGTGCTCATTGATACCGACCCATTGGATAGTGGCGTGGACAACAGCGGCAATGCCGGTGTCGATTACTGTGGTGCCACGTTTTCTGAGGATGGCAAAGCCGATTATGCCATTCAACTATACCCCACAGGCACCGCATACGCCCAGGCCAGCGGTACTACTTGGGACTCCTGGACGCCTGCTGATAGCCGTGGCAACCGCGGTACCGGGCAGGTGGAATTTTATATCCAGAAGAGTGATTTGGGGTTGACCAGTGGGGATGCGGTAGGCTTTTATCTGTACGCTTGCAACAGCAGCGATCAGGTATGGGCTGCCTGGCCGCCGGAAAACGAAGTTAATACCGGTGGGTTGGATGCATTAACTACCCGCGTGGTCTTTGAAAATACGTATGCTAATCGCTCCCCTCGTTACGAGGGGTCAATGCGTGGCTCTCAGACGATGCCGGCGAACGCCGGCGGTGAGGTACTCTTCTTTGATGATGCCGCCGGTACTGTTGATTACTACGCCCGTCTGTTTGTCACTACGCCTGGAGGAGCCACCTGTACCGTAAAGATTACCACGCGCGGCAATGCCCTGGCAACCCGCCTGGATGGTGGTCTGCGACGGTCTTATGACATCACGCCGCAAAATTGTACCGGCCTGGCGGCTACGGTCACGTTGAAGTTCAATGATGGTAGCATGAGCGGCGCGCCCGATGAGTTCCGCGGTGCCTCGCCGACCAATACCCGCCTGTACCATTGGGATGGGGCAGCCTGGACTAACGTCGCTTCAGCGTATAATCCAACGAACAAAGTGGTATATACCACGGCTCCGCAAACCTCCTTCTCCCCCTGGACAGCAGGCGATGCGACGGCGGGTTCTCTGCCTACTGCTATCACCCTGGACAATATGCGTGCGGTCTCGCATAGTGGCTTACCGGTCTCCGTGCTTTTCCTGGTGGGAATGAGCGCATTGGGTGGTTTTATCTTGTGGCGACGGCGAACTTGATTTTTTGATGTTCCCGTGTGCACAGGCGGCGGCTGTATTTCAGCCGCCGCCTGGTGTTTTGGGGCATTAGATAACGTGTGCGCCGGAATCTCCGCCTACGGTGCGTTGCCGAGGGCCTGCTGCATTACGGTCAATACCGCTTCTCGAATGGGTAGCAATACTTGGGCACCGTTCCCTGGCACAGTATAGGGGGTAACTTGTTGTGGGCCGATATAGTACGATTGGATGTTGCCGCTTTGCCCTACGCTTTGTCCCAGCGGTAGCAAAGGTTGAATATCGGCCAGGCTCAGGTCGGTAAACACATTTTGTTGGTAAATGGCGAACAATTCAGGGGCGCGTTGTATGGCATTTAGACTCAGTAAACGGTAGAAAATAGCCCGTAGGACTTCTTGCTGGCGACGGGCACGGTCAAAATCACTGGTGGTATAACGTGAGCGCACATACCATAGCGCCGTTTCACCGTCCATGTGTACCACACCAGCCGGTACGCTGTACGTGCCATGTCCATCGCGGTGGTCGCTGAGGGGGATGGCTACGTGTACATCAATGCCGCCTAAACTGTCTATGACGTTTTGAAAGGCAAATAGGTTGATGCGCACGTAGTGATCCGGGCGCACGCCAAAGTTATACTCAAAAGTTTGCGCCAGGGCATCGAAGCCTCCCCATGCCATAGCGGTGTTGATGCGCTGCATCGTCCAGCCGGGAACGTAGACATACAGGTCACGCGGGAAGGAAGTCAAGTGAATGCTTTGCTGTGCCGGATCAATGGTCAGCAAAATAATTGTATCGGTGCGAAAGCCCCCATCATAAGGACGTTGGTCGGAACCAAGCAACAGGATGTTGATTTGTCCTTCGGGATGAGCCAGCAACCCCATTGGCGGCGGAATTTCCACCGCTGGCCATACAATTGGGCCGGGGTAATCTCCCCAGGTTTTGCCACTACCGGCAGTGAGCGTCGTTTCCGGTGTGGGACTGGGTAATGTAGTTGGCTGCAAGGTTGCGGTTAGCGCCAGTGGGCGGAAGGGTGTTACCGTGGAGGTAGCATTTACCGGCACAGTAACCAATGGGCCATGTGCTGCTACCTGTACAACCGGGTTGGTGGTCATGCCCAGAGGTGCGAAAAGCAGCGGCAGGTTGCACCCCAGCAATGCCAGACTGAGCACCAGCAAGCCGATGATTAAGGCGTAGGGGTGGGAAGTAGCAGCAGGGTGGGGG
>DAOTZN010000337.1:0-1524 GCA_034434095.1 Anaerolineales bacterium
AATTCTCTTTATATGCCGTGCCATTCAGTCCTGCTAGATAATCCAAGTTTTTCGCATAAGGCATCCGAGAATGTCTTTTTTGGGTTAAGCACATCAGTCACAAGTTAAGCACATTAACAACCTGTCAAGAATGGACATATTTAGGAAATAGGGTAAATTTGGCGGAATGAGCCAAGAAACCCAACCCCGAAAAAAGAGTAGCGTTCGGCATACTCGCGCAATTCAGCAAAACCGCAGCAAGCATCCAGTCGCGGCGCCAACGGATCAGGAAGTCAGAGATCGCATCCAGGAGATTGTTCACCCGGCGACCCTTGGGCAGGTGAGTTACTTTCACCGCTTGGGCCTTCGTGAACGCAGCTTGGGGCTGGTAGTGATGGTTGCCTTTGTCCTGGAGATGATCTGGCGACAGATCGGAGGCGTGAACGAACTGGCGCGGATCGTACAGGAAGAAGCGGTTTTGTGGGAACAACCTCGCAAGGTGAGCCAGCAAGCCTTGTCCCAACGTCTGACCAGTCTTCCTGCCGAGCTGTTCCTGAAAGTTTTGCAATCCGTCTTGCCTGAAATGCAAGCACGCTGGTTTGGGCGTGAACGCCCATTGTCAGAAGAACTGCAGTGGGTCGCAGAACGCTATCGCGCGGTTTTGTCGGTGGATGGTTCGACACTGGATGCGCTGATTCGCAAAATCGGGTTATTGCAGGATCTGCCCGAAAACCCGCTGGCCGGGCGCATGGCGGCCTTGTTGAACCTGTGTACGCGTTTGCCGGAGAAAATCTGGTATGAAAGCGACCCCCAAGCCCACGACCAACGGCTGTGGGATGAGATTTTAGCGGTTCTCAAAGCCGGGAGCCTGCTGATTTTCGATAAAGGGTACATCAATTTCTCGATCTTCAAACAACTCACCCAGGCAAAGGTCAAATTCATCACGCGCGCCAAAACAAATCTGGTCTATCTCCTGGAACGAACCATCGTTCAAAGCGCTTCCGTGCATGATTACCTGGTATGGATTGGCAAAGAGGAGACACGCCAACAAATTCGTTTGATCGAAGTCCAGTATCGCGGCAAATGGTATCGCTACATGACCAATGAACTGGATGAAAAAAAGCTGCCCACTGCCTATGTGGTTGCGCTGTACTGGCAACGTTGGCGCATTGAAGATGCCTACAACATTGTCAAACGCCTTTTGGGACTGGCTTATTTTTGGAGCGGCGCGCAAAATGCGATCGAAATGCAGGTTTGGTCTACCTGGCTATTGTATGTGGTTTTGATCGATCTCACCGATGCAGTCGCCGAAGCTTTGTCCAAGCCTTTTTCTGCCATTTCCATCGAAATGGTTTATCGCAGTCTCTACTTTTTTACGAACGCCCGACAGCATGGTGAAACAAATGATGTCGTAGCCTATCTCGCTGCCAAGGCCAAACCCTTGGGTATTCTAAAACGCAAACACAAGGATGAAAATCCATCGCCGCTGATTTTTATTCCATCGCTCTTGACAGGTTTCTCAAATCCTTAACTTGTGACTGATGG
>DAOTZN010000338.1:0-13644 GCA_034434095.1 Anaerolineales bacterium
ACCGTCACCTGTCAGGTGGCGGTCACTTTGCCATAGGGGGATGGGGTCGGGCCTACGGTGTGTTATTGCCTTGCGGGGCGTTGCGACTGCCGACCAATACAGCCGTCCATGTGCCATTGCTGTCGGGGTAGGCCGCTACCAGGACTTGCATCCCAGGCTGCACGTCTGCCAGCGAGGCAGATCCGCCTTTGAAGCGTGTTTCCGCGTTGACCTGCACGGTGATGCGTTGTCCGTCACGGCGCTCCAGGGTCAGGCTGTTGCCATCCACTGCGGCGACCGTGCCGAGGTGCTTGCTGGATTCCGGCGTTTTTTGTCTGACCGCTATTGGTTGTTGCCGGAGAAGGGTGAGACCATAGGGCACAACACATGAAGGCCCAAATGCACGAAGGAAAGGCACAAAGCCTTGTGCCTTTAAGTTTTTGTGGTAAAAAACGCTAAGATGCCCTAAGTTTAAGAAGATACAGATTCTCGATGCAAGGAGAAATCCTATGCCCCGTTTAGTTCGTTGGTATATCAAAGCATCCCTGGTTTGGCTGGTGATTGCACTTATTGTACGGGTGTTGGCCGCATTTTCTAATATTACCTTCTTTACCCGCCTAGACCCGGCCATCTGGCACATGCTACTGGTAGGTTGGTTGACCCAATTGATCTTCGGCGTGGCACACTGGATGTTCCCCACCCGTCCAAGGGGGGATAGAACCGGCCTGCGCGGTGACGAGCAGGTGATATGGGCGGTGTGGGGCCTGTTGAACGTTGGTCTGCTGTTGCGGGTGATTGCCGAACCACTTCAGGCCGTTCAATCAACGCGATGGACAGCGGTGGCGCTGGTTTTATCGGCGCTGTTGCAATGGTTGGCCGGTGTGGGTTTTGTGTGGAATACCTGGCCTCGGGTGCGTCCACCCCGGCGCGCAACCAGGGAGGCGTGAGATGCCGAAACTCAGCCTTTGGTTCCTGCGCCTGGCGATGATTGACCTGCTGTTGGGCTTTACGTTTGGTGCCCTGATTCTAATGGCCAAGGCGTTCCCCGCTTGGAACTGGGCGTGGGCGCTGTTCCCGCTGCACATCGAACTCCTGCTCTATGGTTGGACGTTGCAACTGGCGATGGGCGTGGCCTTTTGGATTTTGCCGCGTTTTAGCCGTGCCCCTAAACGCGGTAATGTCCGCTTGGCCTGGGCAGCACTGGTGCTGATCAACGCCGGATTGCTGCTGGCCGTTGTGGGAGCCTTGCTGGCCTGGAATGAGACCGGACGATGGGTTGCCGTTTTAGAGGCCGCTGCGGCCCTCACTTTTGCCTTGCACGCCTGGCCGCGGGTCAAACCGCTGGGCGCTGACGGTTGATGATTGTCGTTATCTGAGCGCGGATGCCTGGTAAACGGCGAAACTGCCCAATTCCGGTTATAATTACCCTATGAAGTCCACAAGCCTGCGCTTTCAAATTGGCGTTTTATTCTTAATCTTTGTTTCACTGGTTGTTGCTGGCTTTAACCTCACCTATCGGGTGATGGATGCACAGCAGCACGATGCTTTGGTCATCAACCTGGCCGGGCGACAGCGCATGTTGCTCCAAAAAATGACGCTGTTGGCTACCGAATTGGTAGAAGATAAACGCACTGCAGAATACCAGGCCGACATGACCCGTGCCATCACCACTTTTGAGCAAACGTTAAGCGCCTTTGAAAAAGGCGGCCCGGCGCCCTACCTGGATACCCAGGTGGTGATTTTGCCGCGTGCCGAATCGCCTGCGATTCAGACCCGCTTGCAAGTGGTACGCAGCACCTGGGAGCAATTCCGGGCTTTATTGGAAACCCTGAATGCTAACCCCGCGGCACCAGAGACATTGTCTCAAGTACAGGCCCTTGCCCCGCTACTTGTGACCCAGGCCGATCAGGTTGTGGTGGCTTACGAACAGGCTTCTGCGGCTAAAGTCGCTCGTCTACGCCGGATACAGATTGCCTTTGTGGTTGGCATACTGATTTTGCTGGCCTTGAGTGGCTGGCTGTTGCGACGACAGGTATTTTTGCGGCTGGCCGCTCTGCAGGGGGTAGCCGCACGCATTGGTGCACAAGATTTGGAAACACCGGTGGAGATAGTCGGCCCGCCAGAAGTGCAAGCCCTGGCACAAAATATGGATGCCATGCGCATTGCGTTGCGTCAATCCCGGCAAGATTTGCAAACCTGGGCCGAGACCTTGGAACAGCGCGTTGCCCAACGCACGCACGAATTGGAAACGCTCAACCAGGTAGCACGCGAAATTACTTCGCGTTTGGATACCACCCAGGTGCTCCAAACCATTACCACGCGGGCACGGGAACTTTTGGGAGCCGAAACCGCTACCCTATGTCTGCTCAACGAGCAAGGTGACCAACTGAACATGCAAATCCATAGTGGTCCGGCAGAAGTGTTGACCGGCAAGCGCACCGCCAAACTCGATGACAACCTCCGCACGGTGGTGCAGAGCGAACGTGCCTTGCTCTGCACACAGGCCAACTGTCGCTGGCAGTGTGGCATTTTACAATCCGATTTTCACCATGAACATCTGGCCGTACCTCTGCAGGTAGAAGGTCGTCCCCTCGGGGCCTTGTGCGTGGGAGTGCGTCAGGAGCAGGCTTTCCCCTCCGACGCCGATGAACTGTTGACCCGCCTGGCAAACTCGGCCGCGGTCGCGTTGCAGAACGCACAATTGTACACTCAAGCCGAACATATTGCCGCGCTCGAAGAACGTCAACGTATTGCTGCCGACATGCACGACGGATTGGGACAGGTCTTGAGTTCGCTGGGACTGCTGGTTGACCAGGCCCAAGATGCCTTGGCGTATGAACCTTTGGAACGCTTTCAGCAGCGTTTGGAGCGCATTCGTCAGGTGACCACTGAGGCGATACGCACCACGCGGCAGGCCATTGACGTGCTCTTGCAGGCGCCGTCACAACCTGCTTCTCTTCAGACCCGTTTAGACAAGATGCTACAAGCCTTGCAAACGGATGTTGGCGTGGTACTTGCTTTCCACGACCACAATCCCCCGGTCTTTCTGCCCGAAACGCAATGGGAACAAGTTAAACACATTGTCGGTGAAGCCGTTTGGAATGCCTGTCGGCATGGGCATGCCAGACACATTCAGGTAGAACTCACCCTGCAAGAAGATGCGCTACTGCTCAAGGTGATTGATGACGGCTGTGGGTTCAATCCGCAAAAAATACCTCAGGATGACCGCAAGCACTTTGGTCTGCAATTGATGCAAATGCGAGCCAATTATCTGCAGGGAAATCTACGGGTTATAAGCACCCCTGAGCAGGGTACTTGCGTGGCGCTGTCCATCCCCCGTGTTGCTCAAGGAGAGGCACAATATGCCCCCTACGCGCGTATTGTTGGTAGATGACCACGCCCTCTTTCGCGAGGGGTTAGCAGCCATCCTGGAAGCCCAGCCGGATTTTCAGGTGGTCGGTGAAGCCGCCGATGGGCTGGAGGCCAACCTCAAAGCCCGCGAACTGAAGCCAGACCTGGTGCTCATGGACGTGCAGATGCCGGGGATGGACGGGGTAACGGCGGTCTCTGAAATTTTACGCCACACCCCCCAGACCATAATTGTTATGCTAACCGTCCGCAGTGATGATGACTCTCTTTTTGCAGCCCTCAAAGCCGGAGCGAAAGGCTACTTACTTAAAGAAATGCGCGCCCGTGACTTGGTGGAAGCATTACGTGGTACGCTGCAAGGAGAAGCCGCCTTATCACCATCGCTGGCGGCGCGGGTTTTACAGGAATTCCGACGTTTGAGTCAGTCTGCGGGGGAACAGGTGGACGCCCCATCCGATGTTGATTTCAACCTCACCCATCGGGAGCAGGACGTATTGAACCAAATTGTGGACGGCTTGACTGATAAAGAGATCGCGCAGACGTTGTCGATCAGTGTGTATACCGTCAAGAGTCACGTGCGGAATATCTTGGGGAAATTACAAGCCCACAATCGTTATGAGGCTGCCCAGATCGCCCGTAGGCGTGGTTTGACCTCGTAAGGACGGGCTCTCTAGCCTGTCCTACACGCAAAAATGAACCCTCAAACTTTTGGAGTTGCTTCAAAACCTTAACGCAAAGCCGCCAGGACGCAAAGGGTTTTCGTAAAGAAGGCCTGCGCAATTTTCACTCATCGTTGTAGCGAATCAGTTTCTAGGAGCGCCTGGGAGTGCCGACCTCCAGGTCAGCAAAGTGCTTCCCTGGGGTGCCAGAGAAAAAACTGCCTGGTTTGGGCACCCAATTTCTTTGCGACACTGCCTCTTGGCGTTCCCTTTTCGACTCGAAAGAGCCAACAAATTGGGATGTCATTTGTAGACAATCCCTAATTCAACCGAGGGGGCAATAATTTTCACCCCAAAAACTAATTCTTCTGATTAAGAGCGATATCCTTATCGCTCTTTTTTCATGCCTTTCCTCCCTCAAAGAACTATTTCCAATACCTTGACTCTTGTGTACGCTTAACACACGTATTTTCACATGTGTTCAGGAGACAAATCCTTGTATGCAACCTGTACGCCGAGTAGGCTTGATTGGAGAACAACACCTGTTACGGGAAGGAATTGAGGCTTTGCTGAACCGATTAAAGGACGTGCAGGTCTGTGGGTTGTGGGAGGCAACGCCCGCAGCCTTAGCGGCAATTGAAGAGAGCCATCCAGATGTGGTCCTGATGGTAGCCTCTGGTTCCCACAACCAGGAAACGGTTGATCTGATCGCCAGCATTTTGGATAGATTTCCTCATTTGCCGGTTGTTCGTGTCACCTTACAGGAAGGTACTTTCCAGGTGTACCAATCTTATTTGTCACCGGCACATAGTGACGCATTGGCCGCTATCCTATCTGGTTCGGCGCTGACTGGTTGGACGGAGGCGCCTTCATCAATACAATCCAAAAAATCAGGAGGTAAAACCCATGCCCAGATATAAATTGCTGGGATTCGTTCTGACCATAAGTCTTGTGTTTATTGCCTGGGGGACAGGCACTTCCCAGGCGCATTCCCTGGCTCAAGATGCATCGCAAGGAGAACAAATCTTTCAGGCTAAATGTGTCGGTTGCCATACCATTGGCCAGGGCGTGCTGGTAGGCCCAGACCTATTGGGGGTGACCGAAAAGAGGGATGTGCAATGGTTGCGTAAATTTATCCAAAACCCTAGTCAGGTCATTGCTTCAGGTGATCCAACCGCGACCCAACTACTGGAGGAATTCAACAACCTGCCCATGCCTAACCTGGGATTGTCCGACCAAGAAGTTGAGGCACTCATTGCTTTCCTTGAATCTCAATCCGGCTCATCGGAGATAACGACGGAACCCCCTTCTGCCTCTCAGGGAGGAGAAGAACCATCCACATCGCAACCAGCCGGGGATGCCGCGCGTGGGCAGGCACTCTTCGTTGGCGAGATACCGTTCACTAATGGTGGCCCACCCTGTATGGCCTGTCACACCGTTAACGGCGTGGGGGCGTTAGGCGGGGGCTCCATGGGACCAGATTTGACTTTTGTGGCAAATCGTTACAGTGAAAAAGGTTTGGCGGGTGTCCTGCAGACCCTATCTTTCAGAGTGATGCAGGATGTTTACGCCGGTAAATCGCTCATTCCACAAGAACAGGCCGACCTCCTGGCGTTCTTTATCCAGCAGGGCAACCAGCCACAAACCAAACCGGCAATGACCAATACCACCTTCATGGGGTATGGCGGTGCGATTGGTGTGCTCCTGTTCTTGGTCATGTTTATTTTCTGGCGCGGACAGCGATACGGTATGGCAACTCGTATGCGCCGGCAGTCATAAACTCATATTCGCGAGAAAAGGTAGAGATACTTATGGACAAGAAGTGGATTAAAGACATCGAATCACCCGCTGAGCGCCAGTGGGAGGAGTTTTACCGTAACCGCTTTGCGCATGATAAACGGGTACGCACTACCCACGGCGTGAACTGTACCGGCTCCTGTTCCTGGGAAGTATTTGTCAAGGACGGGATTGTTACTTGGGAATTACAGGCCACCGACTACCCCCACCTGGAGGAGGGGTTGCCCCCGTACGAGCCTCGCGGTTGCCAGCGAGGAATTAGTTTCTCCTGGTACCTGTACAGTCCCATTCGGGTCAAGTACCCCTACGTGCGCGGCGCGCTGCTTGACCTGTGGCGAGCGGCCAAAGCCGGGCAAGAAGACCCGGTGGCGGCCTGGAAAACACTGATGGCAGATCCGCAAAAGCGTCGCCGCTACCAGCAAGCGCGCGGCAAAGGCGGTTTCCGCCGCGCCACCTGGGACGAAGCCCTGGAGATCGTCGCTGCCTCGGCGATTCACACCATTCAGGAATACGGCCCCGACCGTATTGCCGGTTTCTCTCCCATCCCCGCCATGTCCCAGATCTCCTACGCGGCTGGTAGCCGTTTGTTGACCCTGATGGGGGGCGTGGTGATGTCGTTCTACGATTGGTATTGCGATTTGCCGCCCGCCAGCCCTGAAATCTGGGGCGAACAGACGGATGTGCACGAGTCTGCCGACTGGTACAACGCCCGCTTCATCGCCGTCATGGGGTCAAACCTGAATATGACCCGCACGCCCGACACCCACTTTATCTCAGAGGTACGCCACGCAGGCGCTAAACTGACGGTTTTCTCGCCGGACTTTTCCCAGGTAGCCAAATATGCCGACTACTGGATTCCCACCAATGCCGGACAAGACACCGCCTTCTGGATGGCAGTCAACCATGTGCTGCTCAAAGAATTCTATGTTGAGCGCCAGGTGCCGTATTTTGTAGATTACCTGAAGAAATATACCGACATGCCCTTCCTGGTGGAGATTACCGAGGATGGACGGCCGGGGAAATACCTGCGTGCCAGCGACGTTGAGAATTACGCTGACAGCGAGCATGGCGAATGGAAACTGCTGATGTGGGATCAAGCCAACGGCCGGCCGCGTTTGCCCCAGGGCAGCCTCGGCTTCCGCTGGGCACAGAAGGAAAAAGGAAAATGGAACCTGGAATTGAAGGACGCGCGTAGTGGCGAGCCGTTTGACCCCGCCCTCACCTTCATAGATGAACATGACGCTGTCCTGCAGGTATCTTTTGATGATTTCGGCGCCGACACCCAACGTCAGCGCGGGGTACCGGTACGCTATATGGAAACAGGCCGCGGGCGCGTGGCGGTTACCACCGTGTTTGACCTGATCATGGCCCAGTTTGGGGTGGGGCGCGGTCTAGAAGGAGACTATCCCCCCTCCTATGACGACATCATGCCTTACACCCCGGCCTGGCAGGAGCAGTACACCGGCATCCACAAGGATACCTGTATCCGCTTTGCCCGCGAGTGGGGCAGCAACGCCGAAAAGACTCACGGCAAGAACCTGGTGATCATCGGGGCGGGCGCTAACCACTGGTACCATAACAACCTGCTCTACCGCTCGGCGATTGTGGCGCTCATGCTGACCGGCTCTGTGGGCGTGAATGGCGGCGGACTGGCGCACTATGTGGGACAGGAGAAAGTAGTTAACGTGGCTTCGTGGGGCGCTATCGCCTTTGCCGCAGACTGGGGAAAGGCGCCTCGGCAACAAAATACCCCCTCCTTCCACTATGTACACAGTGACCAGTGGCGCTACGAGCGTGGCTTCAGCACCTACGACCACACGAATAAGCCATCTGATGAGCATACCATCGACCACCAGGTTCGCGCTGTACGCCGCGGTTGGTTGCCGTTCTTCCCACAATTTGACCACAGCCCTCTGAAATTAGTACAAGAAGCGCGTGCTCAAGGGGCTACCACAGACGAAGAAGTGATTCAGTATGTTGTACGTCAACTCAAGGCGGGGAAGGTCCGCATGGCAGTGGAAGATCCCGATGCACCGGGAAATTGGCCCCGCCTGTGGCTTATCTGGCGCGGCAACGCCATCGGCACCAGTGCCAAGGGGCATGAGTACTTCCTGAAACACTACCTGGGAACCCATACTAATGCCATCGCCGAGGAAGCCGCCAAGGGGCACACCCACGAGGTTGAGTGGCGTGAGCCGGCCCCTACCGGCAAAATGGATTTGGTGGTAGACCTGAATTTCCGCATGGATACCTCCGCTCTGTACTCCGATATCGTGTTACCGGCTGCCACCTGGTACGAGAAGGATGACCTGAATACCACCGATCTGCACTCGTTCATCAATCCCATGCAGGAAGTGGTGCCGCCCCTGTGGGAATCAAAGAGTGATTGGGAGATATTCAAAGCCCTGGCCCGCAAGATCAGCGAACTGGCTGTTAAGCACCTGCCCGAAACTTACCAGGACATCGTGATGCTCCCCTTGCAGCACGATACAGCGGATGAAATCTCGCAGCCCGATGTGCGCGATTGGCAGACGGGCGAAGTAGAACCCATTCCCGGACGCAGCATGCCCAAGTTCCGCCTGGTAGAACGCGATTACACCCATTTGTACGATCACATGACCAGCCTGGGGCCGGGGGTCGAGAAGAACGGCGTAGCAGCCCATGGTCTGCGCATTAACGTGACCGATGAGTACCAGGTGTTGCAACGCATGCAGCCGCGCAAATTCAACGGTAAGGTTTACCCCTCACTGGATGACGCCCGCCAGGTAGCCAACGCCATCCTGCGCCTGGACCCGGCTTCCAACGGCGAACTGGCCTACCGCGCCTTCGAGGCCGAAGAACACAAAACGGGCTTGCACCTGACGCACCTGGCCGAATCTACGCGTGCTACCCGCTATTCGTTTGCTGACATCGTTGCCCAGCCGCGACGTGTCCTCACCGCCCCGACCTGGTCGGGGCAGACCAATCAGGGTCGCGCCTATGCCCCCTATACCCTGAACGTTGAGCAGTTGATTCCCTGGCGTACGCTTAGTGGCCGTCAGCACTTCTATCTGGATCATGAGAATTATCTGGCCTGGGGTGAACATCTGCCGGTGTACAAGCCGCGCCCCGATTACACCATGCTGGATGAGACTCGTACCACTCAGGTGCAGGCAAAGAGCAAACTGCTCAATTACCTTACGCCGCATGGGAAATGGAGCATCCACTCCACTTATTCCGAGAACCATCGCATGATGACCCTCTCACGGGGCGGCTATCCGGTTTGGCTGAACGACAAAGACGCGGCCGAGTTGGATATCCACGATAACGACTGGGTTGAACTGTACAACGACAATGGTGTCTTCGTCCAGCGGGCGATTGTCTCAGCCCGTATTCCACGCGGTACAGTTTTTGTCTATCATGCCACAGAACGCACGGTGGGTATTCCTAAATCACCGTTGCGCGGTCGACGCGCCGGCATGAATAACTCGCTCACGCGTGTTCGCCTGAAACCGGTGCTAATGGCCGGCGGGTACGCTCAGTTTACCTATGCCTTTAATTACTGGGGACCTACCGGCGTCAATCGCGATACCTTTGTCTTCGTTAGAAAAGTAGAGAAAGTGACCTTTTGAGATTCATTAGCACCACGGCTCCGGCCGGGGACCGTGGTGCTAAAAAGGAGATAATCCTATGAACGTCAGAGCACACATGAGCATGCTCTTCCATCTGGATAAATGTATCGGTTGTCATACTTGCTCGGTTGCCTGCAAGAACTTGTGGACCGACCGCAAAGGCGCCGAGTATATGTGGTGGAACAACGTTGAGACCCGTCCCGGCTCCGGCTACCCCACTCAGTGGGAAGATCAGGAGCACTATCGTGGCGGCTGGAAATTCAAGAACGATAAACTTACGCTGCGCCTGCATTCCAAACTAGGTGGCATGCTTAAGTTATTTTACAACCCCGCCTTGCCCGAACTGGAAGATTACTACGAACCCTTTACGTTTCGTTACCAGGACTTGTTCAACGCCCCTGCCGACGATGACCAGCCTACAGCCATTCCCGTTTCGATGATTACCGGCGACCCTATGCCAACCATTGAGAGCGGACCCAATTGGGACGATGACCTGGGAGGTTCTACCATCTACGCCCGAAACGATCCGGCTCTAAAAGGCGTGCCGGAACAGGTACGCGCCCAGTTGCAGGAACTAGAGCGCCTGGTCTTTAACTACTTGCCACGCATTTGTAATCACTGCTTGAATCCGGCTTGCGTAGCCGCCTGCCCCTCGGGTGCGATTTACAAACGCGCCGAAGATGGGGTGGTGCTGGTCAATGAGACCAAGTGCCGTGCTTGGCGGATGTGTGTGGCGGCTTGTCCTTACAAAAAGGTGTATTACAACTGGAACACTGGCAAGTCCGAAAAATGTATCCTGTGCTTCCCGCGTTTGGAGACCGGACAAGCGCCGGCCTGTGCCCATTCCTGTGTAGGACGTATCCGCTACATGGGCGTCCTGCTCTACGATGCCGACCGCATCCCTGAGGCAGCAATGGTTCCCGACGAACAACTCATCGCCGCCCACCGCGATATTATCCTGGACCCCTACGACCCGGCAGTGATCGCTGCTGCCCAGGAGAATGGCATTGGGCCGGATTGGATCCGGGCTGCGCAACAATCTCCGGCATATAAATTTGTTAAGGAATGGGGACTGGCGTTGCCACTGCATCCCGAATACCGCACAATGGCGATGATGTACTACATTCCACCGCTTTCACCGGTTGTTAGCGTTATCGAGGAGGATCTGTTCCGCCTGGACCTTTCGGAAGAGAAGCACGATTTTGAAGTGTTGCAGCGTATGGACGCTGCCCGTCTGCCGGTGCAGTACCTGGCTAACTTGTTCGCTGCTGGCAACGAAGCCGAAATACGGCCGGTGCTGCGAAAATTGATGACGGTACGTCTGTATATGCGCCGTAAGACCGTGGATGGTGCCATTGATGCTGCAACCGAGCAGGCGCTGGCAGAAGCCGGGCTGACCGCCGAGATGGCCGAAGCGATTTACCGTCTTACCACCCAGCCTACCCTGGAAGAACGCTTTGTGTTGCCCCCTTATCATCGCGAGATGTCCATCGAAACTCTGAAGGATCCGCTGATGCACAAGGGCGAGGTAGGGGTAGGGTTTAGTTCACCGCCCTTGCGAGGTGCATGATGAACCTGTGGATTCTTTTGGCGGAAGCCATGCGTTATCCCCGGCCAGGACATTTGGAGCGTTTAGAGCAAGGGATGGCTGCGTTGCAAGATCGGGCTCCCGCAACCCTAAACCGCTTTTTGGAACACATTCAACAGTTATCACTTGACGAGTGGGAAGAACTGTACACCCGTACCTTTGACCTGAATCCCCCTGGCGCACCGTATGTCGGTTTTCAAATTTGGGGAGAAAGTTATCAGCGCGGTAAATTTCTTTCACTGCTCAATGCTGAACTGCACCACCATCAAATTGCAACCGATGGAGAACTCCCCGACCATTTAATCCCGGTGTTGTGTTACCTGGGGACGGTTCCACAGCCTCACCCGGAGTTACTGGAGGTCTTTGGCACGGCTGTCGAACGTATGCAGAAAGCCCTGGAGCAATCCGAACGTGAGAACCCCTATGTCTCGTTGTTAAAGACGATTCAACATGCCTGGCAGCAAGCATCTGCCTTCAAGGAGGTTAGACCGTGAACTGGAATACCCTGTTTTTCGTAATCTTTCCGTACATCGCCATAGTTGTGGCAATTATCGGCACTGTCTACCGTACGATACGCCAACCGTTTAGCGTCTCCAGTTTATCTTCGCAACTTTTCGAGCGCAAGAAACTGTATTGGGGGAATATCCCCTTCCACTATGGACTGCTCATCATCCTTGCTGGTCATCTTGTGGCTCTGTTTTTGCCCGGTACTCTCCGTCTGTGGAACGCGGCGCCCATTCGCCTGTACCTGTTGGAACTCAGCGGGTTGGGGTTAGGCTTGTGGGCGCTGACCGGCGGGTTGATTCTGCTCTGGCGGCGACTTACCGAACGACGTTTGCAGGTAGTGACGACCCCCATGGATTGGATTGTTTTGCTCCTGTTATTGGTTTCCCTGATTACCGGTGTGCTCACGGCTGGCAACTACCGCTTTGGTTCTACATGGTTTACCAGCGTGTTTACACCCTATTTGGTATCGTTGTTTGTCTTGCGCCCCCGGCCTGAACTGGTGGGCAGCCTGCCGTGGATTATCCAACTCCACGCGTTTAACTTCTTTTTGCTGCTGTTCCTATTTCCTTTCACTCGTCTGATACACATCATCACGCTGCCGCTGGGCTATCTCATCCGTCCCTGGCAGGTAGTGATCTGGCTTCGTCGGCCTCGTTCGCATCAGGCGTGAGTGGATTTCGCGTCCAAGGTGACTGTCGCATCTTTATTCCAAAATGAATAGGAGAACACAGAAATATGAAATTTAAAGGCAATCCCACCCAGGGTTTGTTTGGCGCTACGCTGGGTTTCTTCATCGGCTTTGCAGCGGTATCGCTCTTTGGGCCGACGGCCAAACGCTTTCAAGAAGTGATGCAGTTGACGCCGGTGATGGTCGGCTTCCTGGTTGCCATGCCCTCCCTTTCCGGTTCCCTCCTGCGCATCCCGTTTTCCGCCTGGGTGGATACTACTGGGGGGCGCAAACCCTTTTTGGTGCTGTTGGCCCTCTCGATTGTCGGTATGGCCGGGCTGACGGGGGTAGTGTATTTCCTCTACCCCGATAGGTTGACGGCTTCCCTCTATCCCCTATTGTTACTCTTAGGAATCCTCAGCGGTTGTGGTATCGCCACATTTTCTGTGGGCATCAGTCAGGTGTCTTACTGGTTCCCGCAATCGCGTCAAGGTTGGGCACTGGGCACCTATGCAGGCCTCGGGAATATCGCACCGGGTTTGTTCTCGTTCCTGTTGCCGTTGGCTTTGAGTAGCGTTGGCTTGGCCGGTTCTTACCTCATCTGGTTGATTTTCCTGGTGGTTGGCACTGGCTTGTATTTTTACACCGGGCGGAACGCCTGGTACTTTCAAGCGTTGGAAGAAAAACTTGATGCGCAGCAGGCGCGCGCGCTCGCAGAAAAGCAAGGCCAGGAAATTTTCCCGGCCAAAAGCATGAAGGAAAGCCTGCTGGTTTCGGCGCGTGTGTGGAAGACCTGGCCGTTGGTGGGCATTTACTTTACCACCTTTGGTGGTTTTATTGCTCTCACCGCCTGGCTGCCCACATATTGGACTTCCTTGTTTGAGGTTTCGGTAGGCCTTGCCGGATTGCTGACGGCAGTGTACTCAATTCTCGCCTCGGTAATTCGTGTGGTGGGTGGTTCAATCTCCGACCGTCTAGGAGGAGAGCGTACGGCGCTGCTTGCTTTGTTGACCATGCTGGTTGGTGCCGTGCTAATGATTTTCTCTCGCAATATTGCCATGGCAATCGTTGCCGAGATTCTGATGGCCCTGGGGATGGGCGTAGGCAATGCCGCAGTTTTCAAGATGGTTCCTCAGGAAGTCCCCCAGGCCGTTGGCGGTGCCTCAGGCTGGGTTGGCGGATTGGGCGCCTTCGGCGGCTTTGCCATCCCCCCGATTTTGGGCGCTTTTGTACGTGCTCAGGGAGTAACCGGCTATGCCAGCGGCTTTGTGGTATATGTCGTTTTGGGGATGCTTTGTCTTGGGCTGACATGGCTCCTGCACCAGGCGCACCATCAGAACTCCTGAGGTCAGGGCGATTTTGGGAAAGTAGAAGTGACCGTCACCTGTCAGGTGGCGGTCACTTTGCCATAGGGGGATGGGGTCGGGCCTACGGTGTGTTATTGCCTTGCGGGGCGTTGCGACTGCC